>JAEZAD010000020.1 GCA_023430565.1 Verrucomicrobiota bacterium
CGGCCGGTCCTCGTCGATCCGCAACCACGCCCGCGCCTTCAACCGGCGATCGTGATGCCGCGCGAAAACCGCCGCTTCCTTCGTCGATCGCGGCAGCAGATTGAAAAACTCCCGCAGCCGCACCGGATCGAACCGCGTCATCGGCGGCAGCTGCCACAAGATCGGGCCGAGTTTTTCGTTCAACCGCAGCACGCCCGACGCGAAGAAATTCGCCGTCGGCGCCACCACCTCCTTCAACCGCTTCAGATGCGTGATGAAGCGCGGGCCTTTCAGCGCGAACACGAAATCGTCCGGCGTCTCCTCATACCACGTCCGAAAACACGCCGGCCGCTGCATCGAGTAGAACGTCCCGTTGATCTCGATCGTCCGCACCCGGCGCGACGCATACGCCAGCTCGTTTTTCTGCGTCAGGCCTTTCGGAAAAAAACTCCCGCGCCACGGCGCATACGTCCAACCGGAGATGCCGATGCGAATGTCCGCCATCCGTCACCTTACCCGCCCCCGGACCACCTGCCATGGGCAAAATCTTGGGCCCGCCCATCCGAACACTCCCGATTCCTTCGCCCCCTCGGCCGCCCGCCCGAACCGTCATGGCGAACGCTCGCGCGTTTCGCCTGTCCCTCGCCATGCTTCGCAACCCTCAACTTCAAAACGCCATGGGATTCGATAAAGACGACACGCGCCCGGTCGTGGACGTGAACCGCCGCACCACCAAGGTAAACATCTGGATGGCGGTCTCGATCCTCGTCTTCTTCGCCCTCGCCATCGTCGTGGTGTGGGCGCTCTGGAACGATCCGTCCTCCGCGACCACCGAGGCCGTCCCCCTCCCCTGACGTCGCACGCTGCGGCGTCGTGGATGCCGCGAGCGTTTGGCCGCTCGGGCCTTAATACGCCCCGGCGTTTTCTCCGCGCCCGCTTTCCCGCGCACCGCTTCAGAGGATTCCCGGATGACGTTCGGGTCCCCTCGGTGGAACCCCCCGCCGCCTTTGCGGCACCATCCCAACGGCTGACCGTTTCGCGCCGCGCTCCCGCTCGCGAGTCGCTCCCCGTCAGCTCTACAACGCAAAAACCCTCAACCCGAATTCCCATGTCCAAGACCACCAGTCTGCACGAACTTCTGATCGACGAGCTTCAGGATCTCTATAACGCCGAGACCCAGCTCACCAAGGCCCTGCCCAAAATGGCCAAGGCCGCCACCGACGAATCACTCAAAGCCGGCTTCGAAGAGCACCTCGACCAAACTCACGAACACATCGCCCGCCTCGAACGCGCGATGGAGCTCCTCGAGGCCCCGACCAAGGGCAAGACCTGCAAAGCCATGAAAGGCCTCATCGCCGAAGGAGAGGAAAAGATCAAAGAGGACGCCTCCTCCGCCGTGAAGGACGCCGCCCTCATCGGCGCCGCCCAAAAGGTCGAGCACTACGAAATCGCCGGCTACGGCACCGTTCGCACCTACGCCGAGCTGCTGGGCGAAGACGAGGTCGTCTCGCTTCTCCAGGAAACCCTCGACGAAGAAGCCGAGACCGATCGCAAACTGACCCAACTCGCCTCCTCGCTCAATCTCAAGGCCGAGACCGAGGGCGATGACGCCGCCGACGACGAAATGGAAGACGAGCCTGAGACGAAGTAAACGTGTCCCTCTGCCTCAGCTTTTCTCGCGGCTCCGTGCCCGGGCCTCTCCCGTGGCGGAGCCGCACCCTTTCCCCTATTTCGCACGTTCAGAAACGTGTCTAATATTTCCGATCCAACCATGAACGAAACGACTTCCACCTTCACCGCCAACCGCCAGCCCACGCAGGACGAAATCTCCCGCAAAGCCAAAGAGCTCTGGGAAACCTACGGCCGCCCCGCCGGCCGCGACGAGGAGATCTGGCTCGAGGCCGAACGTGCCCTCCAGAGCCCCGCGAGCAACCCCGCCGCCGAGCCCACCAAGGACATCACGCCGGCGCCGCCTCGCGCCGCCGCCTCGCGCCCGTCCGCCGGCGGTGCCACGGCCACCCCGCGCATGCCGGGTTCGCGCAAGCGCGCCTGAGCGCCCGCACGCGTCCGAACCACGCCGCCCGCGCGCGAAGCCCGCTCAAAACGAGCTTCGCCGCCTCCAGCCGACCCCGATGTATTGATAGGGGATTTCCCTATAAGTCACATCGGTGACAAATCCCCATCCTAACCTACTCTGGCGGCGTGTGGTTCCAGCCTCGCTTTCTCGTTCCGCCCGCTGAGCGAAACGCAACGACACGCTACGGCGTGCCCGCGCTCAGCCTCGTGCTCGCGATTTATCTTCGCGACGCCTCGTCGATTTGGTCCAACGCCCCGACGCCTTTCGCGTTTCTCCTTCCCGCCGTTTTTTTCGCCGCGTGGTTCGGGGGCGCGATCCCCGGCTTCGTCGTCGTCCTCGTCGGCGCCGTCCTCGGTCTGCTCGAGTTCCACCAGCCCTTTGCGATCTCGTCCGCGCGCGAAGCGCTTCAACTCGGCCTCTTCCTCGTCAACGGCATCCTTATCGCCCTGCTCTGCGCCGCCCTTCATCGCGCCGCCCACGGCGCCCGCGCCCGCGCCGACGACGCCGCGCGTCACTTCGCCATCATGGCGAACAACGCGCCCGTTCTCATCTGGTCCACCGACGCCACCGGCCGCTGCAGTTTCGTGAACCGCAACTGGCTCGCCTTCACCGGCCAGCCTCTTGAGACCGACGCCGAAGCTCCGCGCCCCGGCCAGATCCACCCCGCCGACGCCGGCCGCTACTCGAGCGTCTCCTCCGAAGCCATCGCCGCCCGCAAACCTTTCACCGTCGAATATCGCCTCCGGCGCGCCGACGGCTCCTATCGCTGGCTGCTCGAAAACGCCGTGCCGCGCCACGACAGCGAAGGAAACTACGAAGGCTACATCGGCTCCTGCAGCGACATCACCGACTCGCGCAACGAGCGCGAGGAACTCGCTCTCCTCGGCCGCATTCACACCGCCCTCGCCGAGTCGCTCGATCTCGACCGCTGCGCCGAGGTCCTCGTGCAATCCCTCGTGCCCCGCGTCGCCGACTGGTGCTGCATCGACCTCGTCAACGACGGCGGCGAACTCGAACGCGTGCGTATCCATCATATGGATCGCTCCAGCAGCTCCCCGCCCGCGGCGGCGGCGTCCGGCCGCTTCCGGCCGCGGCAGCCCGACACCTGCGCCGCCCGCGTCCTTGCCACCGGCGAGACCCAGCTCGTCCGCAATCCCGACGAATCCGTCCTCCGCACCATCGCCTACGACGAGCTGCACTACCAGCGCCTCCGCTCGATCGGCGCCCTCAGCTATCTCGGCGTTCCGCTGCGCGCGCGCGGCCGCATCGTCGGCGTGCTCGCCCTCGCCACCGCCGAATCCGGCCGCGCGTTCGACGAGGCCGAACACCGCCTGATCCACAAGATCGCCAGCCTCGCCGGCTTCGCCCTCGACAACGCCCGCCTTTACCGCAGCACCCGCGACGCGCTCGCCGCCGAGGAGCACGCCCTGCGCGAAATGCAGCGCAGCGAACGCCGCTTCCGCTTCGCCTGGGAAGCCAACCTGTTCGGCATGTGCACGGTCTCCAAGTCCGGCCAGATTGTCAGCGCCAACCAGGCCCTCACCGATCTGCTCGGCTACACCCCCGAGGAAATCGCCTCCGGCCGCGCCAGCCTCAACGACCGCACCGCCGCCTCCTGGCGCGCTGCCGACGATCGCGCCAACCTCGAGCTCCAGCTCACCGGCCGCTGCACGCCCTACGAGAAGGAATACCTCCGCCCCGACGGCTCCGTCGCGCAGGTGCTCGTCTGCGGCAGCCTCCTCCCCGACAGCGAGGAGTGCATGGCCTTCGTCCTCGACCTCACCGCGCGCAAACACGCCGAACGCGCCCTCGATCGCCAGCGCATGCTGCTTCACACCATCATCGACGCGATGCCCGCGATGGTCGGCTACATCGGGCCCGACGAACGCTTCTGGCTCCACAACGAAAAATACCGCAAATGGCTCGGCGTCGCCCCCGACGCCATCGACGGCCGCACCATGCGCGAGCTGGTCGGCGACGTCGCCTACGAACGCATGGCCCCGTATCTCCGGGCCGCCCTGCGCGGGCGCAACATGCGCCACGAAATCACCCTTCGCACCGCCGACCGCGAACGCCACCTCATCGCCACGTATCGCCCCGACCGCGACACCGAGGGCCAAGTGTGCGGCCTCGTCATCCACGCCTACGACATCACCGAGCGCAAGGAGACCGAGCAGGCACTGGCCGACGCCCTCACCCGCTACCGTTTCCTCGCGAACGCCATGCCCCAGATGGTCTGGACCGCCTTGCCCGACGGCCAGCTCGACTACGTCAACCGCCGCTGGCTCGAGACCACCGGCATGACCGAGGTCGCCTCCCTCGGTTCACAGGGCTGGCTCGACGCCGTGTATCCGGATGATCGCGACACCACGCGC
This sequence comes from Verrucomicrobiota bacterium, assembly GCA_023430565.1. Taxonomy (GTDB): domain Bacteria; phylum Verrucomicrobiota; class Verrucomicrobiia; order Opitutales; family Opitutaceae; genus Opitutus. The sequence goes on from JAEZAD010000020.1 coordinate 4,432, forward strand.
GAACAATGGCGCCAGGCCGTCGCCGATTGCACGCCCTTCCAGCACGAATGCCGCCTGCGCTGCGCGCCCGGGGAATGGCGCTGGCACCTCGTCCGCGCGCTCCCCCGCCGCGACGACCATGGCAACCTCGTCCAATGGGTCGGCAGCGCCACCGACATCGACGAACAGCGTCGCGCCTTCGCCGAGCTCGCCGACGCCCGCACCCGCCTCAAGGACTACGCCGATCAACTCGAGGTCCGCGTCCGCGCCCGCACCGCCACCCTGCGCGAAGCCAACGCGGAACTCGAGGCCTTCACGTATTCGGTTTCCCACGACCTGCGCACCCCGCTGCAGTTCGTCCGCGGCTTCGCCGAGGCCATCCGGGACGAATCCACCGCCCTCGCCCCCGAGCATCGCGATTATCTGCACCGCATCATTCGCGCCGCCAGCCGGATGGATTCCATCATCCAGGACCTGCTCGCCTACAGCCGCCTGTCCCGCTCCGAAATGCAGCTCGTCGAACTCCCCCTGGACGACGTCGTCGCCGACGTCCTCATGCACCACCACGCCGCCATCCGCCAGGCCGGCGCACGCATCGAAATCGATCGTCCGCTGCCGTCCGTTTTCGCCGATAAAACCGGCCTTTTCCAAGCCCTCTCCAACCTCGTCTCCAACGCCCTCAAGTTCACCCGCGCCGGCCAGCCGCCCCTCGTCCGCATTCGCGCCGAGTTCGTCGGCGAAGGCGCCCGGCTGTGGATCGAGGACAACGGCATCGGCATCGACCGCCGCCATCACGAACGCATTTTCCAGTTGTTCGAGCGCCTCCACAGCCCGGCCGATTACCCCGGCACCGGCATCGGCCTCTCGCTCGTCCGCAAGGCGATCACCCGCATGGGCGGTCGCTGCGGCGTCGAGTCCACGCCGGACGAAGGCAGCCGTTTCTGGGTTGAATTCCCGCGGGCCTCCGCGCTTCTTCCTGCCGCGCATGCCACCGCTTGATCCGATCCTGGTCGTCGAAGACGAACCCGACGCGATCACACTCCTCCGTCACGCCTTCGCCAAGAGCGGGATCCTCAACCCGGTCCAGACCGTCCACTCCGGCGACGAAGCCATCGCCTACCTCTCGAGCCAGGGCCGCTACGCCGACCGCACCGCCTTCCCGCTGCCCCGCTTCGTTCTGCTCGATCTCAAACTCCCGCGCTGCTCGGGTCACGAAGTGCTCGAATGGATTCGCGCCCAACCTCACCTGCGCAGCCTGCCCGTCATCGTCTTCACCTCGTCCAAGGAACGCACCGACGTTGCCCGCGCCTACGCCGCCGGCGCCAACTCCTATCTCGTCAAACCTTCATCTCTCGGCGGCCTGATCGAGCTCGCCACCGCATTTCGAAACTACTGGCTCCTCCACAACGAGCCCGCGCCCATCCCGCTGCCGACCGCCGACCGCTGACCGCGCCTGGGAAAATCCACCGCGCCGAAATTGCCGCCTTTCCTCCGATGGCGCCGCGCCTCCGCTTTCGGCACAATGCCGCATGCGCCTTCCGCTTTCTCCGACCCTGCTCCTCGCACTCTTCGCCCCGCTGCTCGCTCCCTCGCTGACCGCGCAAACCCGTTCGGACACCAAGGAAAACAGCCGCGCCGGCGAAACCGCGTCGGACCTCGCGCCCGCCGACCGGCGTTTCATCACCCGCTCGACCCGACTCGCGATGGAAGCGATTCGTCTCTCGCGCCTCGCCGCCGCCCGCGCCACAGACCCCGGGATCCGCGCGCTGGCCCGCACGATCGCCGACACTCGCGAAGCCTCCAGCTCCTCCCTTCTCCGTCTCGCCGCGAGCAAGGAGGTCGTCCTCCCCCTCGACGACGATCCGAACCTCACCCGCTGGCTCGAAAAGCAGGGAGCCGAGTTCGACCACGACTATCTCGACGAAATGAACGACGCCCTTCACGACACCCGGGAGCTCCTGCAGGATCGCATCGACGAGCCGCACGATCCTGACATCGCGCGTTTCGCCCGCGAGCAGCTCCCGTTCGCCCAGGAACATCTCCGCCGCACGGAAGAGCTCCTCCGCCAGCGGCAGTCGTCATAAGCCGCTCGTCTCCTCAATCGACAGATTCCGTCACTTAGCCGTTGATGATCTCACCGCCATTCGGGTGCAGCACCTGCCCCGTCATGTAGGACGAGTCCTCCGAGGCGAGAAACACATAGCACGGCGCCACTTCCTCCGGCTCGCCGGCCCGCTTCAGCGGCACGTCCGACCCAAACGTCGCCACGTGCTCCTTCGGAAAGGTCGCCGGGATCAGCGGCGTCCAGATCGGTCCGGGCGCGACGGCGTTTACCCGTATCCCTTTTTCGGCGACATTCAGTGCCAGCGAGCGCGTGAACGCCACGATCGCGCCCTTCGTCGCACTGTAATCGAGCAGATGCGGGCTGCCGCGATACGCCGTCACCGAGGTCGTGTTGATCACCGAACCTCCCTTCGGCAGATACGGCAGGACCGCCCGCGTCAGGTAGAAATACGCGAAGATGTTCGTTCGAAACGTCTGCTCGAGCTGCGCGTCCGAAATCTTCTCCAGCGACTCCTGCACATGCTGCTCGGCCGCGTTGTTCACGAGGATGTCGATCCCGCCAAACTTCGCGAGCGTCGCCGTCACCATCCGCTCGCACTCCTGCGAATTCCCCACGTCACCCGGCAGCAGCAGACACGCGCGCCCCAGGCTTTCGACGCGCTTGCGGGTGTCGACCGCGTCAGTCCGCTCCTCCAGGTAACCGACCGCGACATTCGCCCCTTCCTTGGCGAAGGCGAGCGCCACCGCCCGGCCAATACCGCTGTCGCCACCGGTGATCAGCGCCGTCTTCCCAGCCAGCCGTCCGCTGCCTCGCACCGCGTGGTTCTCACTGACCGGCCGCGGCGTCATCTCCGATTCCAGGCCGGGCTGATGCGACTGGGATTGCGGCGGACGCTGTTTCTCCTTCGGGGCTGATTTTTTCATGTGGCAGTCGGCCACAACATCGCCCCGGAACCGCAATCCCTGAATAGGGCCCCCAACGGAAGCGTGCGCCGGGCGATTTCCGAGCCGGAGGCGACGTCAGCCGCGCGCTAAGTTCCGCATCGCCTGCGGCCTTCGCCTAAAACAAAGCGGCCGGGCTGCAATGCTGGCGGGTAAGCGCCTGGGGTGTGCATCGCAGCCCGGCCATCCGAATGGCAGGAAAAGAATATCAGCCGCCGTTCACTCTGCGAATCAGGCTGCGGCTCCACGCCGGCACCGGAGCTTCTCCGACGCCCGTCCCAAAGTTAGACGATGCCCTCGCTCTTCACCCACTGAATCGCATGCCGCACCAGCTCGGTGCCGCTTTCGAGCCGCAGCTTCAGCTTCAAATGCTCGCGATACGAATCGATGGTCTTGACGCTCAGGTTCAGCTTCGAGGCGATCTGGCGCGTCCCATAACCGTTGCCGATCAGCTGAAACACTTCCATTTCGCGATCGCTCAGCGTGTCGATCGAGAAAACGACCTCTTCCTTCCGGTTGTTCACCAGACGGTGCAGCATCTTCTCCTTCATCTTGTCGCTGAGATAGAGCTCGCCGGAAAGCACGCGCCGGATCGCGGTCAGGATCTTCGCGCTCGCCTCGTGCTTCATGATATAGCCCTTCGCTCCCGCGCGCAGCGCACGCTCGGCAAAAAGGCTCTCGTCGTGCATCGACATGATGAGGACCGGCATCTCCGGCCGCAGCGCCTTCAAATGCTTCATCAGCTCGATTCCGCTCGTCGTTTTCAGCGTGATGTCCACCAGCGCGACGTCCGGATTCAACTTTTGTATCATGTCGATGGCTACAGGCGCGCTGTCGGCCTCGCCGCAAACCGTGAGATCGCGCTCCTGATTGATCAGCACCGCGACGCCTTGCCGCGTGATCGGATGATCATCCACCAGGAAAATGCGACTCTTCGTCGGGGTCGCCGTCGCGCTCGGCGCCGAGGTATCGGGGTCGGAAATCGTTTTCATTTCGAAGTGACAGTCGTAAACAGAACACTGACCTGAGTTCCGCGATCGGGGGCAGATTCGATGGAAAATGTCCCACCAATCATGTTCGCCCGATAGCTCATTAATCGTAACCCTGCGCCGGAGCCTGTTCCCACCCCATCCGTGGCAAACCCCCGGCCATCGTCCTTGATGGTCAGGCGGTGCTCGCGGCCGCGGGTGGTGAGGACCACGAGAATCTGCCGCGCGCCGCCGTGGCGCGTCGCATTGTGAATCGCTTCCTGCGTGATCCTGTAAAGGTGCATGGCCGCCAGGTGCTCGCACTGGGGCGGCGCTCCTTCGATCCGGAACCGGCACTCGATCCCGTGCAACAGCTGCGCCTGATACGCCAGGTCCTGCAGCGCCGACACCAGCCCGTTCTTCTCCAGCTGGACCGGACACAACCCGCGCGCGAGTGCCCGCGTCTGCGACACCGATTCGCTCGCGAGCCGCGCGATCAGATCCGCGTTTTCCACCTCGCCCGGCGCCAGTTTCTTCAACCGGTCCCTCAATGCCGCCGTCAGGCAGGCCATGCCCGTGAGCTGCTGCCCAAGCCCGTCGTGCAAATCCGCGCCGATCCGCTGCTGCTCCGCGTCGCTGATCGTGAGCAACCGCTGCTCCAGCCAGCGCCGCTCCGTCACATCGCGACCGAAGAACGTTGCCCCGGCCTTCCGATCCGGATCCGCCATCACGACGAATTCGACCTGCCACTCCTGCTGGCCCGACTTTCCAATCAATGTGAAATTGGCCGAACCGCCCCGCAGCGCCTCCGCCACCGCTGTCGCACTCTGCGGAAACCTCTCCGCGAACGACACCCCGATCATGCTCTCCGCCGCAAAACCGATCCGCGCCAGACCCGCCCCCTGCGCCTCCACCACGCTCCCGTCCGCGTCGAGCCGGCCGACGATCGCCGGCAGCGTCTGCATGATGCTCGTGAGCAGCTGCGCCTGCCGGTTGCGCTCCGCCTCCGCTTCGATGCGCTCGGTGATGTCGATCGCCGCGAAGCCCTGCAGGCGCGCGCCATGCGTGTTCACCATGCCGAAGGAATTCACGATCCAGTGCCGGCCCTCGCGCGAATATGGCCAGGTCTCCACCGCGGACGACGGCCCTTGCGGCGGCTGCAGGTCGTCGTGCTTGAAGCACCGCGCGAACATCTCGTTTTGAAACAACAGCTGCCCGTCCTGGTCGCGGATGCACACCGCGCACGGCACGCTGCGCATGAACAGCTCCAGCTGTTGCTGGCTCTGCCGCAACGCCGCCGTCATCGCCGCCTGCTGCATCGCGTAGCGAATCGTTCGCTCGAGCTCCGTGCTGTTCAGCCCGGTCTTGCAAAGATAGTCCGCCGCCCCCGCGTCCGACGCCTCCTGGTCCACTTCCTGGCTGTCGTGTCCAGTCAGCAGGATGATCGGCATCTCGCAGCGGCACCCCTGTGCCTCGCGCAACAAGTCGATGCCCGTTCCGCCGCCCAGACGATAATCGAACAACGCCACGTCGTAGTTGCAGTCGCGAATCGCCTTCTGCCCCGCGGCGAAACTCGACGCCCAATGCACGTTGTAAGTGCTCGATCCGCTCCGCCCGAGGAGAAACGACAGATAGCGGAAATCGTCCTCGTGGTCTTCCACCACCAGCACATTGATCGGTTTTACGGGAGCCGTGGTCGGCATGCTTTTGGGGGACAGACGTGTATGGATTTTTCCCTTACGCACGCCGGGCGCGTCGCACGGAAGTAATCCGCCGGACCCGCCCGTCGTCACAAAACCCGATGCGCTCTTTTCCGCGTGTGGCAACAGTTTCGAGGTAAGATAAGGAAATCCCCGATCACCCGGTCGGTGAATTCGGAATGGGCGACCACAGACCGCGTCCAAGTCCGAAAGTTCGCCGCATCCGGGCCAATCAGCCCTGCCCATCTCCAGGTCAGGCTGCCTTCTTGGCCTTCTTTTTCGCCGCACCCTTCGGTTTCGCAGCGCTTTTCTTCCGCACCGCACCGCCGCCCGCCTCGTTCAGGCTCTGCTGCAACACGGCTGCGAGATCGATCACGTTCGTCTGCTTCCGCGCCTTCGGGGCCGCGAGCTTCGCTTTGTCGCCGTGCGCGATCTTCTGTTTGATCATCTCCATTAGCGCCGACGAGTAATCGTCCGTGTAACGCGCCGCATCCCACTTCTCCGTCATCTGCTCGACCAGCGCCTTGGCCATCTCCACCTCGCGTTTCCGCGGAGCGGCTTTCGTCGCCGGGATATTCAACTCGTCCACGTCCACCAATTCGTCCGCGAAGTGCATGATCTCCAGAATCAACACCTCATCCTGCGCCTTCACCGCCGCAAGATGTTGCCGCGTCCGGATCACCACCTTCGCAATCCCCGCCTTCCGCGTGTCCTTCAACACTTCGTGCAACAGTGCATACGCCGGCGCCCCGCCCTTGTCCGGCACGAGATAGTAGGGCTTTTGGAAATACATCGGGTTCACTTCCGACAACTGCACGAAATCGAGAATGTCCACTGTTTGCGTCGCCTCGATGTCGACACGTTTGAAATCCTCGTCCTTCAACACGACGAACTTTCCCTTCTCGTATTCGTAGCCTTTCACGATCTGGTCCCACGGCACCTCGCGACCGTCCGTCTGTGCCACCCGCTTGTAATTCACCGGGCTCAGGTCGCTCGAGCGCAGCAACCGGAAGCTCAACTCCTCACGCCGCGTCGCCGGATAAAGCGACACCGGAATGTTCACCAAGCCGAAGCTGATCGAGCCTTTCCAGAGCGAACGCATGCCGCAGGTTAGCCGCGTTCGCGCCCGGCGCTACCTCCCGCCGCCCTGACCGCCTCATGGTGCGTTTCCCCGCAGGATTTTCTTCGGTAAGCCGCGAGGCCACCCGCAGGATGGTGCGCATCGCTTCCCTGAATACATTGCCGGATGAACATCAACGACCCCACCAGCGGACGCCTCTTCGTGCACGGCCAGGGCTCCGGCAGCGTCGGCCAGGCCGATATCGAACGCCGCGCCCGCGAACTCGCCACCATCGACGGCCGCTCCGGCGCCGAGATCACCGCAGACGACCTCGCCCGCGCCCGCGCCGAACTCTTCGGTCTCAACCTGCCCGACACGCTCGTCGAGGACGAACCCGTCGCACCAGGCATCTCGCGCGATCCCAGCGAACCGCCCAGCGTCGCCGGCCACGAGCTCCCGTTGCGCGAAGGCCACGACGAGGAAAAGGCCGTCGAACGCCTCGCGCTCGAAGGCGTCGAGGAAGCCCAACACGAACAAATGCTCGCCGCCCGTCGCCGCGAACGTCGCCTCGATGAAGAGTCCGGCGCATAACTTCCTCTCCTTCCGTCACCGGCGCGCCGCCCGCCCCCACGTGTCATAATCCTGTAAACGAAAAACTCTTTTTTGAACGTTCCGCCACCTCCCGCGTCTTTCTCCACGTGTGTTAGGTGTTATGTTCTTTTTAGTGTAGTTCATAGTTTGTAGTTCAAGTCGGCAAGGGCGCTGGTCGCGAAACCAGCGCCCTTACTGTTTTTGGCGCCCTTCCCACGATGACGCACCCCTGGCGCGCCAACCTTGTCTCGCCCACCCCGGTCCTCTTTCCTCCCGCGCATGCCCGACTTCCGCGCCTTCTGCGCCCCCGCCACCGCCGAGCCCGCCGAGATCACCCTCTCGCCTGACGAGTCCCACCATCTCGTCGCCGTCAACCGCGCCCGCGCCGGCGATACGGTCGTGGCCTTCGACGGTCGCGGCACCGAGTGGATTTGCGAACTCACCGCCGATCGCAAAAACGCCGCCGTCCTCAAAGTCCGCTTTCAGCAAAAAGCCCGTCCACTCGCCTACGAAATCACCCTCGGCCAGGCCCTGCCCAAAGGCCCTTCGATGGACGCCATCGTGCGCAAAGCCACCGAGATCGGCGCCACACGCATCGTCCCGCTCGAAAGTGAACGCACCCAGGTGCACCTCGACGCCGATCGCACCGACCGAAAAATCGACAAATGGCAGACCGCCGCCCTCGAAGCCGCCAAGCAATGCGGTAACCCCTACCTTCCCGAAATCACGCCCGTCCAGAAAGCCGCGGCCTTCATGGAGTCCGCTTGCGGATACGATCTGAAGCTGATCGCCAGCCTCCAGCCGGGCGCAAAATCTCTGAAACACGTTCTCGCCGCCTTCCAAGCCGCCCAAAACCGCCCGCCGCGTCGCGTCCTCTGGCTCGTCGGCCCCGAAGGCGATTTCACCCCCGCCGAAATGAGCCTGTCCCGCAGCACCGGCTTCGAACCGATCACCCTCGGCCCGCTCGTGCTCCGCTGCGAAACCGCCGCCACCTACGCCTTGAGTGTCCTCAGCTACGAACTGCAGAACGGCTGACGCCGGCGTGCAATTTCGGGTTCAGAGTTCCGGATTCCGGGTCGGAAGCCACACCGACACTCACTCGGAACCCGGAACTCCGAACTCGGAACCAGTGCCGCGCGCAACGCCGCGCTCACCAGACGAGCAATCCCCCCGCAAACGTCAGGCCCGCGCCGACGCTGCAGAAAATGATGCGATCGCCGTCCACGAAAATGCCTTCCTCCGCCGCCCAACCGAGCGCCATCGAGACACTCGCCGCGCTCGTGTTGCCGTATTTTCCGATCGTAACGACGAACTTGTCGTAGGGGATTCCCACGCGCCGGCTCACCGCCTTCAGGATCCGCTCGTTCGCCTGGTGCGGCACCACCCACGCGATCTCGTCCGCCTTCAACTGTTCGCGCGCCAGCGTCTGCTCGATCTGCTCCGCAAAGCCCACCACGGCGTGCTTGAACACCGCCGCCCCATCCATCTGCAGATAGAAATGCTTTAGATCCTCCGCCTGCGGCCACGGCATCCGCGCCCCGCCGCCGGTCCGCTGGATCGCTTCGAATTGCTCCGCGTCGCCCGACAGCCCGAGCCGGTGCAACCGATGACCGTTCGTGCCCGCCGTCAGGATCGCCGCGCCCGCTCCATCGCCGAACAGAAACGCCGTGTGGTGATCGTTCGGGTTCGTGATCCGCGACAACAGCTCCGCCGTCACCACGATCAGATTCTTCGCCGTCCCCGAAAGGATGAACGACCGCCCCACCTCCAGCGCATACAGCCAGCCCGAACACGCCGCGTTCAAATCGAACGCCAGCGCCCGCGGAATCCCCAGCCGCCGCGCCAGCGCACTCGCCATCGCCGGCACCGGCTGGTCCGGAATCAAGGTCGCCATGATCACCCCGTCGATCTGGCTCGCGCTCATCCCCGCCTGCTCGAGCGCATGACCGACCGCGATCGCGGCCAGATCCGTCGCACTCTCGTCTTCCGCGGCAAACCGCCGCTCCTTGATCCCCGTCAACCGCACCATCTCGTCCTCCGTGCGATTCGGAAACGCTTTCAAAATCTCGCTTGTTGCGCGAATCCCCGCGGGCACCGCGTATCCAACGCCCGCAATACAGACCGTGTTCGCCGTTCCACTGCTCATGAGTATAAATAGGTGGCCACCTGCTCGACCGTTGTTCGGCCCGGCACCGCGCCGGCTCAACCTTTTCGTTTCGCGAGATATTTCACCACGTCGTCGCCCGAGACCCGGTTGCCCGGCCCGGTCGCTTCGATGTCCGTGAGCGTGACCGGATCAAGCCCCGCCTCCTGCGCCAGCTTCGTCGCCCGCGGCGTCCACACCAGCGCCGCCGCCGGCTTCGCCGCCGCCGGCGCAATCGCCGCCGGCGCGTCACCCTTGGCCGCGAGATGCCGCTGACTCTCGTCCGACGTCTCCATCCGGCAAAACACCTGCCCGGTCTGCAACGTCTGGCCCGCCGCCGCGTAAACCGCTTTCACCACCCCTTCGCAGGGACTCTCGAATTCGAACGTCGATTTGTCGCTCTCCAGATCGCCGAGCCGCTGGCCTTTGGTCACGCGATCGCCCGCCTGCACTTTCACGACGATGACGTTGAGTTCGTAGACGGTCGCGCCCATCGAGGGCACCGGGACGTCGATAAGAAAAGATTCCATGAGGCAGATGACTGCCGCGGAGTTTGCTGCCGACCCGCCGGCGGTCAAGGGAGCGGATCGGCCGAATCCGCACACGACTTACACCGATCGCACAGCCTTCCACACCCTCAGGCAGTCCGCGATCAAACGCGGCAGCTCGCCCAGCGGAATCATGTTCGGCCCGTCGCTGATCGCGTTCGCCGGGTCCGGATGCGTCTCGATGAACAACCCGTCCGCGCCCGCCGCCAGCGCCGCCTTCGCGAGCGGCGGCACGAATTCCCGCTGCCCGCCGCTTTTTCCTCCGCCCGCCCCCGGCAGCTGCACGCTGTGCGTCGCATCGAACACCGTCGGAAATCCATTCCGCTGCATGATCGCAAACGACCGCATGTCCACGACGAGATTCTGATAACCAAACGTCGTCCCCCGCTCCGTCTGCCAGATTTCCTTCGCCCCGCCCTCGCGCAGCTTGCCGGTCACGAACTGCATTTCCTGCGGCGACAGAAACTGCCCTTTCTTCACATTCACCGTCCGCCCGCTCTCCGCCGCGGCGAGCAACAGGTCCGTCTGTCGGCACAAAAACGCCGGGATCTGCAACACGTCGCACACCTTCGCGACCTCCGGCACCTGCAGCCGCTCGTGAATATCCGTCAACACGCGAAACCCAAACTCGCGCTTCACCTGCGCCAGCAGCGCCAGCCCTTCCTCGAGCCCCGTCCCCCGATCGCCCGCGAGCGACGTGCGGTTCGCTTTGTCGAACGAACCTTTGAAAATCACGTTCAACTCCGGGTGCGCCCGCTGCAGCTCCGTCAACGTCGTCGCGACCGCGCGACACACATCCTCGTTTTCCAGCGAGCAAGGCCCCGCGATCAGCAGGAGTTTCTTAGAGTCGAAGATCATCGAGAAAATAACACCGGCCAACTCTTCCTGTCATTCTGAGCGAAGCGAAGAATCCACTTGGATCTCCGTCGGCGGCGAACCCTAGCGTTTTCCTTTCTTCTCCGCGCGCGCAGGTTGCGCCGCCGGCTTTGCCCCGCCTTTCTTGTTCTTGATCGCCGCCGCGATGAACGCCGCAAACAGCGGATGCGCCTTGTTCGGCTTCGACTGGAACTCCGGGTGAAACTGCACCGCCAGAAACCAAGGATGATCCTTCAGCTCGACGATCTCCACGAGATTCCGGCGCGGGTTGATCCCGCTGATCGTCATCCCGCCGCGCTTCAGTTGGTCGACATACGCATTGTTCACCTCATAGCGATGCCGGTGCCGCTCGCGAATGCTCTCCGCGCCATACGCCTTCCCCGCCTTCGTGCCGGGTGTCAGCGCGCACTCGTAGCTGCCAAGCCGCATCGTCGCGCCCTTGTCGATGACCTTCTTCTGCTCCTCCATCATGTTGATCACCGGATGCGGCGGGCTCGCCTCGAACTCCGTGCTGTTCGCACCCTCGAGCTTCAGCACATTGCGCGAAAATTCGATCACTGCGATCTGCAGTCCCAGACACAGCCCGTAATACGGCACCTTGTTCTCGCGCGCATATTTCGCCGCGGCGATTTTTCCCTCCGTGCCGCGATCGCCGAAACCGCCCGGCACCAGAATTCCATCGAGCCCCTTCAACACCGTCAGCCCGCCCTTCTTCTCCAGATCCTCCGCGTCGATCCGCACCACGTTCACCCGGCAATTGTTCGCGATGCCCGCATGCGTGATCGATTCGTAAACCGATTTATACGCGTCCTGCAGTTCGATGTATTTCCCCACCACGCCGATCTTCACCTCGTGCGCAGGATTCAGGATGCGCTTCACGATCTGATCCCAGATGTTCTTCTCCGGCGGCGGCTGCTTCAGTCCGAAAAGATCCATCACGAGTTGATCCATCCCTTCCTTCTTCAACGCCAGCGGCAGCTCGTAGATCGAGTTCGCCACGTCCGCACACTCGATCACCGCCTTCACCGGCACGTTGCAAAACATCGAGATCTTGTCCCGCAGCCCCGCGTCGAGCGGGTGATCCGTGCGACACACCAGGATGTGCGGCTGAATGCCGATCTCGCGCAGCTTCGCCACCGATTGCTGCGTCGGCTTCGTCTTCAACTCCCCCGCCGCCTGCAAAAACGGCACCAGCGTCACATGAATGAAAATCGCGTCCTGCGGCCCCACCTCGAGCGCGAACTGCCGCATCGCCTCCAGGAACGGCAGCCCCTCGATGTCGCCCGTCGTTCCGCCGATCTCCGTGATCAACACGTCCACGTCCTTCGCCGCCGAATAAATCCGCTCCTTGATCTCGTTCGTCACGTGCGGAATCACCTGCACCGTCTTCCCGAGATAATCCCCGCGCCGTTCCTTCTGGATCACGCTCTCGTAAACCTGCCCCGAACTCAGCGAGTTCATCCGCGACAGCTTGCCGCTCGTGAACCGCTCGTAATGCCCCAGATCAAGATCCGTCTCCGCGCCATCCTCCAGCACATACACCTCGCCGTGCTGAAACGGGCTCATCGTGCCCGGGTCGACGTTGAGATAAGGATCGAATTTCTGGATACGCACGGTCAGCCCGCGCAGCTCCAGCAGCGCCCCCAACGACGCCGCTGTCAGTCCTTTGCCCAGCGACGAAACCACTCCGCCCGTCACGAAGATGTATTTCATCGGTGAGGGTTAAACGCCGCGCCGATTCGCTGACAAGAAAAGACTAGGCGCAACTGCCCGCCGCAGCCCGCCACCCCGCTCGCGCTCTACGCTTTCGCCCTTCAATTGAAAACCAACCACACCGTCGTCGCCACCCCGCCCACCAGCACAAGCACCATCAGAAAATAGAGGCTCCACTTCAGCAGCTTCGCCACCAGCCAGATCGCCACCGCCGCCACCACCGTCAGACACGCCGCCACCAGCCACTCGGGATACCCCGCCAGCGACTCCAACAACGGACTCGGCGAATTCTGCACCGGCATTCGCCCGTTAAGCCGCGCCGACCGCGCCACTCCAAGCCCAAATCGGACTCCTCGCAGGCCAAGGGCAGCAAGTCGATGGAGCTTTCATCCCTTCCTGAGCACCCCCGCCCCGAAAATGATTTGCCCCACCCTCCCCTCGCCGCCCCACTCCCCTCCAAATGAATTCCAAGCCTCAGCTCCTCGCGTGGGTCACCTGCGACGGCGTTCACATCGACCCCGGCTCCGGCAAGCACACCCTCCTCGGCGTCTTCTGCAACATCGGCGCCCGCCAGTTCCCCGTCACGCACCCGTTCATGGTGTGGTTTCTCACCATCACCGACTGCAGCGCCGGCGAGCACAAGATCCGCATCTCCATCGGCCTCGACCCCACCCGCCCCCAACAACTCCTCGAGCGCCCGTTCGAAGCCAAAAATCCCCTCCAGCGGATCAATCTCATCAACGAAATCCGCAACCTCACCTTCCCGCAGCCCGGCGACTACAGCATCCTGATCGAAATCGACGACGAAACTCTCCTCGTCACCAACCTCACCGTCACCTCCTGAAGAAATCCCAAACGCCAAACCTCCCAACGCCCAAACCACCCGCCACTCGCGCCGTCGGCATTCATTGAGATTTCTTTGGCGTTTGGACCTTTGGCGTTTGGGATTTCCCCCGTCCCCTCTTCCTCTTCTTCCGCTTCAACTCTATGCCCAACATTGACCTCCTCGGCGTCGGTTCGCCGATCATGGATCTCCTCGCTCCCGTGCCCGACTCCTTCCTCGCCCACGCCGGCGGCGAAAAAGGCGGCATGGTCCTCGTCGATCACGACGAGATGCATCGCATCCTTTCGAAACTCGAAATCTCCCCCGCCACCTCCACCGGCGGCTCCGCCGCCAACGCCACCTTCAACGCCACTCGCCTCGGCCTCCGCACCGCGTTTCTCGGCAAACTCGGCAACGACGCCCTCGCCGACGCCTACCGCCACGCCTTCACCGCCGCCGGCGTCGACGCCTCCCGTTTCAAACGCGCCGAACTCCCCAACGCCCGCTCGCTCATCCTCGTCACGCCCGACGCCCAGCGCACCATGCGCACCTGCCTGAGCGCCGCCATGACGCTCTCGCCCGCCGAAATCTCCCCCGCCGATTTCGCCGGCGTTCGTCACGCCCACATCGAAGGCTACCTCATCTTCAACCAGGCCCTCATCGACCACGTCCTCACCTGCGCCCGCGCCGCCGGCTGCACGGTCAGCATGGACCTCGCCTCGTTCGAAGTCATCAACGCCACGCGCGACTGGATTTTCTCCCAGCTCCACAAAGGCATCGACGTCGTCTTCGCCAACGAAGACGAAATTCGCGCCCTCTATCAGGACAACACCTCCGACTACGCCACGCTCGCCCAGCGTCTCGCGAGCACCGGCGTCCTCGCCGCCGTGAAAATGGGCAAGGACGGCGCCTGGCTCGCACAGGACAACACGCTCCATCGCGTCGAACCCGTCGTTGTGTCCGACGTGATCGACACCAACGGCGCCGGCGACTCCTGGGCCGCTGGCTTCCTCTACGGCTATCTCCGCGACTGGCCGCTCGCCAAGTGCGGCGAACTCGCCTCGCACATCGGCGCCGAAACCGTCCGCCACCTCGGCCCGATCATCCCGTCGTCCGCCTGGCCCGCCTTCCACGCCCGCGCCCAGTCCCTCGCTCCGATCAAATAAAGAGTCCGAGATCGATTCAGGTCGGAGGTAGCCGCGTTCCCTTGAAGCACCGCTCCGCCGCGTCAGCACAGCTACCGTTGGCGGCGTGAAGCGCCGCCGGTCCGGAAAACGCCTCCAAAATCTCTTCTGTCATTCGAGCGCTGCGAAGAATCCAGTGAACGCTTCGCCGTTGCCGCCCGCGCGTTAGCACCAAATCGGTTCTTCGCTGCGCTCCGAATGACCGCGGCCAGGTTGGAGTCATTCCCCGGCCTGCCAGCCTCGCTTCGCTCAGCACCACGCGGTGCGGACGATGCCAATCATCTACCAAGACCGCGCCCGTTCCCCGCGCCGCGCATGCCATGCACATCAAACTTCACCAGACTTGACCTCTTTACTCTGCTGGGCAGAGTCCTCTGCCGATGCAAATATCGAAAGACGAGGCGTCGGCCGCGCTCGCCTCCGTCCGGCATGCGCAGGCGAGCGCGCGATCCGCGTTTCGGGCTCACCGCGGTCACTACCATCTCTGGCTCTGGGGGCTCGTTTGGATCGCCATGGCGCTCCTCGCCCACATCCGGGGTATCGCGGGGGTTCGCCTGTTTCCGTGGATCGCTCTCGGCGGGTCGATCGGTTCCGTTGCCATCGGCGTCCTTCAACACTGTCAGGTGCGCACCCCCATAGACCCGCGTTTCATCCGCGTTCTCGTCGCACTCGTCGGCTTCGCGCTTCTCCCGCCATTCGTCTTCGCCGGTCACCTCGCCCAACCCGAGCGTCTGTTCACCTACACCGTGCTCGTCGTCGCGCAATGCTACGTCGTCGCCGGATTGTGGTTCGACACCTACTTGACGTGGTGCGGCATCCTCCTCGCGGCCCTCGTCCTCGCCGGCCTCTTTCTCTTCCCCGCCATCTTCTGGCTCTGGTTCGCCGTATGCTGCGGCGGCACGCTGCTCGGCACCGGTTTCTACATCCGCTACTTCTGGCGCTAACCTCGCGATGCCCGAGCTCGACCCCGTCATCCACCAACCGGCCCGCCTCCAAATCATGGCCGCGCTCTGTCATCTCGCCGCCCGCGAACAGGTGGATTTCTCGTTCCTGAAAACGAAGCTCGGGCTCACCGACGGCAACCTCGGCGCTCACCTCCTCACGCTCGAGGAAAACCGCTACATCTCCGTCGAAAAAACCTTCGTCGCCCGTCGCCCCAAAACCTTCGTCGCCGCCACCTCCACCGGCCGCAAGGCCTTCGCGAGCCACGTCGCCGCCCTCCAAAACATCCTCGGCTCTTCCTGACACCACGCTCGCCCGCCCCATGCTCTCCCTCCACTCCGTCACGAAACGCTACGGCTCGCTCGTCGCCCTCCACGACGTCTCCCTCGACATCGCTCCCGGCGAATTCTTCGGACTCCTCGGCCCCAACGGCGCCGGCAAATCCACCCTGATGTCGCTCGCCGCCGGCCTGCGCACGCCCGACGCCGGCACCGTTTCGCTCGACGGCAAATCCGTCGCCGCCGACCCATCCCACGCCCACCGCACGCTCGGTCTCGTCCCTCAATCCATCGCCCTCTACACCGACCTCACCGCCGAGGAAAACCTCCGCATCTTCGGCCAGCTTCACGGGCTCCGCGGCCGCGAGCTTCAGACGCGCATCGACGAAGCACTCGCCGCCGTCCAACTCGCCGACCGCCGCCGCTCCGTCGTCGCCACCTTCTCCGGCGGCATGCAACGCCGCCTCAACCTCGTCGCCAGCCTGCTCCATCGCCCCAGGCTCCTGCTCTGCGACGAACCCACCGTCGGCATCGACCCGCAGTCGCGCAACGCCATCTTCGACTACCTCCAGCTCCTCAACCGCTCCGGCGTCACCATCATCTACTCGACGCACTACATGGAGGAAGCCGAACGGCTCTGCTCGCGCATCGGCATCATCGACCGCGGCCAGCTCCTCGCCCTCGGCACGCTCGACCAGCTCCTCACCGAACTCCCCTTCGAAGACGAAATCGTCTTCCCCGCCCAACCCGCCACCGCCGCGCTCGCGGCCCAACTCGCCCCGCACGGCGAACTCGCCTCGATCGACAGCACCCACCGCTTCCGCCCGCGCGCCGATTATCCGCTCTCCGCCTTCTTCGCGCTCACCGAAAAGCACGCTCTCTCGCCCCGCCTTTTCCAAAGTCGCCGTCCCACCCTCGAAGCGCTCTTTCTTCACCTCACCGGCCGCACGCTGCGCGACGCCTGAACCCCCTCCTCAACCTTCGCCCGTCATGTCGCCCACACTCGTTCTCCTCCGAAAAAATCTGCTCATGTTCAGGCGCTCCAAAGCTGCCGTCATCGTCACCTTCCTCGTCCCGATCGTCCTCGTCGCGCTCTTCGGTCACGTCTTCGGTCTTTACCGCCAGGACTCCGGCCCCAGCGGCATCCCCCTCGCCGTCGTCAACGCCAGCCCCGAGCCCATCGCCCAACAGCTCGTCGCCGCGCTTCGAGCCGAACCCACGTTCCACATCATCTCCACCACTCGGGCCGCCGACGGCTCCGAGCGCCCGCTCACCGAAGCCGACGCCCGCGCCGCGCTCGAAAACAACGACTACCGCTACGCCCTCGTCATTCCTCCCGACCTCATTCCCGCCTCCGGCCTCGGCGTGCACCTCCTCTTTCTCACCAATCCGCGCAACGAAATCGAAGCCCAGACCGTCAGCGGCGTCCTCCAAAAAACCATCTTCACCCAGGTCCCGCAGCTCATCGGGCAGTCGCTCCAAACCAGCGCCCGCCAGCGCATCGGCGCCGCTCCGCTGCAGAACTTCAACCGCTCCATCGCCACCGCCGTCGCCGACGCCTTCGGCGGCGACGCCACTCAGATCCAGCAGCAGATCGAGCGCGGCACGCTCCTGCCGGGCAGCGGCACCGACTCCGCCACGGGCAGCCCCGACACCGCCAACCTGCTCGGCCGTATCCTGAATCTCGAGACAGAGCAGGTCGCCGGCAAGGAGGTGAAGAACCCGATGGCCGCCCGCCTCGTCGGCGGCTACGCCATCATGTTTCTCCTCTTCGCCGTCAGCGGCTCCGCCACCACGTTCTTCGAGGAGAAAAACACCGGCGTCTTCCAGCGCCTTCTTTCCTCTCCCGTCCGCCCGTCGCACATCATCTGGGCGCGCTTCTGGTTCGGCGTCATCCTCGGCGTCACGCAGGTCGTCGTGCTCTTCCTCGCCGGAAACTTTCTCTACGATCTCGAAATCTTCCAACACGCCATCCCGCTCCTCGCCGTCGCCCTCGCGTCCGCGGCCGCCTGCTCCGCGTTCGGACTTTTCGTCGTCGCCGTCGCCCCCAACGCCGACGCCGCCAATCCCATCGCCACGCTGATCGTGCTCTCGATGAGCGCCATCGGCGGCGCCTGGTTCCCCGTCAGCTTCATGCCCGACTACATCCAGTCCTTCAGCAAACTCACCCTCGTCTACTGGGCCGTCGAAGGCTTCACCGATGTCCTCTGGGCCGCTCGTCCCCTCGCCGCCGTTCTTCCCCACATCGGCATCCTCCTCGGCATCGCCGCCGGCGTGATGGCGTTCGCGACCTGGCGATTTCGCCGCAATCGGCTGTTCGAATAACCGCCGCCCCCGCGACGCCAAGCCGCAGAACTGCCGATTTTTTGGCAATCATTGCGCGCCACTTGTCTTTGCGAGCCGTGTGCGTTGCGCCACCCGCCGCCAGGAGCAACCCTGCCGGTGCCATGAACGACCCCTACCCCAAGGAAAAGAAACTGCCGATCGTCTCGGCCGTCGTCATCGGGAGCCTCGCGGCTGCCCTTCTCGTTGTCGTTTTTGCCTTCCTCAATCGCATGAACGCCGCCGACGTGCGCCGGATCGAAGTCGAGAGCGAGCTCTCCGTCGCCCGGGCCGAAATCGACCAGCTGCAAACCCAGCTCGCCGACGCCCGCTCCGCCGCCTCCGCCGCGCAAGCCCAGCTCAACGAAAACAAGGTCGTCGCCACGCGCGTCGAAGCCCAGCTCGCCGAATCGCGCGCCGAGACCGCCCGCGTCCAACGACAGTGGGACGAATCCCGCTCCGCCGTCGCGCAGCTCAAGTCCGATCTCGATCAAGCCACCGTCCACGCCCGCGAGATCCGCGCCAAAGCCGACGTCGCCGAAACCGACCGCGCCAAACTCAACCGCCAGCTCGCCGACGCCAAGGTCGAAGTCCTCCAGGCCCGCCGCGAAACCGAGGAAGCGAAAACCAAACTCGCCCAAGTGCAGGCCAGGCTCGACACCGCCCAAGCCCAGCTCGACGCCGGGCCGGGCAAGAAGCGCTGAGCCCTCCACCTCCTCGCGCCCCCACGCCATCATCCCGGGCGCGCTGCTCCCAGCAGCGCGCTTTTTTTTCGTCCGTTCGCCCGCCGCGCGAAATGGAACTTCCGTCCGCCTTCCACTTACACGATTGCCGGGTTTGTCCCTATATCGAGTCGTCCCGATTCGGTGTAGATTCCGCCCCATGAACGACCCCACCCCTTCCCCCCGTTCCAAATCCTCCATCGTTCCCGTTGTCATCAGCCTGCTGGTCGCACTGGCCGCGGTTATCTTCGTCGTCGTCCTGTGGGGACGTGTCGGCGAAGCCACCACCCGCGTTTCCGACAGCGAAGCGCAGGTCGCGCAAGCACAGGCCGAGACCGCCGAGCTCCGCTCGCAACTCGCCGAAGCCCGCAGCGAAGCCGAGACCGCGCAGAAGCAGCTCGATGAAACCCGGGTCGCTTCCACAAAACTCGAGTCCCAACTCGCCGAAGCCCGGACCAACGCCGCGCAACTCCAGAAACAAATCGAAACGGAAAAGACCAACACCACCCGCATCCGGTCCCAGCTCGAAAAATCCGAAGCCTACGCGCAGGAAATTCGCACGCAGACCGACGAAGCCCAGACCGTCAACGCCCGCCTCCGCAAGGAAGCCGAAGACGCCAAGGCCGCCGTCGCCGAAGCCCAGCGCCAGGTCGACACCGCCAAATCGCAGGCCGCCGATCTTCAGACTCGCCTCCAACAGGCCCAGGCCCAGGTCGCCGAGCTCCAACAGCAAGGCTCCAAAAAACGCCGCTGATTCTTCCGCGCCTCGTTCGACGCGCGGTGCCTTCACCGCGCTCATCGCGCCAGCGACTCCTTTCCGGAGTCGCTTTTTTTGTCCTCGTTTTCCGCCGCTTGCCCACCGCCCCGTTCGCCGTTCACTCACACGCTCATGCCTGCGCTCGCCGTCGATGCTCCCTTTTCCGTCACGCCAGGTGCATCGCCCGAATCGATCGTCCGCGCCCGCGGCGTCACCAAACGCTTCGGCGACTTCGCCGCGCTCCAGTCACTCGACTTCGAGGTCCGTCGCGGCGAATGCGTCGGCCTCATCGGCCCCAACGGCGCCGGCAAATCCACCTTCATCGGCTGCCTCTACGGCGTCATCGAGCGCACCGCCGGCCAGCTCGAGGTCTTTAATCTCGATCCCGCGCGCGACGCCCGCGCCATCAAACAACGCCTCGGCGTCGTCCCCCAGGAGAACGCCCTCGACGAGGAACTCACCGTCGTCGAAAACCTCCGCCTCTACGCGCGCTTCGTCGGACTCGACCGCGCCCGCGCCACGCCCCGCATCGACGAGCTGCTCGCGCACATGTCGCTCGACCACAAACGCGACGCGATGATCAAGACGCTCTCCGGCGGCATGAAACGCCGCCTCGCCTTCGTCCGCGCCCTCCTCGCCGACCCCGAGCTCCTCATCCTCGACGAGCCCACCACGGGCCTCGACCCCGCCGTCCGCCATCTCCTCTGGGAAAAAGTCCTCTCGTTCCGCCACGCCGGCAAAACCGTCCTCGTCACCACGCACTACATGCACGAGGCCGAAATCCTCTGCGACCGCATTGCCATCCTCAACCGCGGCGCCGTCGTCGCCACCGGCGCCCCGCGCGAGCTCATCGCCCGCGAAACACCCGGCTTCGTCGCCATCTTCGAACAGGAACACGAATCCGTCCTCCGCCCCCACGTCGCGAAAACCTGGATACCGTTCCGCCAGGGCCGCCAATGCTGCGTGCGCGCGCCTTCGATCGACGATCTCGTTTCCCTTCAGCACGCCGCCGGCGTGACCGCGCTCCAGCTCCGCCCCGCCAACCTCGAAGACGTCTACCTCAAACTCACCGGCCAGGAGCTCGACGACGATGAGTGAAATTCTGATTTCCCTTCGGCTCGGCTGGCACGTCGTCGTTCGCAACTGGACGGTCTACAAGAAGGATTTCGTCGCCAACATCTCGCCCACGCTCGCCGATCCCGCGCTCCTTCTCACCTCCCTCGGCATGGGACTCTCGCCGTTCATCGGCGACATCCACGGCCTCTCCTATGCCCAATACCTCGCGCCCGGCATGGTCGCCACCACCGCGCTTTTCTCCGCGTTCTTCGACAGCAGCTACGGCTTCTACGTGCGCATGACGTTCGAATCGATTTTCAAGGCCATGCTCACGACGCCCATCGGCGTCCGCGAAGTCGTCATCGGCGAATTTCTCTGGAGCGCCATCCGCGCCGGCCTGATGGGCGCATGCGTCGGACTCGTCCTCGGGGTCATGGGCCTGCTGCCCAACCCCTGGGCGATGCTCGCCTTCCCCGTGATCGCCGGAACGCTCGCCATCCCCTGCGCCGCCATCGGCCTTCTCGCCGCCGGCTTCGTGCGCAACATGAACCAGTTTCAAACCGTCTACTCATTCCTCATCGCGCCCATCTTCTATCTGTCCGCGGTCTTCTTCCCCCTCGATGACCGCCCGCTCCTCGGCACGATCGTCAACATCTCTCCTTTCTACCACGGCGTCCGCCTCGCGCAGATGACTGCTTGGGGCCGCGGCACCCCCGCCGAATTCGCCCTCCACGCCGCCGCCCTCGCCTTCTTCGCCCTCGTCCTCGGCCTCTGGGCCTCCCGCCGCATCCGCCGCAAACTCATCTCCTAACCCCCACCCCGCCCGCCTCACGTCCCCGCCAGCCCACATTGTCACTTAATAAGTGACATTCCCCCGTCCCCACCCCGCGCCTCCTCTGGAAAACCGTCCGACTCCCCCACTCACATTGTCACTTATTAAGTGACAATCTGCGGTCCCGCCGCCCGCTGCCGCCGATGATTCTTTTCGTGTCTTTCGTCGGTTTCGTGGTTTCTTCCCCGTTCCACGTCCCATGTCCGCCGATCTCGACCAGCTCGTCACGTCCCTCGCCCAACGCGCCCGCGCCGCGTCCTTCTCGCTCGCGATCGCACCTTCATCCGCGAAAAACGCCGCCCTCACCGACCTCGCCGACCGACTGACCCGCTCCACCGATTCCCTCCTCGCCGCCAACCAGCGCGATCTCGCCGCTGCAAAAGAAAACAACCTCTCCTCCGCGCAAGTCGACCGCCTCACGCTCACACCCGCCCGCCTCGCTCAACTCGCCGACAGCGTCCGCGAAGTCGCCGAGCTCCCCGATCCCGTCGGCGAACTCCTCGATGAAACCACCCGCCCCAACGGCCTCGTTCTCCGCAAACTCCGCGTCCCCATCGGCGTCATCGGCATCGTCTACGAAGCCCGCCCCAACGTCACCATCGACTGCGCTGTCCTCTGCCTGAAAAGCGGCAACGCCGCCATCCTCCGCGGTGGCAAGGAGTGCTTCCACACCAACACCGCCCTCGCCGCGCTCATCTCCGAATCCCTCGCCGCCGCCGCGCTCCCCGCCGACGCCGTCCAGCTCATCCCCACCACC
Source organism: Verrucomicrobiota bacterium (assembly GCA_023430565.1). GTDB lineage: Bacteria > Verrucomicrobiota > Verrucomicrobiia > Opitutales > Opitutaceae > Opitutus. Next base: position 26,689 of record JAEZAD010000020.1, read on the forward strand.
GATCGCGCCGCGCTCACCACCCTGCTGAAACTCGACACGCTCGTTCACTGCATCATCCCGCGCGGCGGCGAAGGCCTCATCCGCTTCGTCACGGACCACAGCACCATTCCCGTCATCAAGCATTTCAAGGGCGTCTGCTTCGTCTACGTCGACCGCGCCGCCGATCTTGCGATGGCCGAAAAAATCATCGTCAACGCCAAGACCCAGCGCCCCGGCGTCTGCAACGCCGCCGAACAACTCCTCGTCCATCGCGCCGCCGCCGAGTCCTTCCTCCCCGCCGCCGCCCGCGCCCTCATCGCCGCGAAAAACGTCGAGCTCCGCTGCGACGCCGCCAGCGCCGCCATCCTCGCGCGTCACCAAATTCCGCATACGCCCGCCGCCGCCGCCGACTACACCGCCGAGTTCCTCGACTACATCCTCGCCGTCCGCGTCGTCGATTCCCTCGACGACGCCATCGCCACGATCAACCGCGACAGCTCCGGCCACAGCGACGCCATCGTCACCGGCGACGCCGCCACCGCCCAAAAATTCCTCGCCGCCGTCGACAGCGCCGCCGTCATGTGGAACGCCAGCACTCGTTTCAACGACGGCTTCGAATTCGGTCTCGGCGCCGAGATTGGCATCAGCACCGACCGCCTCCACGCCCGCGGTCCGATGGGCCTCCGCGAACTCTGCAGTTACAAATGGCTCGTCACCGGCACCGGCCAGATTCGCACCTGACCGCACCCTCTCAATGGCGGAACGCGTGAGCGTTTCATCCCGGCTTCCGTCGCGAAACGCGTGAGCGTTTCGCCCCCACTCCGCAATTGAGCTTTCCCCGCCCGGTCGACACGCTCCCGTCCGTCGCCGCCTCGTTCGCTCGAATCAGGCTCCTCGCAACTGCATGAAAATCAGCGCCACCGGAGCTCTTTTACCGCCCCGGTTGCGCGGAACCTCGACACCCGTTCACTGACACAACCGGCCATGGCACGCTTCGCTCGCATCCCCCTCGCGTTCATTCTGCTCGCGGCGCTCCCCGCGGTGCTCGCCGAAGACGCACCGCCCGCCGCCGCTCCCGAAATTTCCGACACTCCCGCGCCTGCCGCGTCCCCCGCGCCCTCGGCCACACCACGCCGCGACCGGCCCATTTCCGACAACCTCGCCGCCCAGCTCGCAGCCAGCATGCCGAAATATAATCCTCCGCCGAAGCCGAAACCCGAAGACGATGACGTCGACCTCCGCGAAATCGACAAACCCCGCAACACCATCGTCCGCCTCCCCAAAATGGTCGTGCAGGGCGATCGCCCGCCCGTGTTTCGCGAGCGCGACATCTACACCCGCAGCGGCCTCGCCGAGCTCGCCATGCGCCGCTACCTCACGCCCACCCACCGCCTGCTGAACAGCTTCTACATCCCCTTTCTCACCGGCTCGCCCGAGCAATACGCCATGGCCCGCTACGCCGAAGAAGAACGCCTCGCCAACATGTCCGACCTGAACGACACCGCAGACACCATCGGCCGGACCGACCCGCGCGAGGGTTCCTACATCCGCCGGCTCACGGGCGAAACCTACATGCGCTCCGGCGACGTCGGCGACTACCGGATGGACAACGACCGCTAGTCGTCACGCCGCACCGCCGCCTTTCACCCCCACACATAACATGAAAGGCCGCATTTTCCCCGTATTCCTCGTCGCGGGCGCCTTGTTCGCCTCCGCCGCCGATTCCGTCGACTCCACCGCCCCCCGCACCGTTTCACCGCAAACCGCCGAGCGCCTCAAAGCCGACCTCCCGCGCTACACGCCGCCGCCCGCTCCTGCCCCCACCGTGCCGGCACCGCTCGCTTCGCCCAACTCCGTCGCGTCTCGAGATTCTGGAGACACCTCCGCGCCGGGCGACGACATCGTTCGGCTGCCCCGTTACGAAGTGCGCGAACGCCCCCTCCCGCGTTTCCGCGAACGCGATCTCCTCACGCCCTCCGGCCGTCTCGCCCTCGTCCGGAAACGTCACCCCGGCCTGAAACTCGGCCCCCTCTCGCGCCTCAACTTCCGCCGCGGCCTCGAGATGCTCGCCGAGGAACAGCAGGTCGAACGCAACCGCGAAATGTTCGACCTTGTCGACTTCCAGCGCTTCGTCGCCGCCACCCGCGCCCGCCCCGCCACCCCGACCCGCGTCGCCGCCGAGTAGCCCGCCAACTTGCAGGCACTCCGCAGGCCGCGAGCTCGCTCGCGCTTCCCTTCCTTCGCGCGCGCTCTACCGCCGCCCCTCCGCCCTGTCGCCCAACAATTCCCGCGCAATCTGCTCCCATTCGTCCTTCAACGTCACATCGTCCGCCGGCCGCGTCCGCTTCGCCCGCGCATACCAATAACCCGCATTCGACGCGTCACCTTCCTTCCGGTGCAGATACGCATGCACCCACGAGCCCTCCGGGCTCGCATCTTCCTGCACGATCGTGTGCGCCCGCGTCCAGTCGCCCTTCGCATCGTGCCACAATCCCCGCAGCGCCGCGCTCGCTCCGGCCGGCGGTCCCGGATCCCGACTCACTGACTCCGCGAATTCCGCAAATGACATTTGCCCCACCATGCAGCGGCCCTTTGTAGTTTCAAGCGACCGATGTCCGACACTGATCTCGTTATTCTGCGCGAACTCCTGGCGCGCGAACCCGGCTTTCTTTCCGGCACCTCGCTCGCGGCCAAACTCGGCACCTCGCGCGTCGCGGTCTGGCTGCACATGGAAAAACTCCGCACCCAGGGCTTCACCTTCGAGGCCGCCCGCTCGCGGGGCTACCGCATCTCCCGCCGCCCCGATCAGCTTCATCTCACCCTCATCCGCGCCCTCCTGAAAGGCCGCCGTCGCGACCTCTCCATCTCGCTCCTCGACGAGGTCGACTCCACCAACGACGAAGCCGCCCGCCAGCTCGCCGCCGGCCGCGCCACCCCTTTCATCATTCTCGCCCGCCGCCAGACCCGCGGCCGTGGCCGCCTTGGCCGCGCCTGGCACAGCGAGCCCAACGGCAACCTCTACGCCAGCTTCGCCTTCCGCCCCCGCGTCCCGCCCACGCGCATGGCCAACTTCACCCTCTGGATGGGCGTCAACCTCTGCGAACTCATCGCCAATTTCACCTCGCTCACCCCCGGCCTCAAATGGCCCAACGACATCCTCTTCGACGGTCGCAAAGCCGGCGGCATGCTCACCGAGGCCCGCGTCGACGCCGACCAGATCCGCGACCTCATCTTCGGACTCGGCCTCAACGTCAACGCCACCGCCGGCGACTGGCCCGGCGACCTCTCCCGCCGCGCCGTCTCCCTCGCCGAACAATCCTCCACGTCCCTCGATCTCAATCGCCTCACCGCCGCCCTCATCGGCCGCGTCCTCCTCGCCTACGAGCAGTTCGCCGATAACGAACACGCCGCCGCCTTCCCCGACCTCTGGCAAAAATACGACGTCCTCCGCGGTCAACCCATCGCTCTCCTTCACGGCTCCGAACGCATCGCCGGCACCGCCATGGGCATCGACGACGACGGCTCGCTCCTCCTCCGCACCGCCTCCGGCAGCCTGCAACGCTTCCGCGCGGGTGACGTCACCATCGAGAAATCGCATGCCTGAAACGCCTCGATCCTCTTCTCCGGAGCCGCGCCACCCGCGCCGCGCTCTCCCGAGCCGGAAAGTCCGCTGAATGTCCGACGTCCCCGCCATCGAAGTCTCGCACCTCGTCAAGACCTACGCCGGCACCGCCGCGGTCAACGACGTCTCCTTCACCGTCGCCCGCGGCGAAATCCTCGGCTTCCTCGGCCCCAACGGCGCCGGCAAGTCCACCACCATGCGCATCCTCACCGGCTACCTGCCCGCGACCTCCGGCACCGTCCGCGTCTGCGGCGTGCCCGTCGCCTCGCAGCCCGGCGAGGTCAAGAAGCGCATCGGCTACATGCCCGAGAACAACCCGCTGCCCGAGGACATGCGCGTATCCGAATATTTATACCTGCGCGGCCGGCTGAAGGAGGTTCCTCGTCGCAAACTTGGTCCGCGCATCGACGAGGTGCTCGAGCTCTGCGACCTGAAACGCGTCCGCCACAAAATCATCGGCAAACTTTCCAAAGGCTACCGCCAGCGCGTCGGCATCGCGGAGGCGGTTCTCGCCGAGCCGCCCGTCATCATCATGGACGAGCCCACCATCGGCCTCGATCCGCACCAGATTCTCATCGTCCGCGATCTCATCGCCTCCCTGCGCGGCCGCATGACCGTCATCATCTCGTCGCACATCCTGCCGGAAATCGAGATGACCTGCGACCGCGTCCTCATCATCAACCAGGGCCGCGTCGTCGCCCAGGGCACGCCGTCCGACCTCCGTCGCGAAGTGCTCGGCCACTCCACTTACCAGCTCGAAATCGCCGGCGACGCCGCCGCCCTCCCCGTCACCCTCGCCACCGTCGACCCCACGTTGAAAATTTCGTCCGAGTCCGAACCCGACGCCGGCGGTTTCCGCCGCCTCACCCTCTCCACCGAACGCGACGACGAACTCGGCGAGCCGCTCCTCCACGCCCTCACCGCCCAACACTTCCGCATCCGCAGTCTCAATCGCGCCCACTCCACCCTCGAAGATGTCTTCCTCGCCGCCACCCGCCGCAGCTGGGACGTTCGCTCCGACGACCTCCGCCGCAAATAAACCCGATCGTTTCCCACTCCCTTTCATTCTGAGCGAAGCGAAGAATCCACGTATGCATCCGCCCTCCACTCCCGCCCGCTCCGAATGAAACACTTCCTCACCCTCCTCGGCCACGAAGTCCGCATGCTGCTCGTCAACCCAAGCACCTACATCGCCGCGGTCCTCTTCCTCGCCGTCATGGGCTTCATCTTCACCGGCATCCTCGAGAGCTATTCGAAATCCCCCCAGGAGCTCTCTCCCGCGCACGTCTTCTTCCAACTCTTCTGGCTGCCCGTCCTCTTCATGGTCCCGCTCCTAACCATGAAGTGCCTCGCCGAGGAACGCCGCCTCGGCACCATCGAAACCCTCCTCACCACGCCCGTCACCACCGCCGAAGTTGTCCTCGGCAAATACGGCGCCGCCTATCTCCTCTACCTCGCGCTCTGGGGCTCCACTTCCGGTTTTTTCTTCATCCTCAAAAAATTCTCCGGCGACGCCCGCTTCATCGATCCCGGCCCGCTCGTCGGCGGTTACCTCTTCATCGCCATCACCGGCCTCTTCTTCATCGCCATCGGCGTCTTCGCCAGCTCCCTCTCGCGCAACCAGGCCGTCGCCGGCATCCTCTGCTTCACAATGCTCTTCGGCCTCATCGTCGGCGGCCGCTACCTCAGCGACGCCGTCTGGCTCGAACGCGACGTCCTCCAACCGCTCAAAGCCGCCGTCGATTACGCCCAGGTTTTCACGCACTTCGACGACTTCGCCCGCGGCGTCGTCGACACCCGCCAGCTCCTCTTCTACCTGAGCGGCACCGTCCTCGCTCTCATCTTCAGCATCCTCGGCGTCGAAGCCAAACTGCTGCACGCCTGAGCGCACGAACCGCGCCCCAGCGAACGAGGCTCACCGCTCTCAACTCTCCTCTCTCAACTCTCAACTCGTTCGAATGCCCCTCACCGACAGCTTCCGCGCCGCCCGCTGGGTCCGCACGATCAACCTCGTGCTTCAGGCCGTGCTGTTCCTCACGCTCTTCGGCGGCCTCAATTACCTCGCGCGCAATTACACTTGGGGCCGCTTCGACCTCACGCAACAGCGCCGCTACTCGCTCTCCCCCGAAACCGTCGCCTACCTTCAAAACCTCCCCCAACCCATCCGCATCGTCGTCACCCTCACCGAAGATTCCGACGACGAAAACATCGCCCAAGCCTACCGCGACGTCCGCGGTCTCCTTCGCGAATACGCCTACGTCACCGAGGGCGACCCCAACCGCCGCATCACCGTCGATTATCTCGACATCTACATCCGCCGCCGCGAAGCCGACCAGCTCGGCATCGAACAACCCAACAGCATCATCCTCATCGCCGGCGACAAACGCCGCACCGTCCTGCTCGGCGAACTCTACCGCGTCGAACGCGGCGAGAAGAAAGCCTTCCAAGGCGAACAGGCCATCACCTCCGCCCTCCTCGACGTCTCCAGCCCCGAGCGAAAAAAAATCTACTTCCTCGCCGGCCACGGCGAACTCAGCCCCGAGGACATCGACTCCGTCCGCGGCCTCTCCGCCCTCCGCGACGTCCTTCGCGAACGCAATTTCGACGTCGACTCCGTCAACCTCGCCTACACCCGCAAGGTCCCCGAAAAAGCCGCCGTCCTCATCGCCGTCGCCCCCCAGGGCCGCTTCCAACCGCTCGAACAGGAACTCCTCCGCCAATACCTTGCCGCCGATGCCGGCCGCCTCATCCTTCTGCTCGCCCCCGCCCACCCGCACGGTCTCGAAGACCTGCTCCTCGACTGGGGCATCCTCGTCGACGACGACGTCATCTACGACGTTGGCCCGGACAACATGACCGAGGAGGGCGAGCTCCTCCTCCGCCACCTCTCGCCGCACCCGATCACGCGCACGCTCATCGATTACAACCTCCAGCCCCGCATCGGCCCCGCGCGCAGCGTGCGACCCGACCCCGGCCGCTCCCTCGGCAATACCGTCACCGTCACCACCCTCGCCGCCACCTCCACCACCGCCTGGGGCGAAGTCAGCTACCGCCAAAACGTAGCTCCCACCTTCAACCCCGGCGTCGACATCCGCCCGCTCCCCGGCATGGAGCCCCGGGACCGCCTCGGCGTCATCGTCGCCTCCGAACGCGTCTCCGTTCGCGACAACCTCCCTTTCAGCGTCCGCGGCGGCCGCATCGTCGTCTTCGGCACCGGCGACCTCATCGCCAACAACCGCATCGCCGATGTCGCCAACCAAAACATCTTCCTCAGCGCCGTGAACTGGACCGTCGACCGCGACTCGCAGTTCAACATCCCCGCCCGCCCCATCGAGCGCTTCCAACTCTCCCTCAGCGCCGGCGAACTCACGCGCCTCCGCTACACGCTCCTCCTCGCCCTCCCCTCCGCCGCCGCCCTCCTCGGCCTCCTCGTCTATTGGACCAGGCGCAGTTGAGAGTAGAACCCGCTTCCCGCGCGCATTCCGGCTCTCAACTCTCAACCCTCAACTCTCAACTTCAGCCGTGCGCACCAAAGTCACCCTCGTTCTCCTCTTCCTGAACGTCGCGCTCTTCTTCTTCATCTTCCAATTCGAGCGGCGCTGGCGCACCGAGGAAAACTGGAAGGAAGCCCGCCGCCGCGTCCTCGGCCCCGAAGCCGCCGACATCCGCACCATCGAGATCGCCAGCGCCACCCACCGCATCGCCCTCGAAAAACGCGGCGACACCTGGTTCGTCACCCACCCCGTCGAGTGGCCCGCCAACCCCAACGCCGTCAACCGCATCGTCAACGAGCTCCAATTCCTCGAACACGAAACCAGCTTCCAAGTCCGCGACCTCGAGAAAAACGGCCAGTCCCTAGCCGACTACGGCCTCGACCAGCCCCGGCTCACCGTCTCCTTCCGCTCCGGAAACTCCGATTCTCTCAACCCTGAACCCTCCACTCTCAACTCCACCACCCTCCAGCTCGGCGAAGCCACCAAAGACAACATCCGCCTCTACCTCCTCTCGCCCGACTCCTCCCGCATCCACGTCGTCAACCAAGGCCTCGCCCGTTCCCTCGCCCTCACCTTCGAGGAACTCCACGCCGACTCCATCTTCACCATCCCCGTCTTCGAAGCCCGCTCGCTCAACCTTCAGACTCCGCCCCCGGCCAGCCTTCGCATCCGCCTCCGCCGCGACGGCTCCCGCTGGACCTTCGAAGCCCCCATCAGCGCCCGCGCCTCCAAAAACGCCACCGAGCTCGCCATCAACGCGCTCAACGCCCTCCGCGTAAAATCCTTCGCCACCGAAGACCCGCCCACCCCTCCGCCGTCCGACCGCCCCACGCTCCGCGTCAGCCTCGAGGGCAACAGCCGCCGCGAAACCCTTCTCCTCGGCTCCGCCCTCGGCACCACCGCCATCCCCACCGGCGCCGCCACCGCCCCCGACGTCGAGCACTACGCCCAGCTCGAAGGCCGCGACGCCATCTTCACCGTCTCGATCCCCGCCGCCCTCAAGTCCGTCCTCGACCGCGCCCAGGACACCCTCCGCGAAACCCGCATCCTCGACTTCGATCCGCGCGCCGTCACCTCCATCACCCTCTCCGCCCCCAACCAGCCGCCAGTCACCCTCCAACGCCTCGAAACCAGCGCGCAACCCGGCGAATCCGCCGCCTGGCAAATCGTCCGCCGCGCCGACGGCGCCCAAGGCCCCCAAACCCTCTCCGCCGAACGCGACGCTGTCACCCGCCTGCTCGAACAACTCTCCCTCCTCGCCGCCCAGCGCTTCGAAAGCGACGCCCCCCGCGACGCCGATCTCGAAGCATGGGGTTTCAACCGCCCCGAACGCGAAATCACCCTCACGATCCCCGGCGCTTCGCCCATCATACTTCAAATCGGTTTGCCCGCCCGCCGCGACGGCACCGCCTACGCCCGCACCGCCGACTCGCCGTCCATCTACGCCATCAATCAGGAATTCCTGCGCGAACTGCCCGCCACCGGCCGCGCCTGGCGCGAACGCCTCCTCCGCGAACTCCCCGCCGGAGCCCGCATCGCCTCACTCAAACTCACCGATCTGTCCGACGACTCCGTCGTCCTCGAAACCGCCATCGATCCCACCGGCCGCCCCGTCGAAACCGTCTCCCACCCCGACGCCGTTCAAACCCTCCTCGCCCACCTCCGCTCCCTTCGCGCGCAGGAATTTGTGCTGAATCAGTTCGCCGAAACCGTGACGTTCGCCGGCGACGACCGCCCCTGGCGCTACCGCCTCGACGCCACCATCACGCTCGTCGGCGGCGCCGGGGAGCAATCGAGCACCACCACGCTCTACCTCTCGCCGCGCGTCGGCGGCAGCCGCCAGCTCGCCGGTTCACCACCCGGAGAATTCAACGTCGTATTCGAAATCGAGCAGCCTTTCCTCGACGCCCTCTGGACCCTCATCCAATCCCCCCGCGACCCCGGCCCGCCCCCTGCTCCCGCCACGAGCACGCCCTGAAACCCCGGTCATGCTGAGCCCATGCGAAGCATTCCCGTAATCGCCCCCTTCTCCGCGTCACCCGGCCCCTCGCTCCCACGCGCCGCCTGACATGCCTCCCCGCCCGAACCAGCTCTGGCAGGCCACGCGCCTCGGCGCCGACGGCTTCGTCACCTTCCTTTGCTGGGTTCTCTGGCTCGCCCTCTTCCTTCTTTTCCTCGGCCAAATCGGCTCAGCTCTTTCTCGCGAACTGGCCGTCCCCGCCTTCGTGCTGCGTTCGCTCGAAGCCCGCCTCGACGCCTCCGGAGTCCACGCCCGCCTTGGCCGCGCCACGTTCGATCCGACCGGCGGCGTCCTCCTCGAAAACCTTCGCCTCTCGCTACCCGCCTTCGCCGAACCCGTCGCCGATATCCGCGCCGTCTACATCGAGCTCAATCCGTGGCTCCTCTTCGCGGGACAACTCGAAGCCCGCCGCATCCACGCCACGGGCGTCGTGTTCTCCGTCCCCGCCATGCTCGCCCCCTCGGGCCGCAGCGAACAACTCCTCGAGGACCTCGATGTCGTCCTCGTCCCCACCGACCGGGAGCTGCGTATCGAACATTTGGCGACACGCATCGCCGGCATCCCCGTCACCGCCTCCGGCGCGCTCCACCTCACGCGCGAACGCGAGATCGACCGCATCGAACCGCTCCCGCTCGTCGCCGCCCTCGCCGAACGCTACCCGCAATTCAGCCGGCAGCTCATTCGCGCCGCCGAACAAGTCGCCCCGCTCCACCAACCCGCGCTCCATATTTCGCTTTCGCCGTCCTCCACCCGCGGCGCCATCGCCACCATCCGCCTCACCGCCGATCGCCTCGACCTCCCTCGTTATCGCGGCCTCGTCGCCACTCACCTCCTCGCCACCGCCCGCGTTCCCGTCCTCGGCGAAACGTCCTCCTTCGCCACCGCCACCCTCGACGCCGACGAACTCCGCGCCGACGACGGCCTGATCGCCCATCGCGTTTCCGCCCGCGCCGGCGGCCTGCTCCGGCACGATCCTTTTTCATTCGCTCCCCGTGACGTCCAGATCACCGCGCGCGACTTCGCCGTGCGCGAATTCCTGTTCGACGCCCTCTCCCTGACCATCGCGCCCGCCCACTGGCCGCGGATCGACGCCGCGTTGCTCACCAGCTACGCCGGCACGCCCGCCGCCGTGCTGGGCTCGGCCGATCTCGCCACCCGCTCCGCCACCGCACGATTCGAAGGAGCCCTCTCGCCCGCCCTCCTCGATCCGATCGCCGCGCTGCTCCGTCGCGACCTTCGTCGCTTCGTCCAATTCCGTGAACCCGTCGCCCTCGCCGCGTCCGCCGCGCTCGGACCCGACTGGCAGCTCCAACACGCCACCGGCCACGTCGCCGCGCGCGGTATCGACGCCCGCGGCGTTCCGTTCGACTCGATCGAGGGCGACCTCGCCTTCGACGGCCATCGCATCGTCGCCACGCACGCCGTCGCGCGCCTCGCCGACAACGTCGCCCGCGGCCGCTTCGAACAGAATCTCGCCACCCGCGAATTTCGTTTCCTGCTCGACGGCCGCCTCCGCCCGCTCGTCATCGCTCCGTGGTTCCGCGAGTGGTGGAGCAATTTCTTCAACACGCTCGATTTCCCGCACCACCCGCCGCTCGCCAGCGTCGAGGTCGCCGGCCGCTGGGGCGCCGGCCACGAGACATCCGTCTTCCTCTTCGCCGAAGCCAACGACGCCGTCATCCGCCACGCTCCCTTCGACTACGCGCGCACGCGCCTTTTCATTCGTCCCAACTTCATCGATGGCCTCGAGCTCTTCGGCACGCATGGCGCGGGTAATATCCGCGGCACCTTCACCCGCCACTTCGACCTCGCGCAACGCGCCTGGCGCGAATTCACGATCTCCTTCGAATCCACCCTGCCGCTTGCCCACGGCGCACACCTGCTCGGTCCGCAACTCGGGCCCCTCCTCGATCCCTACACATTCGAGAACAACCCCGCCCTGAAAATCGTCGGCCACTTCGAAGGACCCGCCTCGCCCAACGGCTCCCACCAAACGATGACGATTCGCGGCGACTCCACCGGCGCCTTCTCCTTCTACCAATTTCCCGCCCGCAATCTCTCCTTCGCAGCCACCGTGCGCGATCGCGAGGTCACCCTCGAAAACTTCGAGGCCGAGGTCGCCACCGGCACGTTGTCCGGTCGCGCCCGGCTGTGGGACGACGCCGGCGCGCGCCGCCTCGGTTTCGACGCTTCCCTTCGCGCCGCCAGCCTTGGTCGCGCCGTCGCCACCGTCGCCGAATACACCGCCTTGCGTCGCGGCGCGCCGCCGCCCGCGCCCGATCGCTTCGTCTCGAGCAAAACCAACGTTCGCCTCGATCTCAGCCTTTCCGCCGAAGGTCCCGTCGCCGATCTCTACAACTATCGCGGCTCCGGCAACGCCGCCCTCGAGGGCGCCGAGCTCGGCGAAATCCGCCTCCTCGGCGCCCTCTCCGCCCTCCTCGACTTCACCGCCCTGCGCTTCAACGCCGCCCGCACCGACTTCCGCATCGAGGGCCCCACGATCGTCTTTCCCGCCATCAACATCACCGGCGACACCTCCGCCGTCCAAGCCCACGGCGACTACTCGCTGGAGCGCCGCCAACTCGAATTCAACGCCCGCATCTTCCCTTTCCAGGAAGGTCGTTCCCTGTTGCAAAATGTAGTCGGCGCCGTTCTCACGCCAATTTCCACCATTCTCGAGGTCAAACTCACCGGGCCACTCGACCAGCCCAGCTGGGCGTTCGTCATCGGCCCCACCAACTTATTCCGTTCGCTCAACCAAACCGACGCCGCCCCGGCCATCGCGCCGACAACACCCCCGTCGCTCGACGCCCCTTCAGATTCTGCACCCGACGCCGAGAAAACTCATTGATCCTCCCACCTGAACTGCTTTAGATAGGGTAAACACCCCAATGGTCCACCTGCCCACAATGCCGCGCCGCACCTGGCTCGAGCGAACATCGCTGGCCATTGCGGTGGTGCTGATCGGCGTGGGCGCAGCGGTTCTGCTGGGGTGGTGGCTGCGGCTCGATCCCCTCATCCAGCCGTTCGGCACCGGCGCCGCCATCAAGGCCAACGACGCCCTCTGCGTCCTCCTGCTCGGCGTCGTTTTTCTCGCCCTCGATCTCGGCATCGCCGGCGCGGTGTGGCTCGCCCTGCTCCCGGCCACAATCGCCGCACTCTCCCTCGCCGAGAATATTTTTCGCGTCGATCTCCACATCGACGAACTCCTCGTCACCGACCACCTCCTCGCCGAAACCGCCGACCCCGGCCGCATGTCGGCGATGTCGTCCGCGTGCATCCTGCTCGTCTCGCTCGTCCTCGCCTGGCGTGGATTTCCCCGCGGCGCCCGCGCCCGGCTTTTCGCCGAAGCCGTCATCAGCTCGATCACCGCCTCCGCCGGTTTTTCCACCCTTCTTGGTTACGCTGCGAGCCTCCCCGCCGTTTACCGCTGGGGCACCAACACCGCCACGTCCCCCGTCAGCGCCGCCGCCCTCCTCGTCATCGGCCTGGCCCTGCTCATCCTCGCCTGGCGCGAAACCATGAGGACCGAAGGCGGCCCACCGTCGTGGTCGCCCATGCCTGCGGTCGTCGGCTGCCTCACGCTCACCATCATTCTCTGGATCGGTCTGCGCGAACGCGAAATCGCCGTCCTCGCCACGAAGACGCAGACGGCGATGGAATCCCTCGCCAACACCATCCAATACGAATTCGCCGCCCAGGCCGCCAGCATCGAGCGGCTCGCGCGCATCTGGTCCGGCGTCGCCCCTAATGCCGAAGCCATCTGGGAAGCCGACGCCCGCGAACGCTGGAACGACTCCGCCCGCGATCTCGGCAACGTTTCCATCGCCGTCGTCAATGCCGACCTCCGCACCATCTGGGCCTTCCCGCCCGAGGAGGAAACCACCTCCGCGTCCTTCGATCATTCCCAGGATCGCACGCGCCAGGAGGCAATCGACCGCGCCCGCAACGAACGCGCCCCCAACATCTCCGGCACCATCGACGTCGGTCCTCACGGCAAAGGCATCGCGATCTACTCGCCCCTCACCCGGGGCGGCCAACAGGCCGGCTTCGTCGTCGGCGAATACGTTTACCGCCCATTCTTCGCCCGCCTCGTCAACGACTACAAACTCCGCACCGATTACGTCGTCGAAATTCGCATCGGCAACGAACCCGTTTTCGAATCCACCGACCCTTCCGGCGAAACCCCCAATCCCGGCCTCGCCGTCGAAAAAGCCTACACGATCTTCGACCGCCGCATCCGCCTCTCGCTCACGCCTTCCCTCCAGGCGCTCAAACAGGAACGCCGCTTCCTCCCCGAACTCGCCCTCGCCGCCGGCTTCGGCATCACCGCCCTCCTCGGCCTCAGCGTCCACCTCGCCCGCAGCGCCCGCGCCGGCCAGCGCGCCGCCGAACTTTCCAACCGAAAACTCCAGGCCGAAAACGAAGAGCGCCGCCGCGTCGAAGCCCGCCTCAAGATCTCCGACGAACGTCTCCGCCTCGCCCTCGACTCCACCCAGATCGGCATCTTCGAGTGGAACGTCGGCGCCGGCCACGTCTACTACAGCCCCGGCCTCTGGGCCATGCTCGGCTACGACCACGGCCGCATGCCCGCCACCGTCGAAGCGTGGCAGACGCTCATCCACCCCGACGACCTGCCGCTCTACCGCCGCCGCGTCGAATCCCAGCTCGGCGGCATCGCCTCCTTCATCGAACCCGAATACCGCGTCCGCGCCAAAGGCGGCGAATACCGCTGGGTCTACACCCGCTCGAAAACCGTCGCCGCCTCCACCGCCGGCCGCCCCACCCGCATCATCGGCACCGTCCAGGACATCACCGCCCGCCGCGAAGCCGAACAGGCCCTCCGCGAATCCCAGGCCGAAACCCGCAAACTCTCCCTCGTCGCCTCCAAGACCGACAACCCCGTCCTCATCGCCTCACCCAACGGCACCATCGAATGGGTCAACGAGAGCTTCACCCGCGTGATGGAATACTCCCTCGACGAGGTCGTCGGCAAATCCCCCGCCGACTTCATGCACGGGCCCGACACCGACCCCGCCATCGTCAAACGCATCCGCGTCGCCATGGCCGAAGGTCAGGGTCTCTCCACCGACGTCGTCAACTACTCGAAATCCGGCCGCAAATACCACCTCCGCCTCGAGATCCAGCCCATCCGCAACGAGACCGGCCAGCTCCAGAACTTCATCGCGATCGAAACCGACATCACCGCGCGCGTCGAAACCGAGCAGATGCTCCGCCGCGCGAAGATCGAAGCCGACGACGCCTCCCGCGCGAAATCCGAATTCCTCGCCTCGATGTCGCACGAAATCCGCACGCCCATGAACGGCGTCATCGGCATGACGTCGCTCCTCATGGAGACACCGCTGAACCCCGAGCAGCGCGACTTCGTCAACACCATCCGCACCTCTGGCGAAGCCCTCCTCACCATCATCAACGACATCCTCGATTTCTCCAAAATCGAATCCGGCAAGATGGAGCTCGAACACATGCCGTTCGAACTCGCCGTCTGCATCGAGGAAGCCCTCGATCTCTTCGCCCTCCAGGCCTCCGCGAAGAAGCTCGAAATCGTTTACCACATCGCCCCCGAAATTCCCGCGTGGATCATGGGCGACATCACCCGCCTCCGGCAGGTCATCGTCAATCTCGTCAACAACGCCGTCAAATTCACCCCCAGCGGCAGCATCGCGATCGAGGTCAACCGCCTCTCCCCGCCCAACTCCTCCAGCTCGCGCTTCATGCTCGAATTCACCGTGCGTGACACCGGCATCGGCATCCCCCAGGACCGCCTCGACCGCCTCTTCAAAGCCTTCAGCCAGGTCGATTCCTCCACCACGCGAAAATACGGCGGCACCGGCCTCGGCCTCGCGATCTCGCAACGCCTCTCCATCCTCATGGGCGGCGGCATTCGCGTCGAAAGCACCGCCGGCCAGGGCTCGTCCTTCATCTTCACCATCGCCGCCGAGGCCGCCTCGCTCAAAGCGGAGCCCGTCTTCCCGCCCGGCATCGACGCCCTGCGCAACGCCGTCGTTCTCTGCGTCGAGGATCACCCCGTCACCCAGCGCCGCCTCCGCACCATGCTCGAGCAGCTCGGCGCCTACTGCTACTTCGCGCGCAACGCCACCGATGCCGCCGCGCTCGAAAAAGAACTCCCCGCCCCGCCCCGCCTCGTCGTCATCGACGGCGACGAAACCGAAGGTTCCTCTCCGATCGACGCCCTTCTCCACCTCAAGGTCCCGCGCCTCCTCATGCTGCCCTTCGGCCAGACCGCGCCCGCCTCACCCGGCGACGGCCAGCCGTTCACCACGATCTTCAAGCCGTTCAAAAACGCCTCGCTCCTCCACTCGCTCGCCTTCCTCTTCAACCCCGCCGCCACCGCCACCGTCAATTCGCTCTCCGCCAGCGGCCTCACCCGCCGCCTCTCGGAAGACTTCCCCCTCGACGTC
Source organism: Verrucomicrobiota bacterium (assembly GCA_023430565.1). Lineage (GTDB taxonomy): Bacteria > Verrucomicrobiota > Verrucomicrobiia > Opitutales > Opitutaceae > Opitutus. The sequence continues at coordinate 42,247 of JAEZAD010000020.1, forward strand.
CTTCTCGCCGAGGACAACACCGTCAACCAAAAGGTCGCCCTGCGCTTCCTCGACCGCCTCGGCTACCGCGCCGACGCCGTCGGCAACGGTCTCGAAGCCGTCACCACGCTCGAGGCCCGCCACTATCATCTCGTGCTCATGGATCTTCAGATGCCCGAAATGGACGGCCTCGAAGCCAGCCGCCAGATCCGCGCCCGCCTCCCCGCCGACCGCCAGCCCAAGATCGTTGCCCTCACCGCCAACGCCATGCAGGGCGACCGCGAACGCTGCCTCGAAGCCGGCATGGACGACTACATTTCGAAGCCCGTGAAACTCCACGAAATCGAAGCCGCCATCCGCCGCCTGTTTTCGAAATCCGAATCCGAGCTCACCCCGCCCGAATTCATCGGCTGATTGTCTTCCCGCAACGACGAGCAGCCTGCTCCGGCCTGTCGCGGTCAGCGGGTGGACCGTTCCCCGGGGCATTCGTCGAACACTACGCGCCCAAGCCCCACGCGTTCCGCAATTCGCTCGTCTCCCACGCCGTCGCCAGCGAACGCGTCTTCAAATCCAGCACGTCCTCCCCCGTCACTTCGCCGATCAACGCCGCCGGAACGCCGTGCATGTGCGCTTCCGAAATCACCGTTCCCACCCGCTCTGTCGCCACCTCCACCACCGCGCGCGCCCCGCTCTCGCCAAAGATCAACGCATCCGCTCTCGCGCCGCCCAGCGGCGTCAAATCGAGCCGCGCCCCCCAAACGCGCTCGCCTCCGAGCAGCATCCCACACACCGCCGTCATCAGTCCGCCTTCGCCCACCCCGCGCGCCGCCGTCACGACTTTTGCCGTGATCAACGTCCTCAGCACTTGGTGCAACCGCTTCTCCGCCGCCACATCCATCGCCGCGCCCCCACCCGCCCCCACCCCATGCACCGCCTCAAGAAATCGGCTGCCCCGAATCTCCGTCGGCGTCTCGCCAAGATAAACCAGCCGCTCGCCCGCCCCGCGCGCAAACGACGACACCGGTTCCGCATTCCCTTTCAAAGCCCCCAAAGCCAGCACCTCGCATTCTCCCTGCCCTGCCTCGTCGAAGCCGATCGCCTCCACCCGCACGCCAAAATCCCGCGCCACCGCAGCCACCGCGCACAACACCTCAGCGCCTCGGGCTAACACCTCACCGCTGCACGGATTCGGCAGCGCCACCTTCACGACCAACGCCTCCGGCGTCGCCCCCACACACGCGAGCCCGCGCAGCGCTTCGACCGCCGACCACCCTCCGCCCCGCGCACTCGCCACCGTCCACGATTTCTCCTCCGCCAGGATACGCGTCGCCTCCGCCCGTTTCGCGCGCGCGTTCGCCATCGTCGAAAACGCGAGCAGCTTGAGCAACGCCGCCCGCGCCCCCGCACCATTCAAATCCCGCACCGGCGTCCCTGCCGTCGCTTCGCTCCCCACCGACTTCTCCGGCGAACCTTCCGCCGGCGCCTCGCACTCGAAACGCACCTTCACCCCTCTCGCGCCAGCCGCGCCCGCAAACGCCTCGTTGATCTCGTCGCAAACCCGCGCCACGTCCGCAGCCTCGGTTCCACTCACATCGCGCTCGCCCCGCCCGCTTCCCATCCCGCCGCTCTTCGCGAGGACCTCCGCCGCCACGCGCGAAGCAGGGCTTTCGGAGGATTCTCCCGGCGTGACGTCGAAGCGAATTCTCACAGGCATCAAGGTCGTGAACGATGATCGCTCCCGCTCGCTCACCGCAAGTCTTTAGGCCGCTCGCCGCGTTGACGTTTCGCGAAGATGGAAGTCTGATGCGTCGCATGAAACGGTTCACCCCGACCGTCCTCTTCATCGCAATCGCACTCGCCGCCGGCTGTCGCACCCCCGAAAAAGCCGCCGCCGCTCCCACCACCCACTACGTCACACCGACGCGCGACCAGCTCGACGATCGCATCGCGGAGCTGGAACGCGCCGGCCACACGCGCGAAGGCGCCGAACGCAAAGCCCGCCGGGAATTCGCCAGCCAGGCCTGGCAGACCAATCATTCGCAGGCCTGGGCCGCGGAGCGCGTGCGCGCCGAACGCAGCGCCCGCCGCGAGCAAATGGAAAAAGAGCTCTCCGCGTTGGAAAAAATTCCCTGACGACCCGCGAACAATTCCGCTCGTCTCACCGGATGCCATACGACGCCACCCGCTCGAGCGTCGCCTTCTGCTCCTCGCTCGCCGGCACACCGAAACCCGCCGGATGAAACGTCACCCAGCCCGCACCCGCGCGCGGATGGAATCGTTTCACAAACGCGCTCACCCGCCCATATTCGTCATTCGCCAGCGCGACCACGTTCGCCCCCGGCTGCAACGACGCGAACGATGTCTTCAACCACGCCGGCATCCC
>JAEZAD010000039.1 GCA_023430565.1 Verrucomicrobiota bacterium
TCCTCGTCGCGCGCCCTCAGCGAAAAATTCAACCTGCTCCACGTCGACACCGGCTCGTTCTACCGCGCCGTCACCGCCGAACTGCTCCACCGCGGCGTCTCGCCCCAAAACCCCGACGCCGTCAAAGCCGCCCTCCCCGCCCTCCGTTTCTCCACCCGCGTCACCGGCCGCTCCGCCGAAATGCAGATCGGCGGCCGCGTCATCCCCGACCCCGAGATCCGCACGCCCGAGGTCAACGCCTCCGTCGCACTCTTCGCCGCCATCCCCGAACTCCGCGCCGCCCTTCTCGACTACCAACGCAGCCAGGCCGACACCGCCCGCGCCCACCACTTCCGCGGCCTCGTCATGGAAGGCCGCGACATCGGCTCGAAAATCTTCCCCGACGCCGATCTCCGCTTCTTTCTCTTCGCCGACCCCGAGGAACGCGCCCGCCGGCGCCACCAACAAGGCCAGCAGGATCACGTCGCGCGCCGCGACACCCTCGATCGCGCCCGCCTCGACGAAAGCCTCCGCGGTGCCACCGTGATCGACAGCACCCTCCTCACGCTCGAGCAGGTCGTCGAACAAATGTCCGCCGCCATCGCCGCCAAGCTCCGCGGCCCGTCCGCCGAAACCGCATGAGCCGCGCGTTTCCGCAGAACCAAATGGAGCCGATCTACGGCATTTTCCATTACCTCATCACCGTCCTCTACAGCCTGTTTTTCCGCGGCGAGGTCCGCGGCCGCGAAAACCTCCCGCACGACGGCGCGTTCCTCATCGCCGCCAACCATCTCAGCTTCCTCGACCCGCCGTTCATCGGCTGCCAGGTCCCACGCCAGCTCTGCTTCTTCGCGAGAAAAACCCTTTGGAAACCCGGCCTCGCCGCCTGGTGGCTCGACGCCGTCGGCACCATCCCCGTCGACCGCGACGGCGGTCAGGACGTCAGCGCCCTTAAACGAGTCCTCCGCTCCCTCAAGGACAACAAAGGCCTGATCCTCTTCCCCGAAGGCACGCGCTCGCCCAACGGCCAGCTCCAATCTCCGAAATCCGGCGTCGGTTTCATCGTCTGCCGCTCGCAAGTCCCCGTTATTCCCGCCCGCATCTTCGGCTCCTTCGAAGCCTTCGGCAAAGGCGTGAAATTTCCCCGTCTCGGCACACCCGTATCCGTTGTTTTTGGACGCCCCATCCCGCCGTCCGCCTACGACGCCCCCGACGCCGGCAAAGAGCGCTACCAAATCGCGAGCAACCGCATCATGGCCGAAATCGCGAAACTCGAGCCTCCCCGCGAAACCGTCGTCTAGCCTGCGGTGCCAGGATCGCACGTAGCCAGGATCGGACGTAGCCACGAGCGTGAGCGAGTGGACGAAGCCCCCCCGCCACCCGCTCGCGCTCGTGCCCGTCCCCGTGATTCGTGCTCGAGCTCGCCCGCCCCTCACTCGCACTCCGCCCCCGCCCCGTGCGCATGCCCGTGCCGCAACTCCTCCGGCGTCGCCGCCCGCACGCTCAGCACCTCCACATCGAAGGTCAAATCCACCCCCGCCAGCGGATGATTTGCATCGAGCAGCACCTCATCCCCGTCGATCTCGGCCACCACCACCACCGGCGCGTGCCGGTCCGTTCCCGTCTGAAACGCATCGCCCACTTTCAACTCGCCGTCGACCGGCAGTAATTCCCGCCGCACCCGCTGCACCTGCTCGTCGTCGCGCTCGCCGTAAGCCTTGGCCGCCGGCACCGTCACCCGCACCTTCGCTCCCGCCTCCACCGCCCGCAGCTGTTCATCGAGCCCGTCGATGATCTGCCCCGCCCCCTCCAGGAAAGTCACGGCGTCTCCGCCGGCCGACGTATCGATCACGCGCCCCTCCGGATCGCGCAAGGTGTAGTGAAAAGTCACAACGCGTGCCATGCCGGGAAGGAGAAGTAACAAGTTCCAAGTATCAAGTAACAAGATACGCACTTTCCCCCGATAACCAGCGCACCGCGCCGCCCGTCCTTGTTGTCACCCGCCACTTCCCACTTCCGCGGCGCCCCCGCGCGCCGCGGCCTCACGTTTCCTGCCGCAGCACCTCCAGCGGCGGATGCCGCGTGATCCCGCGATTCGTCACCATCCCCGTGATCAGCGTGATCGCCACCGCGCCCGCCACCGACGCCGCCAGCGCCCCCGGCGACCACACGAACGGCGCCTTGAACACCCACTTCGCCAGCGCCGCATTCGCTCCCACCGCCAGCGCCCCGCCCGTCACCGCCGCCAGCACACCCAGCACCACATACTCCACCACCTGGATTTGCTGCAGCTGCCGCCGCGTCGCCCCCAGCGTCCGCAGCAACACCGTCTCGCGAATCCGCTGAAACCGCCCCGCCAGAATCGCGCCCGCCAGCACGATCACCCCCGTCAGCACGGTGAACCCCGCCATGAACGAAATCACAAACGCCGCCTTCGCGAAGATGCTGTCGAACGTCTCCAGAATCAGCCGCAGATCGATCGCCGACACGCTCGGCAACTCCCGCCCGACCGCCTGCTGCATTTTCGCCGACGCCTCCGCCGTCGGCGTCCGCACCGGCGCCACAAACGTCTTCGGCGCCGGCTCGAGCACGCCTTCCGGAAACACCACGAAAAAGTTCGGCTGCAACCGCTGCCACTCCACCCGCCTCAAACTGCTCACCTCCGTCGTCACCGGCACGCCTTGCACGTCGAAGACCAGCTCGTCGCCGATCTTCACCCCGAGCTGCTGCGCCAATCCCGTTTCCAGCGACACCGGCACGCGCTCCGTCCCTTCCTCCACGCGCCCGACAAAATCCCCCTCCATCAGCGTCTCCGTATCCGAAAGTTCACCACGATACGTCGACCGATACTCCCGCCGCAGCGCCCAACCCGCCACGCCCGAATTCGGATCCTTCAACAGCGCCTCCACGCTCTGCCCCTTCAACGTCGTCAACCGCATCGTCACCATCGGCGCGCTCGACAGCACCGGCGTCCCATTCGCCTGCGCCAGCTCCCGCAGCCGCTCCACCTGATCTTCCTGCACGTCGAAGAACATCAGATTCGGCCGATTCTCCCCGCCGATTCCTTCGATCTTCGCCACCAGCGTCGCACGCGTCAGCACGAGCGTGACCATCAAAAACGTCCCCAGCCCGAGCGACAGCAGCAGCAGCACCGTCCGATTGTTCGGCCGGTGCAGATTCGCCAGCCCCTGGCGCCACACATACGGCAGCCCGCGCTTCGGCACGAACCGCCGCGCCCCCCAGATGATCACGCGCGCCAGCCCCGCCAGCAGCGCAAACGCCACCCCGAGCCCCGCCGCAAAGCCGCCGCCCACGCGCAGGCTTCCCGCCTGCAGCACCGCGAACCCCGCGATCGCCGCCGCGATGACCAAAAAAATCCACTTCCGCCACGGATCCACCTTCGTGCTCTCGCCTTGCGCCGACCGGATCGCCAGCAGCGGCGACACCCGCCTCACCGCCAGCAGCGGCAGCAACGCGAACAGCATGCAGATCACCAGCCCCGCCCCCGCTCCCCGCAACACCGCTGGCCACGAAATCGTCACGTCCACGTCGAACGGCAGAAAATCCTTCATCAGCACCGGCAGCACCATCTGCACCGCGATCCCCACCAGCGCCCCCGTCACCGCGCCGATCAGCCCCAGAAAAAATCCCTGCACGAGATAAATCGAAAAACTCGCGCGCGCACTCGCCCCGAGACACCGCAGCACCGCCACCGTCCCGATCTTCTGCCGCACATACACGTGCATCGCACTCGCCACCCCCACCGCCCCGAGAAACAGCGCGATGAACCCCACGAGACTCATGAACGAATACACGTCCCGCAGATTCTCCCCCAAATCTTCCTTCCGCTCCTGCACCGTCGTGTAGCCCAGCCGCTCCGCCGCCAGCTTCTCCCGCGCGTCCTTCTCCACCGCCAGCGGATCCACCGTCTCCGGCAACTTCAGATGCAGCCGGTGATTCGTGAACGCATCCCGCCCTTCCAATCCCGCCGCGCGCAGCGATTCCATCGAGAGATACGCCCGCGGCGAAAACATCGCCACCGCCGCCGACTCGCCCGGTATTTTCTGCAACCCGCCCGCCACCGTGAAACGCCCCTCGCCGATCATCACTTCATCGCCCGGCTTCACATCGAATTGCACCATGATCGTCTCCTCGAGCACGACGAACGGCCCCGCCTGCACCTTCTCCATCGCATCCGCCGGCGCCGTCACCCGCTCCCCGTAAAACGGAAAATCCCCCTTGATCGCCCGCACCTGCACCAGCCGCCGCTGATACTCCCGCTGGGGAAAGGTCACCATCGACCGCAACGAAATCTCCCGCGCCTCCTCGCCGCCCAGCTTCGCGAAATAGCTCAGCGCTTCCTCCGAAAACTCCGTCCGCGAGTTCACCGTCAGATCCGCACCCAGCAGCGACTTCGTCTGCTGCTCCACGGCCGTCTGCAAATTGTCCCCCACCGACGCGATGCCCACCAGCGCCGCAATCCCCAGCACGATCGAAAACGACACCAGCACCAGCCGCCGCCGCGAAGCCCGCGAATCCCGCCACGCCATCTTGAATATAAACCTCATCGCCGCCCTCCCGTTTGGAAAAGCTCCAAGGACCAACATCCAAGCTCCATTGAACATCCAATTTCCAAGCTCCCAAACAAGATCCCATCCGCGCCCATCTTGAAATTTGAAGCTTGGTGATTCACTGGAGCTTGGATGTTGGTTCTTGGAGTTTTTCGTCGCTGACCACCGCCCCGCTTCTCAGCCGCACGATCCGCTGACACTTCCGCGCCAATTCCAAATCATGCGTCACCAGCACGAGCGTCGTCCCCCGCTCGCGATTGATTCCGAAAATCAAGTCCACCATCGCGTGCGCCGTATCGCCGTCGAGATTCCCCGTCGGCTCGTCACAAAACAAAATCTTCGGCCGGTTCATGAACGCCCGCGCCAGCGCCACGCGCTGCTGTTCGCCCCCCGACAACTGCACCGGATAGTGATCGTAGCGCTCCCCCAATCCCACGCGCCCCAGCAACTCCTTCGCCTCCTCCTCCCGCCCCGTTTCGCCGCGCAGCTCCACCGGCACGAGCACGTTTTCCACCGCAGTCAGCGTCGGCACCAGCTGAAAATTCTGAAACACGAACCCCACGTGCTGATTCCGCACGCGCGCCCGCTCGTCCTCGCTCATCTCGCCGATTCCCTCCCCCGCCAGTTGCACGCTTCCCCCGCTCGGCTGATCCAGCCCCGCGCACAATCCCAGCAACGTCGTCTT
>JAEZAD010000214.1 GCA_023430565.1 Verrucomicrobiota bacterium
TGGGTGCGGCGGCCTTCGTGGAGGACGACGAGGCGGCCGGTGCGGGCGACGGACGCGTGGATGGCGTCGAGTTTCAGCGGCGAGAGGCAGCGGAGGTCGAAGAGATCGAAGGTGTGCTCGTATTCGGCGCCAACGTAATCGCAGACCTCGGCGGCGAGGTGGACCATCTCGCCGTAGCTGACGAAGGTGGCGTAGTCGCCGGTGCGGAGTTGTTTCGGCGTCCAGATGTCGCGGTAGTGGGGATTCCACGACACGGGATGTTTGCCGCGGCGGTAGAGGCCCTTGTGCTCAAAAAGAATGACGGGGTTGTTGTCCTCGTAGGCGGCGAGCGTGGCGTCGAAGGCGTCTTGTGGCGTGCTCGGGTAGAGGGCCTTGATGCCGGGGAACGCGAGGAAAACGGATTCGAGTTCCTGTGAGTGGAACGAGCCGAGCGTGATGCCGCCGCCGCACGGGTAGCGCAGCACGAGCGGACAGGCGACGCCGGAGCGGAAGTGGAAAGTGGCGGCGTTTTGGGTGATCTGCGTGACGGCTTCGGTGGAGAAATCGGCGAATTGAAACTCCTCGATCGGGCGGTGGCCGTTGACGGCGAGGCCAATGGCGTAGCCGGTGCAGGCGCTTTCGGCGAGGGGTGTATTGAAAACGCGGTTACGGCCGAAGTCCGTGAGGAGGTTTTCGGTGACCTTGAAGGCGCCGCCGTAGGTGCCGATGTCCTGGCCGAGGACGATCGATTCGGGGCGCTCGGCGAGGATTTTGCGCAGGGCGTGGTTGACGGCTTGCGCGAAGGTGAGCGTTTCGGGGGCGGCGGGCTCCGGGCGCCAGGTCATCGGCGCGGAGGCCGGGGCGAAGACGTCGGCTTTGAGTTTTTCGGCGTCGGCCTCGGGGCGGGGGACGGCGAGGGAGATCTTGATGCAGGACTCGATGAAGTCGGAAATTTCCGCGTCGATGGCGTCGAGTTGCGCGGTGTGGCCGGCGGCGGCGAGGTGGGCGCGAAATTTCGGGAGTGGATCGCGGGCGACGAACGCGTCGCCTTCGCCCGGTTTCAGGTAATTGCAGGTGTCGTAGGCGGCGTGGCCGCGGAGGCGCAGCGTGTGGGCTTCGACGAGGATGGGTCGCGACGTTTCGCGGACCTTGGCGATCGCAGCAGCGAGGGTGCGCGTGGTGGTGACGACGTCGGCGGTGATGTCGAGGGCGAAGCCGTGGATGCCGTAACCGGCGGCGCGGCGCCAGAGTTCGACGTCGGGGCCGAATTGTTCGGCGCAGGGCGTGGAGTAGGCGTAGCAGTTGTTTTCGATGATGAAAACGATCGGGAGGGAGAGGAGCGCGGCGAGGTTGAGGCACTCGTGAATGTCGCCGGTGCTCGAGCCGCCGTCGCCGAAGATGGCGAAGCCGACGGCGGGTTTGCCTTTGCGGCGTTGCGAGTCGGTGGTGCCGAGGACGGGGCCGAGCATGGCGCCGAGATGGCTGATCATCGGCAGCGAGCGGTTTTTCGGATCGCCGCGGTGAACGTTGCCCTCGCGCGCGTGGGTGGGGCTGAGGGCGTTGGCGAAGTATTGGTTGAAATGGTCGCAGAGATGTCCGCCCCAGATCAAATGGCCGCCGTAGTCGCGGTGCGTGAAGCTGACGACGTCGATGGTTTTGTCGGCGAGGAGCGTGAGGGGGACGATAAGGCCCTCGTTGCCCTGGCCGCCGGTGACGGTGCCTTTGATCAGGCCCTGGCGGAAGAGGTCGAGGTTGCGATTATCGCCGGTGCGCGAGAGCTGCATCCACGCGTAGAGCCGAAGGAGGGTTTCGGGCGTGGGGTTCTCGAGGTCCGCGGCGCGAAGATCGCGTGCCGCCAGGATCGCGGGAGGAGTCGGTAAAGCCATGTCGATGGCTTGACGGTGAGACGCGTGCGCGGCGCGGGCAAGCGAGAGATTCGATCTGTGAGTGCACGCGCGGGGGAGGGTGGCATGCGCGAACCGTTCGCGGTGGCGGCACCGCTCGTCCACGAGTTATTTCTCGCGGGGGCCGATGGTTTCGCCGGCGACGTATTGGGCTTCGACGAGGATTTTGCGGCGCGGGGCGGTCGGGTGCTGGATGCGGTTCACGAGGCGTGCGACGGCGGCGGAGCCGATTTGCTCGTGGGGGACGCGCATGGAGTTCACGCGTTTTTGTCCGTGCGCGGGATCGAGGCCGTCGAAGCCGGTGATTGAGCAATCATCCGGGACGCGCAGGCCGCGGAGGGGGAGGTCCTGGGCGAGTTGGTAGGCTTGGTGGTCGGCGGCGCAGACCCAGGCGGTGACGTGGTCGTGGCGGACGAGGCGCGCGACGGTGTCGGCGACTTGCGGTGGTTTTACCGGTGGCAGGTTTTTGCGGACGTTGATCACCCAGTCCTGGTTGAATTCGAGGCCGAGGTTGAAGAGCGCCTCGATGTAGCCGCTGAAGCGGCGGGCGACCCAGTGGCCGCCGACGGGGTAATCCCAGGAAAGAAAACCGATGCGACGGTGGCCGGCGGCGGCGAGGCGATCGACGAGGGAGGCGATGGCTGAGGCGTCGTCGGTGTCGATGATGTCGATGGCGGTCTGGCTGTAGCTTTCGAGCACGGCGACGGTGGACAGGCGTCGCGAGATCATTTCGACGGCTTTTTCCTCGAACGGGTAGATGAGGATGACGCCGCGCCAGTTGTTCTGGCGCATGTTGCGGAAAATCGGCTGGCGCGTGGACTCGGGATGAAAATCCGCGGGCGCCTGGTAGCAGACATCGATGGTGACGTGGTCGACCTCGGCGCGATGCTGGATGCCGCGGAGGATGTAGGGGAACGTGGCCATCACGACTTTTTCGGCGGGGATGCCGATGAGGACGCCGATGGTGAGTGCGCGGGAGTTTTTGCCGCGGCGGCCGATGCGGCCGGGGGATTGTTGATAGCCGAGCTTGGCGGCCATTTCCTGGACGCGGCGGCGCGTCTCTTCGCTGATCGCAGGGTGATTCGCGAGGCTGCGGGAGACGGTGGCGCGTGAGAGGTTCAGGCGCTGCGCGATGAGCTCCTGATTCAGCGGCGGCATGGACTTTTTCGCCGGAGACGACGGACGGGGCATCGAGGGCTGATATGGGGCATGGCGGGGAACATGTGAAGCAACAAACAAGGCGGAAAGTTATGCAACAAGATAAGAAAGACGGGGATAATTATCGACACTTTTCTGGGTGTGAAAGAACGTAATGAACTCTATGTAAGCGAATAAAACACACAATTTAGATGGAAAACAAGTGTGCAACTAACTATGCACATAAAAGTTGACATCCCTGCACGTCCCCGGCTCTTTTGCCGCATGCCCGATCCGAATCGGGCGTGATTCTTTCCAACCTCACTCCGGCCGTTCGTGTTCGAAGCCCGCCTGTTTTCGCCAGGCGTCGCATTGATCGCTCGCGGGCCGGGACACCCAAACCTAACACCCCATGAACCCCAGAAATCGTTCCGCGTTATACGTCGGACTTGTGATGAGCACGCTCGCCTTCGCGCCGGGCCTGCCTCTCGCTCACGCTCAGGAGGCTGCGCCTTCACCGGCGGCCGCCGATGCAGCCAATCAGGACGAGATCGTCCATCTTTCGCCTTTCGTGGTCAGCACGGAGAAGGACAAAGGCTATCGCGCCACGAACTCGATTTCGGGCACGCGCCTCGACACGCCGATCAAGGAGCTGCCGATGCCGATCGAGGTGATTACGGAGCAATTCCTCCGCGACACCGGCTCGACGGATCTGCGGCAGAGTTTGCGCTACAGCGCGGGCATCATCCTGCAGTCGCAAAACGACCAGGGTTCGAATGCCTTTTATGGGGCGGGCGGCGTGCACAATCCCGAAGGCGCGACGGCGAACAAGACGCAGTCGACGTATAAGATTCGCGGTTACATCTCCGACATCGTGTTGCGCGACGGCTATCGCCGGCAGAGCGCGACCGATTCGATCAACATCGGCCGCATCGAGGTCATTCGCGGCCCCGCGGCGCTGCTCTACGGCATCGGCAATTTCGGCGGCATCGTGAACTACCTGCCGAAGAACCCCGACCACGAAACGCGCAGCACGGCGCTCGGCGTGAACTATGGCAGCCACGATTTCATGCGTTCGTGGTTCGACACCACCGGCCCGCTCGATGCCGAGGGGAAATTCGCCTTCCGGCTCACCGGCGCGATCCAGGACACCGGCAACCACACCGAGCTATATAACGAGAGGCACTGGCTCATTTCGCCGAGCCTGAGTTTCAAGCCGTGGGAAAAGACCCACATCCTCGTGGATTTCGAGGCGGGCGAACAGGATGAGGACGCGCTTGGTTTCCAAAGCGTGCGCGCTCGCTCCGACATCGACGGCCTCGGCCAGTCGGATCGTTTGCAGAGCTCCGGCTTCGTGCAGTTCGCCGGCAAGGACAACCGCACCTTCCGCTGGTCGGGCCCGGACACGTGGCGCGATTCGCATCAGAACAATCTTCGCGCGCAGCTCACGCAGGAGATTCTTCCCGGACTTAATTTCCTCGCCGGTTACAATCGCTCGCGCGTTACGTTCGACGCCCGCGACGTGAATGGTTCGATGCGCCAGAACGTCGGACCGGAGGCGTTGCGCGACACGATCACCGTGATCCCGATCGACGTGGCGAACGGTTCGAGTGAGTTCCAGCAGGCGGAGACGCCCAACACGATTTTCGAATATCAGTGGAGCAACACCACGGAGAAGAACGTCCGCGATCAGGCGCGCCTCGAGCTCAACTACGCCTTCGAGCTTTTCGAAAACCACAAGTGGCTGAAGATCGACAGCAGCATCCTGCTGGGCCGTTCGATCGAAGAGGCGGAGCGCATCACGACGCTGAATCGCAATCCGAACAACATCTTCAATTACAAGCGCCCGACCGACACGTCCTACATCCGCTTCGGCACCCAGGGCGATGGCTCGGCGGATGTGCCGATGGTCGACGTGAACCGTATCTTCAGCAAAGCGAAGAACACGGGCGACTACATCGTCTACCAGGGCAAGTTCCTCGACGAGCGCGTCGTGCTCGTGGCCGGTCGCCGTCGGGACAAAAACGACAACGCGGTCGACACGCGGATCTTTCATCCGGAACCGAGCAACACCTCGGTCACGCGTCCGTCGCAGAGCGAAAATACAGAGCAGTATGGCGTGACGGTGCGCCTCACGAATTATCTCAGTGTTTACGGCCTGGAGGCGGCGGGCATTCAGCCGAACTTCGAGAGCCTGCGCGACGCCGCCGGGAATCCGCTCGGGCCGGTCACCGCGAAGAGCAAGGAAATCGGTGTGAAGGTGGATCTCCTCGATGGCCGGATTTCCGGCACGATCAGCAAATTCAAGATCAAGCGCTCGGGCGTGCCGTTCGGCCAGTGGTGGATGCCGACGCTCAAAGGCACCTTTGATACGACGCGTCCGATCATTTATAACGTTGGCAACTTCAGCCCGGCGTCGGTGCCCGGTGGCAGCAACGGCGGCAACGGCGCGGCCGATGCGGCGCTCCCCGAGTGGAACGCGGGCGTCGATGCCGGGGCGATTTACCAGCTGAACGACCAGTGGTATGTGAACGCGTCGCAAGCGTCCGGCGCCGCGTATCTCGATCGCGTTTTCGATCTCACGAAGACGACCAACCCCGGCTGGCCAGGCTGGCTCTACACCTCCGACTCGCACACGAACAACAGCTGGGAAGACCGCGGCGACGGCAACGGTTACCAATCGTATGTGCAGCAGGAGGACGAATCCGATGGTTGGGACGCGCAGCTGATGTTTACGCCGAACGACAACCTTCAGTTCATCGTGACGTATGCCAACACGAAGCGCGTGATCACGAACCCGGGCAAATTCATCAAGTATCCGCATCCGGAAAATCGTTGGGCGATCTGGTATTTCCCGGACAGCAACTGGGGTCTCACCGGCTACGATCTCGACGAGGTGTATACCGATCCGACGGATACGTCGACGTGGACGGGCATTGGCTGGGGAGCGGGCCAGAGCCGCGACGACACGCCGGAGCACGCGGTCAGCGGCTGGGCGAGCTATCGCTTCACCGAAGGCGCGCTCAACGGGCTGACGTTCGGCCTGGGTGGCCAGTGGGAATCGGAGCGCGAGTATTTCTCCGGCATCACGGTCGCGGGTCAGAAACAGACCAACGGCAAAGGCGAGCTGACGATCCTGAAGCACGATCCCAGGCTGAACCTCGATTTCATGGTTCGGTATCCGTTTAAGCTGCGTGAAAACGATGCGTGGGTGCAGCTCAACGTCTACAATCTCGCGGACGACAAAGACCTTTACGGTCTGATCTACGCGCCCGGTCGCAGCGTGCGGATGGAACTCGGATATTCGTTCTAGGCTGGTTCGGAAACTGGAGCGCGCCGGTCGGACAACCGGCGCGCTCCTCGCCCGGACAATAATGCTGAAACGTCGTCTGTCATTCTGAGCGGAGCGAAGAATTTAGGGAGACTTTCGCGAGCGAGCGTGCACCTGGATTCTTCGCTCCGCTCAGAATGACAGGATAAAAAAATCGCAGGATTCGACCGTGCATTCGTGAAATGAGCACCGCCCTTCAACCGAGAGATCGCCACGCTGGAGCATCCGTGGAGGATGGGGCCCGCGTTCCCAACTCTTCTCCGCCCGTGACGACTCCTTCCGAACGTCTCTCCTTCCGCGAAAAGCTGGCCTACGGCCTCGGCGACACTGCGTCGAATTTCTACTTCCAGGCGTTCAACCTGTTTCTCGCGTATTACTACACCGACATCTTCGGACTGAATCCGGTGAGCGTCGGCACGCTTTTGTTCGTGGTGCCGATCGCGGTAGCGGCGCTCAATCCGGTGGTCGGCATGCTCGCGGATCGCACGCAGACGCGCTGGGGCAAGTTCCGTCCGTGGATCCTCTGGGGAGCGTTGCCGTATGGTGTGCTCGGATACGTGATGTTCGCGAATCCGGCGTTGGGCCAGACGGGGAAACTGCTCTACGCCTATGGCACCTACACGGCCGTGCTGATCGCGTATCTGGCGATCAACACGCCTTACGGCGCGTTGATGGGCGTGATCTCGACCTCGTCGGAGGAACGCACGTCGGTGTCGTCGTATCGTTTCGCGTGCGCGTTTCTCGGCGCGCTGCTGATCGGCTGGCTGGTGCCGACGCTGAAGGACGTGCTCGTGCCTGAGGGCGGAAATGCGGCGCAGGGCTTTCGGAATACGATGGTGATCTTCGCGGTGATCTCGGTCGGCATGTTCGTTTACACGTTTGCCAACACGCGGGAACGCGTCGTCTCGCCGGCGCCGGTGAAGGGCTCGCTCAAGCTCGACCTGCGCGACCTCACGCGCAACGCGCCTTGGCTTGTGCTGTTCTTCGTCGCGTTTCTCAATCTGACGAACACGGGGATGCGCAACGGCGCGGGGATCTACTATTTCAAGTATGTCGTCGGCCAGGAGTCGTCGATTGGGACGTTCAATCTCGTCGGTTTCCTCTGCTTCATCGTCGGTGCGCTTTCGACGAAGCTGTTCACGAAGTTCTTCGCCCGCCGATCGCTGATGATCTGGCTGACGATCATCAACGCGCTCGGCATCGGCGCGTGTTATTTTGTGAATCCGTCGAATCTGCCGCTGCTCTATGCGTGCAACATCATCGCGAGTTTTGCGGCCGGTCCGACGCCCGCGATCGTGTGGTCGCTCTACGCGGACACGGCGGATTACGGAGAGTGGAAATTTGGTCGGCGCGCGACAGGGCTGATCTTTTCCGTGACGGTCTTTGTGCAGAAGGTCGGACTCGCGATAGGCGCGGCGACGATCGGCTGGCTGCTCGGTTATCTCGGCTTCGAGGCCAATGCCGCGCAGACACCCTCCGTTGTTCACGGCATAACGCTGCTTTTCAGCCTTATCCCGGGCGCGTTCGCGCTGCTCGCGGGTGTGGCGATCTTCTTTTACCGGCTCGACGAGCCGCAGGTGAAACAAATCGAGCGCGAACTTGCCGCGCGTAAATCCGCCGCCGCGACGGCCTGAACCATGAAAATGCCGCGGCTGCTCAACCTCATCGCACTTCTCATGACTCCTTGCGTCGCTTCGACTCCTGTCTGGCAGGACGAGTTCAATCAGCCGACCGGCTCCGGTCCGGATCCAGCCAAATGGGTTCACGACCTCGGCGACAACGGCTGGGGCAACAAGGAACTCGAGCTCTATACGGACTCGCGGGAAAACTCGTTCGTCGTCGAGGATGTCGACGCGACCGATGGCCGCGCACTTGTGATCAAGGCCGTGCGCACGGCGGACGGCCGTTACACGTCGGCGCGATTGAAAACGCTCGGGAAATACGCGGTGAAGCACGGCCGCATCGAGGCGCGCCTGAAGTTGCCGAAAGGGCAGGGGATCTGGCCGGCGTTTTGGATGCTGGGCGAAAACATCAAGCAAGTCCCATGGCCGGCGTGCGGCGAGATCGACATCATGGAAATGGTCGGTCACCTGCCCGGCACCACGCACGGCACGCTGCACGGCCCCGGGTATTCGGCGGCGAAAGGTATCACAAAATCCACGACGCTCGCGGATGGGTCGGTTTTCGCGGACCAGTATCACGTATTCGCGGTCGACTGGCGGCCGGAACGAATCGACTGGCTGCTGGATGGCGAGGTGTTTCACACCGTGACGCCGGCGGACCTGCCGAAAGGCGCGAAGTGGGTGTTCGACGACACGCCTTTTTATCTGTTGTTGAACCTGGCGGTCGGCGGGTTGTGGCCGGGTTATCCGGACGAGACGACGCAGTTTCCGCAGGAGTATCGGATCGATTACGTGCGGGTGTATCCGCTGGAATGAGGCGAGAAGAACTGTCGTTCTGAGCGAGTGAAAAGTCCCGTGGGCGTGGCGGCGGTCACTGGTGCGTAACACCAAGTGGATTCTTCGCTGCGCTCAGAATGACAGAGTAGGCTACGGCAGCTCGATGTGTTCGCCGGCGGTCATGACGCGCACGGTGTGACCGGCGCGGGCGGCGTCGGCGGCGAAGGCGTGTGGGTCGACGCGGATCTTTTCGTTGCTGTTGTAGTGCATCGGCACGGCAAGGCGCGGGCGGAGGAGGTCGAGCGCGTCGAGCGCATCACGTGGCCCCATGGTATAAAAGTCGCCGATCGGAAGGAGGGCGACATCGAGGCCGTGGCGGCCGATCAGCTGCATATCGCTGAAAAGCGCGGTGTCGCCGGCGTGATAAAGCGATTTGCCAGCGGCCCGCACGAGGTAGCCGCTGGCGAGGCCCATGAATTTGGTTTCGCCGTTCGGCAGCTCGAGGGCGGAGCTGTGGATGGCGGGTGTCATCTCGATGCGACCGAAGGGAAGATTCACGCCGCCGCCTGGCATGAGGTCGATGATCGTCGCGCCTTGGGATTCGAAGTGCAGCGCGAGTTCGTAGGGTGCGACGATTGTCGCGCGGTGCGTGCGGGCGAGCTCGAGGGAGTCGGCGATGTGATCATCGTGCGCGTGACTGCAGAGGACGAAATCGCAGGGGATGGATGCGGGATCGAAGGAGCCGTGGGGGTTGTGGCGGAGCCAGGGATCGAAAACGAGTCGCGCGCCGGGGACTTCGATCAGGAAGGCGGAGTGGCCGAAATAGGTGAGGCGCATGGGGGCGTGAGTTGGCAACGGGGCCTGAATTGAAGAATCGCTTTGGGGGTCCTTGGGTAACTTCAGAAGTTACCCTCTGTCATTCTGAGCGCAGCGAAGAATCCATTGGACGCTACAGCGTCGGCAGTAACGGCAGAACGTTCACTGGATTCTTCGCTGCGCTTAGAATGACAGCCCTGCGATCACGCCGCGAGCCAGTGTTGCGCGGTGGTGATGTCGTCGCGGGTGAGGGTGTGGCCGGCGGGAAAACCTTTGATCGAAACATCGGCACCTCCGAGCCGGAGATGGGCGGCGAGGCGGCGCGGGTGGTCGGGCGGAACGAGTGGGTCGTGTTCGCCGCTCAAGACGAGGACGCGTTTACCGGTGAGGGATTCGGGCGCGGCGGGACGATCGATGACGACCATCGGGCGGATCAGCACGGCGCCGGCGAGCACGATGGGGCGAATCAGGAGGAGCGTGGCGGCGATGTTGGCCCCGTTGGAAAAGCCGACGGCGATGAAGCGCGTGAGGTCGATGCGGTAGCGCTCCGCGGCGCTGCTGATGAAACCGGCGAGCTCGTCGGTGCGTTGCGCGACTTCGGTGGGATCGAAGACGCCCTCGGCGATGCGCGCGAAAAAACGGGCGGCGCCGCGTTCGTTGACCTGACCGCGCGGTGAGAGCAGGGCGGAACCGGGCGAAAGTGTGCGGCCGAGGGGAAGGAGATCGCGTTCGTTGCCGCCGGTGCCGTGCAGCAGGAGGAGCGGTGGTGCGGAAGCGACGGTGGCGGGTTCGAAAACGTGTTCGAAAGGGAGCGGCGCGGGAGGCATCGCGGACTATCCGCACGCGGGTGGCGCCGCGCAAGTGGGGCGGCGGGGTCAGCGCTGCTCCAACGCGATGTTGTGCGCGGCGAGCGTGCGGCCGATTTCGCGCTCGTAGGAGGCGTGCGCGCGGCGTTGGTCGGCGAGGGCGCGGAAGAGGCTGTTTTCCGCGCCGATAAGTTCGCCTTGAAGATTGAGGACGAAGAACGTGTTGCTCGTGCCGGCGCGGAGTTTCTTGAGTTCGTCGTCGAGGGCCTGGCGGGCGAAATCGTAGGCGGCGCGATTGGCTTCGACGCGGCGGCGGGTGGTCTCGATCTGGCCGGCGGCGCTGGCGATGGAGACGGCAATGTCCTGCTCGAGTCGAACGATGTCGGCCTCGGCCTGGCGGAGGCGGAGCTTCGCGGAACGTGCGCGGCCGCGGCCTTCGGCGAAGGTGAGCGGGATGCTGACGACGACGCCGGCGGAATAGGAACGGTGATCGCGATCGGCGACCATGCGGCGGCTGGCGCCGAAGTCACGATCGAGTCCGCTGTAGCCGTAGCTGCCGACGAAATCGACCTGCGGGAGGATCTCCAGGCGTTCGGAGGCGTAGGTGGCCTCGCGTTTGTAGACGCCGAGTTTGGCGGCTTGATAATCGGGGCGGTCGACGAGCGCGCGCTGAAGGTCGGCGGCGGGATCGATGGGCAGCTCCGGGATTTCGGGCGGCTCGACGACGATCGCTTCCGGATCGATGGCGAATTCGGATTCGCCGATGAGCTGGCGGAGGCGGTTGATCGCGTCGCGGAGATTTTGTTGGGCGAAGAGGATCGCTTCGTCGCGGGTGGCGGTGCGGGCGCGGGCCTGGGTGACGTCGCTTCGGGACATGCTGCCGACGCCGAAGCGGCGTTCGTTTTCGGCGAGCAAGCCGGCGGCGAGTTCGCGGGAACGGTTGGCGATGCGGACGAGTTGTTGTGCGTAGGAGACCTCGCTGTGGGCGATGACGGTGGCGGTGACAGTGTCGATGACGGTCTGCCGGAAGATCCAGTCGGCGATGCCGCGGTCGGCTTTGGCGATGCGGACGCCGACGAGATTCGGGCCGAAGCCGAAGCCGCGGAGGAGGGGTTGGGTGACGGTGATGCCGCCGAAAGTTTCGAAACGATCTTCGTAGCCATCGAGCGGGCCGCGCTGATTGCGCGCGCTGCCGCCGAGGCTGTAGTTCATGCCCCAGGGCGTGGTGCCCTCGAACGCGAGGCTGTAGTCGTCGGTTTTGATCAGCTGCGAAACGATGGGGTTGGACGAGATCGGGCTGTCGTCCTGCGCGAAGCTGCGGCGAAACGTGAGCGCGGGGTCGAAGCGGCCGAGGGCGGTGAGGTAATCGGCGCGGGCGATGGAACGGCCGTAGGATTCGACTTCGATATGCGGGTTTTTCTCGAGTGCGAGGCGGACGGCTTCGTCGAGCGTGAGCGTCTGGCCGAAGGCAACGGCGGCGGGGAACGCAGTGAGAAGGAGGAGGGCGGAGCGAAAGAAAGGGCGAAGTGGCACGAGCGAGAGGAGTGAATTGAAAATGAAGCAGGAGCCTTTCGCAGGGGCCGTGCCAGCCGGGGGATGGCGACGTAAGCGCCGTGGCCGGAAGTGATTAAAATTGTCGGTCGGATTTGCGGCCCGCGGGGTTGTCCGGCTGCGGAATTACTTTTTCCCGGAATCGGGAAAAGCGGGCGAGCGAAACAAGAGTCGGAGCAGGGGGATGCCCGCGAACCACGCGAAGAGGCGCGAAAGGAAGAGGCGCGAACAACGGGTGCGGTTTCGGAGAAGGGACGAAGGGGGCTTCGGGGGTGGCTTGCTCGTGAGATTCTCGACGCGAGCAAGCTCGCGGCCCATGGAGAGGGCGTGAGTTTCTTCGCAGCCCCTGAAAGCGGGGCGGCGGAGGGCGTCGTTTCAGGCGGCGAGGGGCGCGCGGGACTTACGGCCGCGGCGAGCGACGGGGACGGGGCGCGGAGCGGGGGCGTGCCGTTCTTCGGCGGGGAGCAGGAGATAGCAGCCGCAGTTTTCGCAGAGATGGAGGTCGTGCGGTTTCGCGAGGGCGGCGACGATGCCGGAGGCAACGCGCAGGTGGCAGCCGGAGCAGACGCCGTGATGGACCAGGGCGACCGCTTTGCGGCCCTGGCTGATAAGCCGGAGGAAATGGGCGAGAACGGCCGCGGGAATGTCGGAGCGCAGTTGCTCGAGCAGGGCTTGGCGCTCCGGAGAAGCGGAAGGAAGCGAGAGGAATTTTTGCTGAGCGGAGAAAAGGGTTTCGACGAGGTTTCTCATACGGGGCTGGTTTCGCACGACGCATGCCCGCGGCGGCGAGGAGCGAAGAACCGATTGAGGACCGGCGAGTTGGCGAAATTTTCGGGGCACACGGGACGGTTGGTGTGAGGAGGGCGGAGGCGTTTTGGTGCAGAGTTTGCGCGGAAATGGGTGATGCGGTGCACGGTGCGGGGTTGAAAAACGAAGGACGCACGTTTCCCCCACTCGCTCAGGCTCGTGGCTGCGGATCGATGAGGCCGTAGCGCCTGAGTTTGTATTGGAGGGCGCGGCGGCTGATGCCGAGGATGCGGGCGGCGTCGGTGCGATTCTCCGTGAGTTGGGCGAGCGTGCGCTGGATGAGCAGTTTCTCGGCGTCGGCGAGGGTCATGCCGACGTGGACGGCGAAGGACGGTGCGACCTGGTCGTGTTGGCGGAGAAATGCGGGGAGTTCGGCGGGTCCGATGATGGACGCGGGCACGGTGACGACGAGGCGTTCCATCGCGTTGCGGAGCTGGCGGACGTTGCCGGGCCAGGGAAAGCGGCGGCAGAGTTGCAGTGCTTCGGGCGAGAGGCGCGGGCGGGGGCGGCGGTGTTTGTGGGCGAAGCGGCGGAGAAAGTCGTCGATGAGGAGAGGGATGTCCTCGGCGTGTTCGCGGAGTGGCGGCACGGAGATGGGCACGATTTGCAGGCGGTAGAAAAGGTCTTCGCGGAATTTTCCGGCGGCGACGGCGTGGGCGAGGTTTCGATTGGTGGCGGAGATGACGCGGACGTCGACGCGTTGCAGCTCGGTGCCGCCGACCATGCGGAACGCGCCGTCCTCCAAGACGCGCAGCAGAGCGCCCTGGCCTTTGGGACCGAGGTCCGCGATTTCGTCGAGGAACAGCGTGCCGCGGTCGGCGAGGTGGAAGCGGCCGGCTTTGTCGGCGATCGCGCCGGTGAACGAGCCGCGCGTGTGGCCGAAGAGCTCGGCTTCGACGAGGGACTCGGTGATGGCGGCGCAGTTGACGAACACGAACGGTTGCGCGGCGCGCGGGCTGTGGCGGTGGATGAGGCGGGCGACGAGTTCCTTGCCCGTGCCGCTTTCGCCTTCGATGAGCACGGTGACGTCGCTGCGTGCGACATCCTCGGCGAGGCGGATGACGCTCTGCATCGTGTCGGAGTTGCCGACGAAGAGAGCCGGTTCGGCCGAGGCGCGGGAGCGAGCGAGAGCGGATGGCGGCGAAGATTCGGAGGGCATGAGCGCGTGGTGACGCGACAGGCTATCCGGAGCGGAGGGGCGCAGGCGAGCGGGCCAGGGCAGACAGAAGGCGGGCTTCTGTCGGGAAAAAGAAACGAGGACGGAAGGAGGAGCGGCGTGAGCTGCGTGGTGAGGGCGCCGCGCCTTCAGGGAGCGCTGCTACGAGACCTTCATGCCGTCGGCGAGGCGGACGATGCGGGTGCCGTAGGAGGCGTTTTCCTCGGAGTGCGTGACCTGCACGATGGTGACGCCGTCCTCGCGATTGAGCTTTTTGAAGAGCTGCATGATTTCGCGGCCCTGGTCGGAGTGGAGGTTGCCGGTGGGTTCGTCGGCGAGGATGATGGCGGGTTTCGCAACGAGGGCGCGGGCGATGCCGACGAGTTGTTGTTGGCCGCCGGAGAGCTGGGTCGGGTAGAGGTCTTTTTTACCGACGATGTGGAAGCGATCGAGGGCGTCGCAGACGATGCTGTCGCGGTCTTTTTTCGGCGTGTCGCGGTAGGAGAGCGGGATCTCGAGATTTTCGTAGACGGTGAGGTCGTCGAGGAGGTGGTAGCTTTGGAAGACGAAGCCGATGTGTTTTTTCTGGAGGTCGAAGCGCCGCTTCTTGTCGAGGGCATGGACGGGTTCGCCGACGAGGGAGTATTCACCGGACCAGGCGCTGTCGTGGAGGCCGAGGATGTGAAGGAGGGTGGATTTGCCAGAACCCGACGGGCCCATGATCGAGAGAAAATCGCCTTCCTCGATGTCGAGGTTGATGTCGCGGAGCGCGTAGAAGGGGCCGCCTTTGAGGGGGT
The DNA here is from genome assembly GCA_023430565.1 of Verrucomicrobiota bacterium. GTDB lineage: Bacteria > Verrucomicrobiota > Verrucomicrobiia > Opitutales > Opitutaceae > Opitutus. The sequence goes on from JAEZAD010000214.1 coordinate 14,684, forward strand.
AGACGCGGTTGATGTTGCGCAGGGTGATGAGGGACATGGAAGAGGCAGAGGGAGTGTGAAGTGGAAAGGGCGGACAACAGACGGAGGCGTGGACCGCCGTCACCGGAAAAGGGAGCTCAGTGAATCATGAGCATGTGATACGGAATGCGGCGAGGGGTGGCGTTGGGCCGCGCCCGGGCGTCGGGTTTGGCGGCGGTGGCGGCGGGGCTTTCGTCGGTGGCTTTCGCCGCTTTGGCTGATTCGCATCCTGCGCCGCCGGAGTGATTTTTTGCGGCTTCAGAGGCGGAGGCACTGGCGACGGCAAAAAAGAAGACGAGTGCGACACGTTTCATGAGGGGGAAGGGGTGGTCGCGGAACGTGGCAGGTGCAAGGCGGGGAGGCCAGCGGATTGAAGCGGATGGCGCATCGAGGGGAGCGACCTTGCAGAGGGCGTGCCGCCTGAGCTGAGACACGCGCGATGAGCTGCGGGTGAACGGGTTAAATTTTGTGAGGGGAGGAAGGGACATCCCGCAGGTGTTCGCGTGCGGAACGGCTGCGTCCCACGAGCGGGAAAGGCTGTATCCAAAACGCAAGGTCGCGGCGATGCGGTGAAATCCGGGTAAAAGGCCCGGACGGGGCGACGGAGGGCTGGCTTTTGGGAGAAGGGCGCCGGTATTCACCACCCGTCCAGCGAAACCCTAAGGAATATTTAGTAGAAAACCCGATACTCTAGACCGATGAATTCCATGATCCAGCTGGGGCGAATTTTGTTAGCGGCGGCGCTGTTTTCTGGAGCCGCCTGGCGGGTCCATGCGGTGGACTCGAGGGTGGTGGCGCTCTCATCGCGCGGGGTGGTGCGCCCTGGAGTCGATACGATGATCGCGGGCTTCGTGATCAACGGCAGCGCTCCGAAAGATGTGTTGATCCGCGGCGTAGGCCCGACCTTGGGGGAGGCCGGAGTGAAAGGCGCGCTGGGCGCGTTGCGGCTGCAGGTTTTCGACCGGACGGGGAAGGTCATTGCGACTAACGACCAATGGGACCCGTCGCTGGCCGGCGCATTCAAGCAGGTGGGCGCATCGTCGCTCGCGGCGGGGAGCCGCGACACAGCGTTGCGACTGACGCTGGCTCCCGGAGTTTACACGGCGCATGTGACGGCGGTGAACAGCCCGCACGGTGTAGCGCTGGCGGAGGTGTATGAAATGGATGGCGCGAGCCGGCTGATGGCGTTGTCGACGCGGGCGCGGGTGGAAGCCGACGAAGGCGTGCTGATTTCCGGACTCGTGGTGAAGGAGAGCAGCCGGAGAGTGTTGATCCGGGCGGTGGGCCCGGGGCTGCAGGCGCAAGGTGTGACCGAGTTCCTGCAGGATCCCAACGTCGCCATCATCAACCGGCAGGGGACGACGGTCGCTTCAAACGACAACTGGAGCGAGAGCGACAAGGACGGATTGTTGAGCAAAGCGGCGGCGAGCGCGGGTGCGTTTCCGCTCGAATCGGGCAGCAAGGATGCGGCGCTCGTGGCCGAGTTGCCCGCCGGCGCCTACACCGTGCATGTGAAAGGTGCGGGAGGCGGGACCGGCGTGGCGCTCCTCGAAGTTTATGATCTGTCGGACAAGGTGGCCGCGCAGAACGAGCCGTCGGGCTACAGTGGATACTCCGCGTCGGCGCTGAGCTGGTCGAAGGAGGCGGTGGACGCGCGGCTGGGGCCGACGTTCGAGCAGCTGAACCCGGGCGCGGCGGACGACCGGCCGACGCTTTTCTCGAACGTGTCGAAGATGGCGCCGGCGAAATATTACGTGCGCATCAAGCCGTATGAGCTCGGCACGGAGCCGGCGAGCGACGGCGACTATTGGAGCGAAACGGGACAGGTGGGCTACGTGCCGGATGATCCGGCGGGCGATCCGGGGTTGGATCGCGTGCAGCTTTACGCGTATTACAACAAGGTGTTCGCGATCAGCCCGCGGCTCGACTGGGG
>JAEZAD010000096.1 GCA_023430565.1 Verrucomicrobiota bacterium
TCCTTCAGGTATACGACGCCCAGCACCCGGTTGTCCCTGGCGACCACCAGCGGCGTTCCGCCTGCGGCGGCGACGCGCTTCACGATTTCCTGGCACTCGACCGGGTAGTCTCCGCCGTTTTCGAGCACGAATTCCCGGACAGCATCCGCCGCGCCCTTGCGGATCTTCGTTCCCTGAAAATCGATGCCGCTCATGCGCGTCTTTGCGGTGAATTCAATAAAGCTCGCGTTGAGCCTCCCAAGTTCACGCCCACGGATTCCAAACTTCTCCTTGGCGAGCACCACGATGGAACGGCCTTCGGCGGTTTCATCGGCGAGGGATGAGAGTTGTGCGGCGTCGGCCAGTTCCTGTTCGGTCACGCCCCTGATGGGCAGGAATTCGCTGGCCTGACGGTTGCCCAGCGTGATGGTGCCGGTCTTGTCCAGGAGCAGCACGTCCACATCTCCCGCCGCCTCGATGGCGCGGCCGCTCATCGCCAGCACGTTCGCCTGATTGAGCCGGCTCATCCCGGCGATGCCGATGGAGGAGAGCAGCGCGCCAATCGTAGTCGGCGCCAGGCAGACCAGAAGGGCGATGACATTGGTGATCGAAATCGCACTGCCTGCGCCGGCCTGGCGCCTGGCGAAATCCGAGAAGGGAAGGAGTGTCGCGCAGACAACGAGAAAGATGATCGTAAGGGTAACGAGGAGAATCTCCAGCGCAATCTCATTGGGCGTCTTTTTGCGGGAAGCGCCTTCGACCATGGCGATCATCTTGTCGAGAAAGCTTTCACCCGCCTCCGCCGTCACATGGATCGTCAGCCAGTCGGAAAGGATCGTCGTGCCACCGGTGACGGCGCTGCGGTCACCGCCCGACTCCCGGATGACCGGCGCGGATTCACCGGTGATGGCACTCTCGTCTACGGACGCCGCGCCGTCAATGACCTCGCCGTCCATGGGGATCTGCTCCCCGGCCTTCACATAGACAATGTCGCCCTTTTTCAGGGAAGCCGAGAGCACCTCCGTGAAATCCGCGGTATTGTCCGCAGATTTCAACTTCCGGGCGGACACATCCTTGCGCGCCTTGCGAAGGGTGGACGCCTGCGCGCGGCCACGCCCTTCCGCGATGGATTCCGCGAAGTTGGCGAACAGCACGGTGAACCACAGGATCAGAGAAATCGTCAGCGTGTAGCCCGCGCGCTCGTCCCGGATTCCTGCAAACGACAGAAAGTATAGTGTCAAGGTCAGGATTGCGCCGATGTAGACCACCAGCATCACGGGATTGCGCACCTGCACGCGTGGTGAGAGCTTCGTAAACGATTGCTTCAGCGCGTCTACGAGGAGGCCATTATCCGTCTTTTTCATGTTATCCCTCGATTCACAGGCTCGTGAAGTAGTCGGCGATTGGGCCAAGCGCCAGCGCAGGCAGGAAGCTAAGCGCGCCAACGATCAATATGATGCCAATCAGGAGGCCGACAAACATTGTGTTGGTTGTCGAAAGTGTGCCCTCGCCCGATGCGACGAGTTTTTTACCGCCGAGATTGGCGCCCAGGTAGATGACTGCCACCATAGGGATGAAACGCGCCAGCAGCATAATGACGCCGCCCAGCACATTGGTGAACACGGTGTTGGCGGCAAACCCACCGAACGCGCTTCCGTTATTGTTGCCCATCGAGGAGAACGCGTACAGAATCTCCGAGAAACCGTGTGCGCCGGAATTGGTCAGCCAACCCGCCGCGCCCGGCACCATCACGGCCGCCGCCGTTCCCAGAAGCGTTACCATGAGCGGCGTCAGCACGATCAGACAGACCATGCGCATGTCGAATGGCTCGATCTTCTTGCCAAGGTACTCGGGCGTGCGCCCCACCATCAGCCCCGCGATGAAAACAGTCAGGATTACGAACGCCAGCATCCCGTAAAGCCCGCTGCCAACGCCGCCGAACACAATCTCGCCCAACTGCATCAGGAACATCACCACGAAGCCGCCCATCGGTGTCAGACTGTCGTGCATGGCATTGATGGATCCGTTGGAAGCTGCGGTGGTCGCCGCCGCCCACAAGGAGGATGCGCCAACACCGTGTACGACCTCCTTGCCCTCCATGCTGCCGGACGCGAGGACGCCTTGATAGGAAGGCCCCGCGTACTGCTCGCTGAGCGTCAGCCCCGTTAGCGCGAGCGCGAACAGGATCAGCATGACGACATAGACCGTGCGCCCTTGCTTCGTGTTCTCTACCGCCAGGCCGAAGCTCACGCACAGTGAGGCGGGAATCAAAAGGATCGAAAGCATCTGGACGAAGTTCGAAATCGTGTTCGGATTCTCCAGCGGGAACGCCGAGTTCGCCCCGAAAAAACCACCGCCGTTGGTGCCGAGCTGCTTGATGGCGATCTGGCTGGCCGCAGGGCCGAGAGGCAAAACCTGCGTAACTCCACTCTCCAGGGTTTGGTACGTCCCGTATGGTATTAACGTCTGAACCACACCCTGCGATACCAGAAGCATCGCTACCACCAGGGAAAGCGGGATCAGCACGTAAAGTGTGCAACGGGTCAGGTCCACCCAGAAGCTGCCGAGCGTGCGCTTCTCGCGGAACACGAACCCGCGGATCAGTGCGTACATCACCGCGATGCCCGCTGCCGCCGAGACAAAGTTCTGCACTGTAAGGCCCAGAAGCTGTGTCAGGTAGGAGAGCGTGGTCTCACCCGAGTAAGCCTGCCAGTTCGTGTTGGAGACAAAGCTGGCCGCGGTATTGAACGCCAGATGCTAGCTCGTTCCAGACATGCCCTCTGGATTGAACGGCAGCACCCCTTGCAGCATCTGAATCAGCCACGCCCATTACATCATCCTCCCTTGCCGACACGATCATTGTAGCAGCAAACGCGTCAAGACGGTGTCAAGTTCGCGCGCGCCGCGTCAAGATCGCGTCAAGATTCCAGCTACGCGGCTTCCTACTTCCCGGC
>JAEZAD010000204.1 GCA_023430565.1 Verrucomicrobiota bacterium
CAGCTGACTCAGGAATTGTAACAGCAGTATTCCCAGAGACAGACCCAGCAGTAATCAGTATAGCTGCAATAACTGGAGTAACTGTCCCAGCTACAGGAGCAGTTCCAACAGCTACAATAGCTGATACGGCAGAATATACAGCGACAATATCATGGTCTCCTGCAGATACAGAGTTTGCAGGAAGTGCAGTGTATACAGCGACAATTACAATTACACCAAAAGCAGGCTATACACTAACAGGTGTGCCTGCAAACTTCTTTACTGTGCTAGGCGCAACAGCGACAAATGCAGCTGACTCAGGAATTGTAATAGCAGTGTTCCCTGCAACTGCACCAAGAACTTATACAGTAACGTTCGATGTGAACGGTGGCAACACAGTTGCAACGATAAGCAATGTTGTATCTGGCAGTGCTATCACATCACCAAAAGCACCTACAAAAACAGGCTATACGTTTGCAGGGTGGTATAAAGAGCCAACCTGTATAAATGAGTGGGATTTTGCTTCAGATGTAGTTACTGCAGATATAACTCTTTATGTTAAGTGGACAGCTGAAATACCTGCGCCATCCTCCGGCGGCTACACTCCTTCCGCGCCGGTGACCCGAATCGATAACGGCGGTAGCACGACCAGCGACAACCTTAAACAGCTAGTTTCCGGAAGTAAAACCCTGACGGTGGACGGGGACAAGGGCGCAAAGCTGGTGTTCGACACCGAAGCCCTCAAGGGTATAGTCAGCCAGACAACCAGTGATATCAAGGTTGAGATGAAGGACGTTTCTCCAGCACATCAGGAGAACCTCCCTGGTAAGCAGGTGTTCGCCCTGACTGTTTCCTCCGGCAGCGGCACCATTTCGAACTTTGGCGGAAAGGTTACAGTTTCTCTACCCTATGAGTTGAAGGAGGGGGAGCGCGCGCAGGATGTGACTGTATGGTACCTCGCAAGCGACGGCACCATGACCGAAATCTCATGCACCTACGACCCGGCCACAAAGCTTGCCACATTCACGGCCACCCACTTCTCCCTGTATGTGGTGGGCGTTGCCGGGACTGAGCCTTGGGTCAATCCCTTCTCTGATGTGAGCAAGGGAGATTGGTTCTATGGCGCAGTAGAATTTGCAAATCGGAACGGTCTCTTTGCGGGCACAGGCGTGGACACCTTCTCGCCTAACAGCCTAATGACCCGTGCTATGCTCTGGACGGTGCTGGGACGTTTGGACGGACAGAGTCTCTCGGGAAGCGGTGTATTTGATGCCGCGCGTATCTGGGCCATGGGCGCCGGTATCACGGACGGCACTAACCCTGACGGAAATATTACACGGGAGCAGATGGTAACAATACTGTGGCGGTACGCTGGGTCACCAAAGGCCGGCGGTGAACTGAGCAAGTTCTCCGATGCGGGTAGCGTGACAAGCTACGCTGCGGAAGCCATGGCATGGGCAGTGGAAAAAGGCATTTTGGCCGGCGCCAACGGCGCTCTGATGCCGAAGGACAACGCAACCCGTGCACAGGTGGCTGCCATTCTTCAAAGATTTATTACTAAAACGGCAAAGTAAATATTATAGCGAAGGGAGTGTCTCAATGTGAGGCACTCCCGTTTTTTTGAACCGAAAAACAGACTTGAAATAAGATTTTCTTCATTATGGAATCCAGAAGTTTTTCAATGTAAAATAAGAATATAACTTAAGTACCTTAGGTAATAATAATAGACAAAAGAATTTGTTGGGAGTGTAAATAATGGAATGCCCTGTATGTGGGGCTAAGCGGGAAGTGTTTCAAGGATTCCAGAAATAATTAAAAAAGTGGTTTTTGTTCAAACATGTCTGATAGAGACGAAAAAATGCGCCCAAAGGGTGCGTTTTTTTATGTGATACCCTGTAACCATTCATAAGGTATTAGCATAAACTGAAATTGTAATTTTTTCCTTTATTATAGGGAGGCATTAACCATGCTCTCAAGTATTGATTTTATAAAACAATCCCTAGGTTTACATCTGTTTTTTGCAAGGATTATGAAAGAACACTCATTTTTCCTTGAAGTGGGGTTTACACCGAGAGACGCTAGCTTTACTCAACAGGCAGATACTTTTCGCAGGGAATTTGACAGAATTCTAGGAGAAGTTATTTCTTTATCAAACGGTGTTGTTAACCCCGGGGTTCTTCAATCCGGTGAGGTAGTAACACCTTTTACTTTAAATGCAGAAATGGCAACTACATATTTCACGGGGGTACAAATACCAACTCAATTGACGCAGGCAGAAGCAGGACTATCAGGCGGTGGTATGATAACAGCAAACTCCATGCTTGAACAACAAGTATCGGCGCTTAACCAAAGGGCAATAAATGCAACGACTGCGTTAATACAATTTAAAACAAACATTTTATCTAATGTACTAAGCTGTAAAATGTTTACATTCAACTATCCCTTGTTGATCATACACATAACTCGTGAGGCAGAATTGTATCTTCTGCAGCTTAGTAGGCTTCAAAGCAGAGAAGAGATAAATCTGGAAAGAGAAGCCTACGAACTGGAATTTTTCTGGAACAGGCAAATGGCAGAACATGCTAAGTTCATCCGGGGTTTGCTTGACCCAACAGAAAACAATTTAATCAGCCAAGCTAATAATTTTGGAAATGAGTTTGATCAATTGACAGCAGAAGCAAAGGCGGCAATGGATGCGACCGCTCCACTGGCTGAAGTTACTGTTGAAAGCTTGAAAGCAACTGAGGACTTACGAAATTTCAAAGCGCAAGGCACGCAGGGTATTCTTGCATGTAATATAAAATCAATCATTATACCGCTGTTGGGTGATCATGTCTTGCGTGAAGCAAATCATTATTTGAGGTTGTTAAAAATGTTTGAGAGAAGATAATAAAGACAATTTCTCAAGGCAAGTAGGGGTTGAGTCTCGTAGTAGAAACAGCGACTCAACCCTTTGCGTCCTTACTAAAAATCCATCGTCTTTACATTTGTAACACAACAAAAAGTAAGGAGATGGATTAAAGATGAAAGAATTTATTGATCATTTACCGGTGCTATTGTCGGAGACTATAATTTCTGTTGTGACAAGCATCATCCACAATTGGCTCCCCTTAAGTTTGGCAATACTGACTGCTTCCCTTATGAAAGTATTCATCGATGTAGACAAACTTAAACAGTCAATACTTAAAAAGCCGAAGGTATCCATTCTTGCCAGCGTTGCTTTCGGTGCTTTTACACCACTGTGCGCCTGCGGTACGATGGCTGTAGTTATTGGATTGCTAACCACAGCCTTGCCATGGGGGCCAGTTATAGCATTTTTGACCTCTTCACCGCTCATGAGCCCGGATGGCTTCATTATGATTGCCGGTATACTCAGTCTAAAATTCGCAATTGCCTTAGCCATAGCATCAGTTGTTATTGGTCTGGTTTCAGGTGGTTTAACACATTTTATTGAAAAAAAGACTGGTTTTTTAAAAGATCAATTACGATTTACAAAAAGTTCGAAAGCCCAAGACTGCTGCAGTGCTGCAGCTTCAGAGGCTACATGCGGTTGCACCGCATCCGTGCCTTCTAAGCTAATCTCATCAAAGGATAAAAGTTCTTTTGCAAGAATGATGAAAAAGCTTCGAATTAAGGAAGTAGGAAAAGCCTTGGTTGATGTGGGCTTAAAGCAAATACTTCTTTACTTCACTATCTTTGCGGGAGTTGGTTATCTTATTCAATCCTTTGTGCCTACCTCATTAATCGTATCTTTATTCAGCGGAGAAAGCATTTTTTCAGTTCCTTTAGCAGCTTTAATTGGCCTGCCTTTATATGTTAGCGGCGAAGGAGCAATCCCAGTTATTAAAGCATTAATTGAGGGTGGTGCAGGTGAAGGTGCGATGATGGCATTCATGATAACTGGTCCAGCAACCAGCGCCTGGGTTATAGCTGGAATAACATCTTTTATGAAAAAGAGAGTTGTTGGCTTATATGTCAGCTACATATTTATCGGTGGAATAATAATCGGGTACATTTACCAATTGCTCATAGCAATGGGTCTATAATCAAGTAGATGCTTTAACATCTAAAATTTAAAGATTGTGAGGTTTCATTATGTTTGAATTCAAGAAATTAGTGGAAAGAGTAGTAAAAGGAAGAGCTGAGTCTGAGTGTTGTGGTACACCGGATGGTCAGGAAGGGTGCGGATGTGGTTATTTACCAGTAATTAATAATGCCGGATGTGGTTGTTGTGAAGAGTCAGAAAAAAATGCAAAGCCTTCAGAAGCTTCTGGATGCAGTTGTTCGTGCTCATCAGTAAAATAGAGGGATTATAGTGGTGAAAAGTATGGCATATAGTACCGAGCAAATATGGGAAGAGTTTAGCTCAGCACTTCGTTCATTTATTTCCCGTAGGGTCCACAACCCTTCCCAAATTGAGGATATTTTACAGGATGTCTTTGTCAAGATTCATTCTAGCATTGATTCTCTCAAAGATTATACAAAAATTCACAGTTGGGTTTTTCATATTACACGGAATACCATCATTGATTATTACCGGAAGCAAAAAATTAAATTTGAGGATATTGATACGATAGCTTTAGAAGATGAAGGGGCCGATAACAACATCAATCATATGATTGAATCGGAACCGATTCATAAGGTGGCTGCCGGCCTAAAAGGGATGATTAATGATCTTCCAGAAAAATACTCGCAAGCACTTAATCTTGTAGAATTCGGAGGGTTATCGCAGGTGGAATTGGCAAAAAGACTGGGGATATCTGTATCGGGTGCCAAGTCCCGTGTCCAGCGAGGACGTCAATTGCTAAAGGATAGTCTCATGAAGTGCTGCCATTTTGAACTCGATCGCTATGGGATGATTATTAACATTCATCCTATTTGCTGCTGTTGTTGCCATCCAATCAACAATAATTAGTGATTGCCATTTCTGATGATTGAGTTTAATTCTTACCTAAGACATAGGGTTCTGGTCAGTATAGTCTGTTCTGGTAAACGCGCCATATAAAAAGAATAAAGATTTATTTCCTTGGTAAGTAGTAGGCTATGATAAAATGATTTTGTATAGTGATAGAATCAATAAAGGGTAAGGCTTTATCCAATTAAAATTATTAAACTGGTTTTTATTTATTGTATAATTCCAAGAGAAGGAGTAGGTGGGAATAGATGAAGGGACTCTTGGACTCGGGACCTTTCTATCATGGAACAAAGGCAGACTTAAAGTTGGGTGATTTCCTGGAGCCCGGCTACAGCTCCAACTATGGTCAGAGGAAGAAGGCGAACTTTGTTTATTTTACTGCCACCTTAGATGCGGCTATATGGGGAGCTGAGCTTGCGGTAGGTGAGAATCTTGGTCGAATCTATCAGGTGGAGCCCATGGGAAGCATTGAGGATGACCCCAATCTGACGGATAAAAAGTTCCCAGGGAACCCAACGAGGTCTTACCGTTCCCAGCAGCCACTGAGAGTGGTTGGTGAAGTTTTGAACTGGGAGGGACACACTCCCGAACAGCTACAAAAAATGCGTGCTCAGCTTGATGAGCTTAAAAGACTTGGCATCGAGGCTATTAATGAGTGACCAGTCAATGGGTGATAATTCTTTAAGCTTAAGGTTTATGGTGTTGATGATGGATGGTTGTGGGCCAGAATTGTTTTGAATAGTAGACTGACCCGAATCATACCATGGTTTCAGGGAATAATTTGCTCCGTGTTTCAATGAGACTAAATATTTGAGGTATGGTTTTATGGATTATGAAAAAGCAGCCTCCTATTGGATGGATAATACGAAGGGCCCTCGGATGGATCACAAAGCGCTCTTGGTGGAGATAGAGAAGTACATCCTGGCGCATAACACCTGTGCCCTGGCTACCGGATGGGGTGATTTCGTCCGATGCACACCTATTGAGTACAATTATAAGGACAGAAATTTCTGGCTGTTTTCTGAGGGAGGTTTAAAATTCCGCGGGCTTGAAAAGAATAAAAACGTAAGCCTTGCCATCTATGACAACTATACCGGCTTTGTTCAATTGGGGGGAATGCAGATTTCGGGTACTGCCGAGCTTGTGGAGCCATGGACGGAGGAATACATGGATTTATTGGCATTTAAGAAGCTATCAGCCGAGAATTTTAAAAAACTTTCAATGACCATGCATCTCATCAAGATCACACCCAGCCGCATTGATTTTCTATCTTCAGAGTTCAAAAAAAGGGGTTTTGATCCGCGGCAACATTTGTGCTTTTCCAACGGCAAGGTTGACTAATGTGATTTGCTATAACAAGCCGCTTTAACGGAATGATAGGAGGTTCATATAAAGTGGTAATCGCTTATGAATCAAAAACGGGTTTTACCAAGAGGTATGCCGAAATGCTTGCGGCTAGGACGGGGCTAAAAGCTTACCGGGTAAAAGAGATTTCAAAAAAAAGTCAAGATGAAATCATTTTTCTAGGTTGGATGAAAGCCGGAAAGGTGCAGGGACTTGATAAATTGAAAAACAAAAATGTTAAAGCTGTATGTGCATCGGGTACCGCACGAACCGCTGAACCTAATAACGAAGCAGTTATTGCAAGGAATAAGATCGAAGGAAAACCCTTTTTTTATCTGCGTGGCGGATGTCTGCCCCTAAAAGAGCTGAAGGGCATGGATAAAATCCTAATGTCCTTGTTTTTAAGGATGCTTAAAAGCCGTAAGGACAAAGATGAAGAGCTTCAAGAAGCCATCAGAAACATTGAAAATGGTTTTGACGGCGTCAAAGCAGAAAATCTTGAACCAGTTCTCCAATGGATGAACGCTAGGTAACGCAGGCAATCAATTAATAATAAATAACCCGGCCCCCTCATAGGATATTGTGAGGGGGCGTGTAAAATGAAGAAGATTAACTGGAATAACCTTCTTATCATCGTATTTACCACTGAGCTGATAGGTATGCTCGGCAATTTGTTTTCCGGCAACCCAAGGCAAAGCTACACCACATTTATTAAACCGCCGCTATCGCCACCAGGATGGCTTTTTGGCGTTGTCTGGCCCTTGCTTTATTTACTCATGGGGCTTGGGGCCTATCTCATTTACCAAACGCCGCCGACACTTGAACGTAAAAAGGCAACCACCCTCTATTGGGTACAGCTCTTTGTTAATTTTCTCTGGCCCATTGTGTTTTTCAGTTTTGAGTGGTATTGGATATCCGTCATTATTATTCTATTACTAGATGTCTTGGTCTTGTTTACTTTACTAAGGTTTTATAAAATTGATAAAGCAGCGGGTTACCTAATGATTCCCTATTTGCTTTGGCTTCTCTTTGCAACCTATTTAAATATCGGAATCGCATTGTTAAACTAGAATTATTGAGCTACATCTAGCATATGTAGCTCTTTTTATTTGCCTGTGGCAGCAACCCTAAGACATCTGACCACGATTCTGATCTGGTTACAGTAGTATTAATGAGCTTATCTTCATGGTGGGCTGGAAACGCTTTTATATTAATTGGTTATCATGTCATTTGACTTTATTATTTCAAATACATACAATTTTATCTAGTGCGTTTATTTACTTGAAATGAAGTGATTCTAAATCGTCTAGGGCAATAGAGATAGAGGGGAAATAATAAATATTTGATTAAGAAACAAGTAGTTCAGCATTTGCTTTAGGAGGCTTGTATGGGAAAGGTTATTGTACAGGAATGCACAAATTATGAAGTGGAAACCGTAATGGAAAAAATCAATGCTGCAGTAGATATCCTTGGCGGATGGGATAAGTTTGTAAAGCCGCAGGATAAAGTACTCCTAAAGGTGAATCTGATTGGACCCAAGACTTCAGATTCGGCTGCAGTTACGCACTCTGAATTTGTCAGAGCGATGGTAAGAATATTAAAGAGCAAAAACTGCAATGTATGGATCGGTGACAGCTCAGGAGGAGCCATAGCAGGAATAGCGCCTACTGCACAGGGCTTTAAAGTTGCAGGATATGAGAAGGTTGCTCAGGAAGAAGGCGCGCAGATAAAGAATTTTGACCGTGAGGGTGTGATGGCGGTACAACCGGAAAGTCGATGTGAAGAAACAATGTATATCGCAAAGCCAATGTTCGATGCTGATGTGGTAATTAATCTACCGAAGTTGAAAACACATTCGGCGCAGATTTTTTCCGGAGCTGTAAAAAATGTATTTGGATGCATACCAGGGCTCAGAAAGGCGTTGTATCACAAAATGGCTCCCGATCCAAGCGATTTTGGGCAAATTATCTGCGATATCCACAAAGCGACTAAAATCAACCTTCACATTATGGATGGGATTCTGGCCATGCAGGGAGAGGGGCCGACAGCGGGTAGTGTTTATCACTCTGGAAAAGTCCTTATCAGTGAAGATCCATTGGCATTGGATGTTGTTGCTGCAAAAATGGTGGGAATGAAGGTTGAGGATATACCGATACTGGAAACGGCACGGAAACGGAATCTCGGGGAGAGTCGGCTAGAAAAAATCACACTTGCAGGTGATCTTAATCAAATTCCCAGGCTGGAGAATTTTAAACTACCCAAACGTTTCAGAGAGACTAAAAAGCGCAATAGTAAAGCTCTGGTAAAAGTCATTGAATTTTTTAACACCCATCCGAGGATCAATCTTAATAAATGTAAAAAGTGCAATATGTGTGTGGAAAGCTGTCCGGTTCAGGCTATTGACAAGGAGACGAAGCGAATTAATTATGATATCTGCATAGAGTGTATGTGTTGTCACGAGTTATGCCTGTTTAAGGCCGTTGAGCTTAAAAATAATAATAGGATGGCAGGTTTGATATCAGGCTTCTTTAGATAATAGATCTGATAATGGCTGATAAAGGACAGATGAAAGATTATTTCATAATGACTATTTTCATAGGGGCAATAAACTAATTGCAAGGGTAAGGAGTTCTTACCTTTGCATTTTTTTATTCTCACATGGATTTTTTTAATATTAATAAATTCCAGATACTTTGTGCCGGTTTAATTGATTAGTAATAAATTACCAACATCTGATAATAATCTCTATTTTTAATTGCTATCACACCCTATAGAATTTACATAAAATCAATAATAGCATGGAGGAATGATTATGGCAAAAAAGTCTATCGTGTTAGTCTTGGTGCTGGCAATGCTGGCGGTCATTTTATCAGGGTGTGGCCAGGCGACCTCAGGATCGGCTAAGCTTGTTGGCGTTACAATGCCGACAAAATCGCTCCAGAGATGGAACGAGGATGGTGCCAATGTTAAGGCCGCTCTGGAAGCAAAAGGGTACAAAGTCGATCTTCAATATGCTGACAACAAACAGGATGTTCAGAATAGCCAGATTGAAAACCAGATTACCATGGGATGTGATGTTCTCGTTATCGCTTCTATCGATGGCGGCGCATTAGGCGGCGTTCTTAAGCAGGCAAAGGAAGCTAATATCCCAGTCATTGCTTATGACAGATTGATAACCAACACTGATAAGTGTGACTACTATGCCACATTCGATAACTATGGCGTTGGTAAGATGCAGGGCGAATTTATCGTAAGCGCACTCAAGCTTGACAAAGGTGAAAAGGGCCCCTTCTCCATGGAATGCTTCGGTGGTGACCCGGGCGACAATAACGCAACCTTGTTTAACAAGGGTGCTATGGACGTCCTTCAACCTTACATAGACAGCGGCGTGCTGGTTGTGAAGTCAGGCCAGACTAAATTCCCGGATCAGATCGCCATTACAAACTGGGAATCCAAAGGTGCCCAGGACAGAATGGATAACCTCCTGACAGCTTATTATGCAGATAAGAATATCGATGTAGTCCTCTCACCCAATGACAGCCTTGCACAGGGCATTGTCGCTTCTCTGAAGTCAGCCGGGTACGGTTCATCCTCCAAACCCTTCCCGATTATCACCGGCCAGGACTGCGACAAGATCACTGTGGGACAAATTATTCGCGGCGAACAGTCCATGTCTATCTTCAAGGATACAAGAAATCTTGCAAAGCAGGTTATTGCCATGACGGATGCGATACTGGCGGGACAAAAGGTTCCCACCAATGCCAGCTATAACAATGGCGTGATTGATGTTCCTTCGTTTAACTGTGAAATCCAGTTCGCTAACAAGGACAACTGGAAATCGTTGCTGGTCGACAGTAAGTATTATGAGTTATCCGATATACCGGATGCAAAGTAATTGAATATTGGGAGATGGCGGCAGCATAGCTGCCGCCATTTTGAACACCGGGGACAGCAAAATCAAAGCTTATATGAAGGAGCCGATAGCATTGGAATATATCCTTAAAATGGAGAATATTACAAAAGAATTCCCTGGCGTCACCGCTCTTAGTCATGTTACCTTTCAAGTAAGAAAGGGTGAGATCCATGCTCTGGTTGGGGAAAATGGAGCCGGCAAATCCACGCTGATGAATGTTCTGAGCGGTATCTACCCCCATGGGTCATATACCGGCGCCATCATTTACAAGGGAAAGGAATGCACGTTTAAAAATATACGCGATAGCGAGGCAGCGGGAATTGCCATCATCCACCAGGAGTTGGCCCTCAGCCCTTTTATGTCCATCGCGGAAAATATTTTTTTGGGTAATGAAAGAGCCAAGGGCGGTGTAATAAACTGGGAAGAGACCAATAAAGAAGCCACCGGGTTAATGAAGAAGGTGGGCCTTAAAGAAAGCTATACCGCCCAGATAAAAAACATTGGAGTTGGCAAACAGCAGCTTGTGGAGATAGCCAAGGCACTGTCGAAAAACTGTGAACTGCTTATACTGGATGAACCCACGGCCGCTCTCAATGACGAAGATTCCGATCACCTTCTTGAGCTATTGCAGACTCTTAATAAAGAGCATGGCATGACGTGCATTATGATTTCTCATAAGCTCCATGAGGTTATAAAAATCGCCAACAGTATAACCGTCCTTCGTGACGGAAAGACGATAGAAACGCTGGACAACACCGAGCCTGTCAGTGAAGGGCGCATAATCAAGGGGATGGTAGGCCGCGAGCTTACGGATCGATTCCCCAAGCATACGGCAAATACGCGTGAGATAGGCTTTGAAATCAAGAATTGGGTGGTTCATGACCCTCTTAATGAAGAAAGAGTTGTCATTCATAATGTCAATATGCACTTTAGAAAGGGTGAAATAGTCGGACTTGCCGGACTTATGGGCGCGGGAAGAACAGAGCTTGCTATGAGCGTGTTCGGAAGGGCATATGGTAAAAGGATAAGCGGGACGCTTATCAAGGATGGCAAGGAGATTACCCTGAATAATATAGGACAGGCAATAGCCAATGGAATAGCTTATGTTACAGAAGATCGAAAAGCGGCCGGATTGGTGCACATACAGGATATTAAAAGAAATATTACCCTGGCTAATTTGAAAGCCATTACACGGGGCTTTGTGGTAAACGAAGATGAAGAAATCAAAGTGGGCAAGGATTACAGGGACCGCTTCAACATAAAGTCTTCAAGTGTGTTCCAAAAAGCGGGCAATCTTTCTGGGGGAAACCAGCAGAAGGTGGTGCTCAGCAAATGGATATTCGCCTCCCCCGATGTGCTGATTCTTGACGAACCTACCAGAGGAATCGACGTAGGTGCCAAGTATGAGATATACAAGATCATCTTACAGCTAGCGGAGGCCGGAAAATGCGTCATTATGATCTCTTCGGAGCTGCCTGAAATATTAGGAATTACCGATCGCTTATACATCATCAACGAGGGGCGTGTCGTAGGAGAAATGAAGACAAGCGAGGCCACCCAGGTGGATATAATGTCCACAATCATAAGAAGTTCAGCGGAGCGCTAGGGGGAAAAGGTATGAAAAGCATAAAGGAAGTTATGGACCGTAACATGCGGCAATATGGGATGATTTTTGCCCTGGTCGTTATTGTTATATTTTTCGGGATAGTAACCGAAGGCAAGCTTATCTGGCCGAGAAACCTGTCGATGCTGGTGCGTCAGAATGCCTATGTGCTGATACTTGCCATAGGGATGATGTTTTGTATTTTGACAGGTGGTAACGTGGACCTTTCGGTGGGCTCGCTGGTGGCCTTGGTAAGTGCCATGTCGGGGCTGATGTCTACAACCCTTGGTCTACCTACGTGGCTGGCAATCATTATCAGCCTCCTAACGGGGCTCCTGGCAGGCATATGGCAGGGTTTTTGGATAGCCTATGTCAAGGTTCCGCCATTTATCACGACACTGGCAGGCATGCTTGTTTTCCGTGGGCTTAATAACATCATATTGAACGGAAAAACCTTACCACTTGATGGTTTATATATTACTATCGGGACCGGTTCGGTTCCCGATATCGCTCCCAAAACCGTTCGTGACTTTTTACATATTGGTGATTTGCTGCAGCTAGAGAATAAGCCTGAGTTTTTGAATGTGACCATGCTTATTGTGGGGCTTGCCTTATCCATTTGTTATGTTCTGTTTGTGATTGTCAACCGGAAAAGTAAAATAATACGCGGCTATGAAGTAGCCTCCTTAAATTCGGTCATTGCAAAGGCCATTGCATTCTTTATTGTCATTAACATTTTCGCTTACTGGCTGGCCATGGATGATGGCTTACCCATCATGCTGATTTTACTGGCCGCTTTATATGCCATATATACTTTTATAGCCACTAAGACCATACCGGGGCGCCATGTTTACGCAATGGGAGGTAATATCAAGGCGGCAGAGCTTTCCGGGGTCAATACCAAGAAAATGATGTTCCTTGTCTATTCGAATATGGGTCTTTTGGCAGGAGTTGCAGCCGTGGTCACTGCAGGAAGATCAATGGCTGCTTCGCCCAATGTGGGAGCAAACTTTGAGCTTGATGCCATAGGTGCGTGCTTTATAGGCGGTGCCTCCGCATACGGTGGCATAGGAACCATTTGGGGAGCTGTTGTAGGTGCTTTTATTATGGGAGTTATGAACAACGGCATGTCTATTATTGGACTAAACGTCTTTTTACAGTCTGTGGCAAAAGGGCTGGTGGTATTGTTCGCCGTTGCATTTGATATGTACTCCAAATCCAAGTCCAGGCTAAGCTAGGCTTCAATCAAGGTTTGGTACGAGGCACTAGGCATAGGCTTAGTGCTTTTTATATACATAATTTATTTATTAGTCCTATTTATTAGTCCTATTTATGGTATAATGGATAATGATTTCAAACAAGTTCGCAGACCCCGGTCAAAGGGGGGTGACGAAATGAAATGGCTGTATAAAATATCATTAGCGCTTCTGATTGCCACTGTGGTTACATCTGCGGCTGTGGCCGCATACTATTTTAGCAGGATCAATAAGGGCTATGATAAAAATGCTACAAATGTTTTTGGTGAGAATCCAAAGTATCATTTCTCCTTGATTTTAGATTCCGGAGACGATGAATATTGGCAGAGTTTTAAAGAAGGGGTCTTTGAAGCCGGAAAAGTTCACAACGCCGCCATTGAATACAACCCCATATCCGACCCGGACGGCATTGACAAGACGATAGAGTATATCAATATTGCCAGCAAATCTAGGGTTGACGGCATTATTGTAAACGGTGAAAATTCAACCGAGTATTCGGAGGCAATTAAACAAGCGGGCAAGTCTGGAATCCACATTGTCGTGGGACAGGCGGAGTCTATAGACAGCAGTAGGCTTTCCTATGTGGGAAATAATTTTTATGATTATGGAGTAAAAGCAGCAAAGCTCATTTCTCAAATATCGGGCAAGGATCCGCAAATCAATCTGGCGGTAATCCTGTCTAATTCAAGCCGAAGCAGGGCTGACAAGACTGTCATGTCTCAGAGTGATATTATGATGAGCGGCATAACCAGTATCATTGAAAGTGAGAAAAAGATAAAGCTGCTATGCACCTTATATAGGAATAGCGATCTTCTTGGAGCAGAGGATCTGACGAGGGACATATTAACCCAGTATACGGATGTGGATGTGATATTCTGCACAAATGCCAAGGATACGGTAGCCGCCGCGCGGGTCATCGTCGAACGTAATCTGGTGGGAGAAGTGGTTATTGTCGGCACGGGCATCACCGATGAGATCAAGTATTATATTAAAAAAGGGATCCTCTTCGGCGTACTGGACAGAAATGGGTATAACGCTGGATACAAGAGCGTAGAAATATTGTGCGAAAGTGTCGGAGATTCATTTCAATCAAGTTATATCAACATCCCCATGGATATCTATACAGCCATAAATATTGATCAAAAATAAATGAAGAGTTATAAAGGCTATGAAAAAATTTTGGAGCAGGATGTTCAACAGCATAAAGTCCAGGATTATTGCAGTTTTTGTTCTGACTATGATTTTAGCCAGTGCAGCCAGCATTTTTATTCTGGGATTATCCAGCAACATCATTGAAAAGATGGATGATATGTTTGCTGCCAATGTGGAGATTGAGAACTTCCTGAGTGATATGCAAGACGTCAATACCAACCTGACGAATTACCTTGTTACCTCCGACTCGGACAGCTTGCTCAACTATTATCGATACAAGGATGTTTTCAGCGAGAAGGCCAAGAGCATGTTTTACCAGTTGCAGGGGATATATAGCCAGAATGATCTGATTTACAAGGATATCGCCTACATGGTCGATTCCTATTTCAATGAGGCGGAAGCGGCAGTAAAGGCTAAAAGAATGGATAACGCCGATGAATATATCACCCGGTATGCTGAAGTGAACAAGATTACCGGATATATCCGAACCTATACTGATCGATTGAACCTGAACATTCTCAATATCAATACAAACCAATACCAGGATATGTCCGAGAACCTAAACAAGCTGCGAACAGCCAACCTGATACTCATCATATCGGTAATACTGCTCAATGTGCTTGTGATTTCCTATATGACCTATAATATGACTAAGCCGATTATCAAGCTTGCCCATTCGGCGGAGGAAATATCCAAGGGCAATTTTGACGCAGAGGATATTGAGGTGCATTCACAGGACGAGCTTAGCATCATGGCAAACGCATTTAATGGAATGAAGCATAGCTTGAGAAATCATATTCGTGAGTTGCACAACAAGGCTGACACTGAATCACAGCTTTTGGAGCAGCAGATAGAAAATTTAAGGATGCAATCGCTGCTAGTAGATGCGGAGATGAAAGCGCTACAAATGCAGATAAATCCGCACTTTCTTTTTAATACACTGAATGCAGGGGTTCAGCTTGCCATGATTGAGGGAGCCGACAGGACATCCACCTTTCTTGATAATATGGCCATGATATTCAGATACAATGTTAAAAGCCTGGACAGAAAGGTCAGGATTAAGGACGAAATAGATACCATAAGGGCCTATGAGGATCTCTTCTTCGTGCGATTCGGAGATATTATCAGATTTGAGTACCACATTGATTCAAGTCTGCTGGACCTTGTGGTTCCACCTCTGATTGTCCAGCCCTTGGTGGAGAATGCCACGATTCATGGGATAGGAAACCTGGAGCGGGGAGGCGTGATAAATATCTCCCTTGAAAAAAGCGATGGGAGGGTTAGAATAGGTGTCCAGGACAATGGGGCCGGGATGAGCGAAGAAACAAGGCAGCAGATATTGGGATGCCAAAGGTTTGAAAGCGAAATATCCGGGCAGGCAACAGGGATCGGAATATATAACGTGGTGCAGAGGCTGAAGCTGTTTTTTAATTGTGAAGATGTCATAGAAGTGATGAGCGCTCCGGGTAAAGGCACAAAGGTAGTTCTAAAAATACCGTCCTAAAAACCCATTCGACATTTTGAAAAATCGAAGAAGGTGGTGATTCTTGTGTATAGCCTTATGG
>JAEZAD010000300.1 GCA_023430565.1 Verrucomicrobiota bacterium
ACATCCCGCTCGGCTCCAGCTTCACCTATCCCACCAATCTCTTCGGCTTCGGTCGCGCCACCCTTCACCGCGGCCCTCAAGCCACCACGTTCGGCCGCGCCGGCAGCGGCGGCGTCCTCGTGTTCAACTCCGCCGAACCCGCCTCCGACGCCTCGCACGGCGAACTCCGCGCCGGCTTCGGCAACTTCGACGCCCACTCCTTCGCCGTAAACGCCCGCTCGACCCGCACCGCGTCCGCCGACGCCTCCGTTGCCGCCTCCTTCGCCGCCCGCGACGGCTTCATCACCAACACCACGCTCAACCAGCACGTCGACGATTTCGAATCCACCGCCGCGTCTGCGCGTATCCGTTTTCGTCCGACAGACACCGCCGAGCTTACCTTCCAACTCCTCGGCAGCCGCCTCCGCAACGGCGCCCAGCCTCTCGTCCCCCTCGGCGGTCCCCGCTACACGGTCGACCGCACCGCCGAAGGCACGACCGACATCGACTTCCTCGCCCTCGCCGCCAAAGCCGCCTTCGAAACGCCGCTCGGCCGACTCACCGCCACCACGAGCTACACCGATTTCCAACTCGACCCTTACACCAACCAACTCGTCCTCCCGCCCTCGCTCGACTCCATCGTCACCCTCAAGCAGTCCGGCTGGAACGAAGAAATCCGCCTCACCTCGTCTCCCAATTCCGCCCGCGCCTGGAGCGTCGGCCTCTGGCTCTCGACCAACGACACCGCCGGCACCGTCAACCGCTCCCTCACCGGCCTCTTCCCCATCGAGATCTCCAGCTTCGACCTCGACACCGAAACGGCCGCGCTCTTCGGCGAACTCACGCTGATCAACACGTCCCCCTGGACCGTCACCCTCGGCCTCCGCGCCGAACGCGTGAAAAAAGACTTCGACCGCCGCGAAGCCGTCCCCGCTCCCTCGCGCTACACCTCCTCCCGCACCTTCGAAGCCTTCCTGCCCAAACTCTCCGCGTCCTACGCCGTCACCGCCAACACCACCGCCTCCGCCAGCATCTCGCTCGGCACCAAGCCCGGCGGCTGGTCCGCCTACACACCGTATCCGTCGCTCGCCCGCTTCAGCGCCGAGGAAACCCTCGCCTTCGAAGCCGGCATCGACACCGACCTCGCCAACGAAACCGTCAACCTCGCCGCTCGCGCGTTTTACTACGACGTCGACAACTACCAGATCGAACGGTCCTTCACGTTCACCGACTACCTCGTCGTCAACGCCCCCCGCGCCCGCTCGATCGGCGCGGAATTCGAAGCCTCGTGGCGCCCCATCCCCGCGCTCACCCTGGCCGCCTCGCTCGGCGTAACCGAAATCACACTACGCGAGTTCACCGACCCGTTCACCGGCACCTCCTACAACGGCAACCGCGCGCCCTACGTCCCCACCTACGACGCCAACCTCAGCGTCGTCTACCGCGACCCGTCCGGCTGGTTCGTCGGTGCCGAAGCCGCCTTCGCTGGCAAAACCTATTACGACGAATCCGAAGCCGCCGCCTTCGCCGAAGACTCCCGCGTCACCCTCAACGCCCGCCTCGGCTTCGACGCTCGCCATTGGCGCATCGCCCTCTTCGCCGAAAACCTCGCGGACGAAGATCACTACACGCTCATCATCCCCGGCGTCGGCCACGCCGTCCCCACCGCCCCTCGCACCTACGGCCTCGAAGCCGTGCTGAAGTGGTGACTTCAGCGAATTTTGGGATGCTGCCACTTTGGCATCCCAAACCCCTCGGCGCGATCGCCGCTTGAGGTCACAATCTGTGATCTCAAACGATGGCGCGTTTGAGGTTTCATTTTGCCACCTCAAGAAGCCAAGCTCTTCCGCATGCCCCGCCCGGCCGCTTTGGTTCCAGTCACCGAAATCGAAGAGAAGATCACCACGCTGCGAGGCAGGCCAGTGCTGCTAGATTTCGAAATCGCAGCACTTTATGGAGTGCAGACCAAGGCTTTGAATCTAGCCGTCCGGCGCAACCGCGACCGTTTCCCGGCAGATTTCATGTTCCAACTCACAGCGGAAGAAGTCGCTAACTTGAGGTTTCAAAATGAAACCTCAAAACGACATGGCGGCCGTCGCTATCTCCCCTACGCCTTCACCCAGGAAGGCGTCGCGATGCTCTCGAGCGTCCTCCGCAGCAAACGCGCCGTGCAGGTGAACATCGAGATCATGCGCGCGTTCGTCCGCATGCGTTCGTTCGCTCTCACCAACCGCGAACTCGCCCGCAAAATCGCCGAACTCGAATCCCGCTACGACGGCCAGTTCGAGCAGGTCTTCGAAGCCCTCAACGCCCTCCTCGCCTCCCCCGAGCCCCACCACGGCCGCCGCATGGGCTTTCACCAACCGTAGGCGTCGCGCGATCACAGCTCAGAGCCGAGGCTGAGCAAACGTTGCGCGTCCTCGCGTGTAGCGGTGAACCCCGGCGCGATTGCGCGCTGAGCCGGAGCGGCGAAAAACCAGCGCACCCATTCCGCATACAACGGATCGTTGCCCGATTCCGAGATACTGCGTCGCAGGGATTCGAGCCCTCCCGTCGGCCGGTGAAGGTGAAGCTGCCCGTTTTCTCCCACGCGTTTCCCCGCGCAGAGCGTCGCAAGCTCCAGCAACCACGCGGGTGCCGGCGCCCCTGACGACGGCGCCGGCGGCACCGACCAAAAATAAAACGCATTGTCCGGCCGCGTCTCCGTGCGGATGAACCGTCCGTCGGGACTGAACTCGGCGTTTTCAACTCGCACGAGTCCATGACGAAGCGGCTCGGTGATCGGAAGACCGTGCACCGCATCCCAGACTTGAGCCGTCCCTTCGTCCGTTGCGGTGACAAGCCTCGTATCGTCAGAGCTGAACCGCACGTTTCGTAGCGCCCCATCCACTTCGATGGACTGCAACTCCGCTCCACCGTTCACGGCGTCGCGCACCACCAAAACTCGATCGGCCGTAAACGTCGCCACCCGCCGGCTGTCTGAAGTGAACACCCCCTGACCCCACATGCCCGGTTGGCGGAAAAGCGGGCTCAACGGTTGTCCCGTAACACCATCCCACAACCGGATGGCAGACAGACGACTGCCCGAAACAATGCGCCGGCCATCCGGACTGAACTGGGCCAAAGAAATGGTTGTCGGTTGAGGCCCGAAATCCACCACGGCCTCTCCTGTCTCAGGATTCCAAATACGCGCCTGGCCTTCGATGCTCCCCAACAGCAGCCGACTGCCATCGGGACTGAAGTTCGCAGCCTGCGCGAAGCTGTAGCTGACCGTGGTTTCGATTTTAGGGCCGATCGGCGTTCCACCATCCAACTCCCACACCTGCATCCGACGAGCCCCGGACAACACGACGCGGTCGCGCGCGGGACTGAACACAGCCCAGGCGCCGTCCATCGGCGCATCCGAGAGCGGCACCACGCGTTCGATTGCATTCTCCCTCAGCCACCACGCCTGCCACTTTCCCCCCGCCGTTTGGACCACGAGCACTTTGCCGTCATTCCGCATCTGCGCGCTGCGTATCTTCTCGGGATAAGCCAGCTCTCCGACTTCGCGGCCGGATGCCACGTCGAGGATGTGAGCGTGAGTCTCTCGCATCCACAGCACGCGCGCCGGACTTCCCGGCAAAAACGGCGCGGGCAAACCAGGGGTGCGCGCCAAGCGCAACGCCTGCGCGCCTCGCGGTTCGTTGAATAGTTCGTCGCCCCCGCGATCTGCGCCCGCAAGATTCGAACCATTCGGCACCACGCTGCTCGCAAGGCTGAATCGAAACAAAGCACCCTCCTCGGTGCCGATCGTCACCTGCGTTCCATCGGGCGACAGTGCCACCGCAGGCACACCGCGCAATTGCAGCGTCGGCTCGGCGAGCAACCGGCCTGTCGTCGCACTCCAGATCCGGGCGAGACCTTCGCTGCTCGTCATCAGAATCCGCCCGTCACGGCTGAACGCGACATTCGCAATGTTGCCGCCATGCTGAAGACGAGGCATTCGCGGCTCACCCGACTCGAGATCCCACAACTCCACCGCTTCCGCGTTGCCCCACGTCACGAGGGTGCGGCCATCGGGCGAGAACGTGTATTTCGTCGGATCGATGAAACTGCCCGCCGGCAAATGAGCGACGCGTGCGAGCGTCTCCGCATCGAAGACGTCGATGCCTTTACCCCAACACGCCACTCGCCGCCCATCCGGGCTGTAGATCAGCCAACCGCTTTGTCCGACCTTGTGGGTGGGCCCAAGCGGTGCGCCGTCGGGCAAAGACCAGAGTCTCAGGTGAAACGGCCCGTCCGCTACGTCGCGATGCAGCGTGACCATTCGTCGGCCATCCGGACTCGTCACGAGCCGGTCCCGCGATACGGCAACCGGCAGCGTTAACGTAATTTCCGCCTCCGGCGTATCCGTCGGTCGGAGACGAATGCGGTTGGCGGGGCCGCGTTCCCCGCTCGCTGTCCAGGCGAGCCACTTCGGTCCGGCCGAAAGCAATCCGTCATACGGCACAGGCGGACCCACCATGCGGCCCGTCGTCGCGTCGCAGAGCATCATCGTGTTGCTCGAGAGCTTGGTGGTGACGAGGTCGGTGGAATTCGGCACAGCCTGGCACCCGAGCGGATCGTTATCGAAATCGATCTCGTTCACGATTCTCCCCGTCTGACGATCGAGCGTCCGAATCACTCCGTCCGCGCAGTAAATGAGAAGATAACCCCGCGTCGGCAGGTAAGGAATGCCTCCCGTCAACGGCTTCGGCAGGCGGTCCCATGTTATCTCACCGGTGGCGAGATGAACCACGGCAAACACCCCGTCCCGCCACACCGTCACCAAACGTTGCCCGTCGTCCGAATAATCGAGCCCAAGCACCGGTGAGTCGTGCTCCGCAAGCTGCCCGTCCGGCAGAAGAAAAGAACGCGAGGTGAGGATCGATGCGATGCGGGGCGCGATTGTCGGATTCGCAGCATCCTGCTCTGCCGCGTGGACGAAATAAGCGAGCGCGTCAGCGGTGCGTCCTTGGGCAAGCCGCTGCCCCGCGAGATCAATGATCGCGCGGCTCGCGCGGCGAGCTTCGCGTGCTCGCGCCTGCTCTGCTTCGCGACGAAAATCCGCTTGCGCGCGTTCCGCGAGCACGGCGCGCTCTCGCGCGTCGATTTCTCGCGCCAACGAGAACCGTGCCGAGACCAAACTATACAAAAGCGCGAGCACGACGACGGCCGATGCAAAAACCGGAGTGCGGTGCCGCCGGATGAATTTGCGTGCGCGGTAGGCGGGGCTTGCGGGTCTCGCCAGCACCGGCTCGTGAGCAAGGTGACGCTCGAGATCCGCAGCCAGCGCGCTCGCGCCTTCGTAACGACGCACGGGATCTTTCTCCAGGCACCGCATGACGATCCAGTCCAGGTCGGCGCTAAGCGCGGCAACGATTTTGTCCGAATCGATTCTGCGGCAATCAGCGACCACCGCTTTTTCTTCAGGAGGGAGAAGCGCCACGCGCCGCGACGGGCGCAGCGGCTCGGTCTCCCGAATCATCCGCCGGAGCTCTTCGACGCTCGCGCTTCGCAACGTCTCCCGATCGAAAGGCGGTTGCCCGGCGAGCAGCTCGTAAAGCAGCGCGCCCATCGAATACACATCGCTGCGGGTGTCGGCTCTCCGACCATCGCTGTCTATCTGCTCCGGGCTGGTGTAAGCCGGCGTGCCGATCAACGAGTGCTGAACGGTCACCAGCGTCCGATCGGTCAGGGACCCGCGGGTCGCTTTCGCAATTCCAAAGTCGATGAGCTTCGGCACCGCGACTCCGCTGTCTTCGGTGACCAGGATGTTCGACGGTTTCAGATCCCGGTGGATGACTCCTTTTTGATGAGCGTGCTGCAGAGCCGCGCAGACTTGAATGAAAAGCTCCGCGCGTTCGGATAAGGACAGTCGATGCTCATCGCAATACGCCGTGATCGGAGAACCGCGAATGAGCTCCATCACGAGAAACGGGCGGCCGGTGTCCGTCGCGCCCGCGTCGAACACCCGCGCGATGCTCGGATGCTCCATCAATGCGAGCGCCTGACGTTCACCTTCGAAGCGCGCTATAAATTCGCGCGTATCCATCCCGAGGCGTAGAATCTTCACCGCCACCTGACGCCGCACCGGTTCGGACTGCTCCGCCAAAAACACAACGCTGAAGCCACCTTCGCCAATCCGCTCCACCAAATGATAGCGGCCGATCCGGTCGCCGGCGCGCGGTTCCGGCTGAAGCCGAGCTGCGAAATCTCGCGATACCCGGAGTTCATCGCGTGATGGCGTGTCTTCGAGAAACGCGCTGTTGCGCTCGTATCCCTGCACCAATCCCAGCACACGTTCGGCCGTTGCCGAATCGCCGCGGCAGCGTTGCAGGACGAAGCGGGTGCGCTCGGCCGGCGGAATCTCCAGCGCCGCACAAAAAATCTCCTCCTCGGCCTGAGCAGATCGGTTCATGCGAAGGGTGTCGTTTCTAAATACGAGATTTCTCGCACAGACGGATCACGCCGCTCGTCTGCTACGATTTTAATTCCCGCCCCAGCCAGCCCCGAGCGTAAGCCCACCAGCGCTTGGCCGTGGGCTCGGCAATCCCGAGCGTCTCCGCGGCCTCCGTGATAGAGAGTCCGCCGAAGTAGCGCAGTTTCACCAACTCCGCCTTATGCGGATCTTCGAGCGCAAACTTTTCTAACGCCTCGTGCACCGCCAGGATTTGGTCGGCGCCCACGGGCGCAGCGACTTGCACGTCGTCGAGACTCACGCGCTGCTGGCCACCTCCATGCCGCGCCGCGTTACGACGGCGGGCCCGATCCACGAGAATCGAACGCATCACCGTCGCCGCCACGGCAAAGAAGTGCGCGCGGCTCCGCCAACCTTCCATTTGGTCCCCGCCCATGCGCAGCCACGCATCGTGCACCAGCGCCGTTGGCTGCAGCGTTAAGTCGCCCGCGCCGGGAACAATCCGCCTCGCCGCCATCTGCCGCAGCTCTTCGTAAACGAGAGGAATCAACCGGTCGCTCGCATCGCGGTCGCCGTTCGCCATCGCCTGCAGCAATTGCGTGACGTCATTCACAGGGACGGAAGATCATGCGGGCGCAGGCTCATGCCACGTCAACTTCGACAGAGCACGGTTAGACCCGGCTTCCACCTACGGGTTCTTCCGATGCGACAGGCAGGCTGGGAGCGGCACCGCATGCTGAAAGCAAGGTGATCCTTTCTGCGGCCGGATTTCGTGTTGGAGGATGCCGGGATGAAGTCGCCCGCATCGCGACCCTCCTCCCGCCTTCCACATGACACCTCCCCTTCCTCCACTCGTCCGCTACTTCTATCACCTTCTCACGCTGCCCATAGTGTTATTTGCCACCGAGCCCGGAGGAGCGCGCGGTAATGGCGACGGCAATACAGCGCTGCATTGGGCCGCGCTCCGTAACGATGCCGACTCGCTCGAAGCCCTCCTTGCAGCGGGCGGCGATCCAGACGCCTTGAATGAGGCAGGCGCTACGCCTCTCCATTACGCGATAACCAGCGAACGAATGGTGGCCGCGTTGCTCGCTCGGGGCGCAAAACCGGATGTCGTTTCGAAGCAGGGCATCACGCCGCTCCTCGGCGCGGCCGAAACACCCAACTCGTTTCCAGTCGTCCGGCGGCTGGTAGAGGCGGGCGCGAACCTCAACGCCCAGCGCCCGAGACCCACGGGCCTGCTCGGGAACGCCAACATCCTTGCCCTCGCCATCGTCGCGGGAGACCCGCGCACCGTGCAACTCCTCCTGGACCACCATGCAGAACTGAACCCGACAACAGGAACAACCCCGCTGATGTCAGCCGCCATGGTCGGCAACCTCCCTCTCGCAGCGGAATTGCTCAAACGCGGTGCCGACATCAACGCCGCTCGAAATCTTTCAGGCACCCCACTCAACACGGCTTTCGTCACCGGGAACGTCGAGATGGCGCGATTCCTCATCGAGCAAGGAGCCGATCCCACCATCCCCACCCTTCGCGGCCACGCGACGCCGTCGATCGTTTTGAGTGCATATCACGAGGGCGGCGATCCCGCGGCGACGAAGCTGCTGGTGGAGCGCGGCGTAGACCTCAATGCCGCAAACGACGCCGGCGAGACGGCACTCAGCTTCGCGCTCAAGAACGGCGCCGACACTGATCTTGTTCGTTATCTAAAATCGATGGGCGCCAAGCCCCCCTTGCCGGCACGGGACAAGCGGCCGCCTCCCCGCGAAGTGCCCACCGAACGTGAAGCCCGCGAAACCCTCATGCGAACCAGCGCACAGCAGGCGCTAAACCTGCTCCAGCAAAGCTCCACTGCGTTTCTGGAGAACGGATTCGTCCGTGATCAGGCGAAGTGCGTGTCGTGCCACCAGCAAGCGCTGCCCGCCGTTGCGTTCGGACTAGCCCGCGAACGCGGTCTGGAAATCGACGAGCAGGAGGTGGGACGTCTGCTTGCTGCGATTACCGCGACGCGCTCCAACGAGGTGGAGAATGCGCGGCAGATGGATGAACCCACACCCGGAGGCGGCCTCACCCTCGGCTACGACGCCGACGGGTTGAGCGCCTTGCGCTACACCTCCGATTGGATGATGGAGAGTTTCTCGCGCTACCTGTTGCAGGGCCAACGGCCCGATGGTTCTTGGCGCGACAAAGCGCGCCGGCCGCCCATGATCGATGGCCCGATCGTGTTTACCGCGTGGACGCTGCGAGCTTTGCAGCTCTATCCGCCAACCGGCCGAGAACGCGAAGTAGCCGACGCCTTGCAGCGCGCTCGCTCCTGGCTGAAACAGGAACCAACTCATTCCCACAACGACCGCGTGTTCCAGTTGCTCGGTCTCGCGTGGGCCGGAGAGCCTGCTTCGAATTTGACGCCGCTCGCCGAAGCCCTGCTGAGCGAGCAACGCGCGAACGGCGGCTGGTCGCAATTGCCGACGCTGGATTGCGACGCTTGGGCGACCGGTGCCTCGCTCGTTGCGCTGCACAAAGCCGGCATAGCGCCGAGTCATCCCGGCTATCAGCGTGGGATAGACTATCTGCTGCGAACGCAGTTTTCGGATGGCTCGTGGTGGGTTCGCAGCCGCTCGTGGCCATTCCAACCCCACTTCGACGGCAAGTTCCCGCACGGGAAAGATCAGTGGATTTCAGCGGGAGGCACCGCGTGGGCGACCATCGCAATCCTGCTGGCGTTGGAACCCACCATTCCCCCGACGAATTTCCCCACCGCCCAAGAGATGATCACCGCATTTCACCGACAATCAGCCGACAAGGAAACGCTGTCCTCCACCGCCGGGCTGGATACACGGGCAGGGCTGGCCGCGATCGATTTCGCCCGCGACATCCAACCGGTTTTCGAACGGTCGTGCGCAGGATGTCACGGCGACGTCCGACCCAAAGGCGCACTGTCCCTGCGCACCCGCGAAGATTTGCTCAGAGGCGGCCAGAGCGGAGAACCGGCGATCGTGCCTGGCCAGGCCGACGCGAGCCCGCTCTTCCTGCAAGTCGCGGGTCACATCGAAGATCTTGAGATGCCGCCGCTGAATCGTCGCGACAAATACCCGGGACTTTCAGCGACAGAAATCGAGCGGCTTCGACTCTGGATCGAAGAAGGCGCGCCATGGCCATCACGCCCCACCGACGCTCCCGCCTTCGTCATAACGAGCGACTAGGAATGAAGGCCACTCGGTCGGATCAGACTTTATCTCGCCTCCACCGCCCCGCTCTCCCGCGCGATTGCCCCCAAGGTCACATACGCATCCTCGCGCAACTCCGCCACGCGGGTGCCCGACAGCAGCTGCCACCACACGCACGCATTCGCGATCACCACGACCGCGACGAGCACCAGAAACGTCCCCGTCACCGCCGCGTTCACCTGATTGTTGAACACCAGCCGCTCCCACTGCGCGACCTGCACCGCCGCCTCCGCGCCCGCCGCCGCGATTCGCGCCTTCAAATCCCCCACCGCCGCCAAGAACCCGAGCCGCGGATCGCTCGCAAAAATCTTCATCCACCCCGCGCTCATCGTCACCG
>JAEZAD010000007.1 GCA_023430565.1 Verrucomicrobiota bacterium
ATTTTGCGTCGCGCGATGGAAAAAGGGACCCCCTGGCGGCGGCTTCGATGGTGGTCATGATCATGGCGCTTGGTTTGTTGCTGACCCACTTCTTCCGCCCGTTCATGGCGCGTTGGAGCTGGAAGGAGCTCGGATGGCGGCAGCTCCTGCCGCGGGTGCTCTTGGCGGCGCTGGTTTTGTCGGTCCTGTGGAATGGGATCGGTTACGTCCTGGCTTACGGCGTCCTCGACCAGCCTTGGGAGGGAAGGCACAGCCGCGGCGTGATCTTTGCGCTGGGCTGCTTGAACGGCGCGATGATCTTCGTCGGGTGGATCTGCCTGTATCTGTTCTATCATCTTTTCGATCGGTTCAACCGATCGGAGATCGAGCGTCTCCGGCTCACTGCGAGCGTGAAGGACGCGGAGTTGCGGGCGCTGAAGTCGCAGGTGAACCCGCATTTCATCTTCAACTCGCTGAATACGCTGCGGGCGTTGATTGACGAGAATCCGGGGCGGGCGCGGGCGGCGGTGACGCAGCTGGCCAACCTGCTGCGGTATTCGTTGCAGAGTGGCCAGCTCGAGACGGTGTCCTTCGAGGACGAACTGCGCGTGGTGAACGACTATCTCGCGCTCGAGCAGGTGAGGCACGAGGAGCGGCTGCGCGTGCGGCTCGACATTGCGCCGGAAACGCTGGCGCTGCCGATCCCGCCGATGCTGCTCCAGACGCTCGTCGAGAACGCGATCAAGTATGGCATCTCGCGCTGTGCGGAAGGCGGCGAGATCGCGATCATCGCGCGGCGCGAAAGCGATGCGCTGAGGCTGCAGGTGACGAATCCCGCGGACATGCAGCCGAGTCTGGCTCCGCCCCGGGAGCGATCGGCGTCGACGGGGCTGGGGTTGCGCAATGCGGCCGAGCGGCTGCGGCTATTGTTTGGGGAACGGGCGACGCTGGAATTGCGGGCGGTGACGCCGGCGATGGTGATGGCCGAGGCGGTGGTGCCGCTGGCGGCGACACGGGTTTGAGAATGCAACCAGAATGAAAACGCTGTTGATCGATGACGAGCGGCTGGCCCGTAGCGAATTGCGCCGGCTGCTGGGCGGGTTTGCCGAGATCGAGATCGTGGGCGAGGCAGCGAATGCGAAGCAGGCGCGGCAACAGATCGCGGCGATGCGACCGGAGCTGTTGTTTCTCGACGTGCAGATGCCGGCAGAGACGGGGATGGAGCTGCTGGAGTCGCTCGAGCCGCCGGCGCCGGAGGTGATTTTTACCACGGCTTACGACGAGTTCGCGGTGAAGGCCTTCGAATTGAACGCGCTCGATTATCTGCTGAAGCCGGTGGATCCGGTGCGGCTGGTTGCGGCCATCGAGAAGCTGCGCGCGAAACGGGCTGGGCAGGTGCTGGCGAACGAAGCGGTGAGCGCACGGGCGGCGCGCGAACGGCTGGCGGGGGAGGACAAGGTTTTCGTGCGCGAGGGCGATCGCTGCTGGTTTGTGGAGGTGAAGTCGATCCGGCTGCTGGAGAGCGAGGGGAACTACACGCGCGTGCATTTCGACGACGCGCAGCCGCAGCTGTTTCGTTCGCTGAATGCGATGGAAGAGCGGTTGGATCCGAAGTTTTTCTTTCGCGCGAATCGTCGGCAGATCATCAATCTGGCGTGGATCGACCGGATCGAACCGTGGTTCAGCGGCGGGCTGCTGGTGCAGCTCAAGGGTGGCGCGAAGGTGGAGCTGAGCCGGCGCCAGGCGCAGGAGTTTCGGGAGAAGATGAGCCTGTGAGATCACGCGTGAAGACGATGAAAGCGTTTCGTCTCACACCGTGGGGCGGCGCAACGGGCGCGGCGCTCGGCGTGGCGTTCGCGTTCGTTTTCTGCCAGACGAAGAGGAGACGACCGGGATCATGATCGAGGCGCGACAATTGACGAAGGTGTTTCGCGACAAGAAGCGCGGCGAGATTCGCGCGGCGGATGACGTGTCGTTTCGCGCGGAGCCGGGGAGAATCTACGGGCTGCTGGGCGCGAATGGGGCGGGAAAGACGACGACCCTGCGGATGCTGGCGACGCTGTTGCAGCCGACGAGCGGGTCGGCGGTTGTCGCGGGATTCGACGTGGTGCGGGAGCCGGAGCGGGTGCGGGCGAATGTCGGCTTTCTGGCGGCGAGCACGGCGTTGTATGGGCGGCTGACGGCGCGTGAGACGATCGAGTATTTCGGCAAGTTGAACGGGCTGGCGGGCGCGGAACTGCGCGCGCGGGTGGAGCGGCTGGCGGCGCAGCTGGAGATGCATGAGTTCCTCGACCGGCGATGCGAAAAGCTGTCGACCGGCATGAAGCAGAAGACCTCGATCGCGCGAATGCTCGTGCACGATCCGGCGGTGATGATTTTCGACGAGCCGACGCTGGGGCTCGATGTGATGACGGCGCGGGCGATCGTGCAGTTCGTGCGCGACTGTCGCGAGCGCGGCAAGACGGTGATCTACTCGACGCACATCATGAGCGAAGTGGAGAAGCTGTGCGACGTCGTCGGCATCGTGCATCGCGGGAGGCTGCTGGCGGAGGGGACGCCGGCGGAACTGCGCGGGCGGTTTGGCGAGAGCGACATGGAGGAGGTTTTCGTGAAGATCGTGACGGCGGAGGACGCTGCAGCGGGAGATGCGCCATGAACTGGAGCCACATCGCGACGATTTATCTGAAGGAGTTGAAGGACTCGCTGCGCGACCGGCGGACGCTGATCTCGATGATCGTGATCCCGACGTTTGTGATGCCGGTGCTGATCTTCGGCGTCGGCAAGATTGCCGCGAAAACGTTCACGAAGGCGCGCGAGGAGATTCCCGTGATTGCGGTGCTCGGGGGGCAGGATTCTCCGGGCGTGATGGCGCGGCTGCGGGAGACGGAAAAATTCCGGATCGTGGATGCGGGCGACGACTGGCGGACGCGGATCTCGGAGAAGAAGCTGCGGGCGGCGGTGCAGATTCCGGACGGCTTCGACGCGGGGTTGCGCGAAGGGCGGGCGGAGCCGGTGGTGATTTATCATTACGAGAGCGAATTGAAGTCGGGATTCGCGGCGGGGGAGTTGGACAAGTTTTTCCGCGAAATGCGTGAGCGCACGGTCAGCGAGCGGCTGGCGGAGCGATCGCTCCCGGCCACGCTGGTGCGGCCGTTCGAGATCGCGCGGCAGAACGTCGCCCCGCCGGAAAAGATCGGCGGAAATCTGTTCGGCGGGCTCGTGCCTTATCTGATCATCATTCTGTGTTTCACGGGCGCGATGTATCCGGCGCTGGATCTCACGGCGGGAGAGAAGGAGCGGGGCACGATGGAGACGCTGTTGTGCAGCCCGGTGGCGCGGGGCGACATCGTGCTGGGCAAATTTTTGATGGTCCTCACCGGTTCGATCGCGGCGATGGTGATGTCGCTCGTCTCGCTGGCGCTGACCGCGGGGGTCGCGGGGCTGTTGCTGCCGGCCGGCGGCGGGGCGCCCGGCGCGGGGGAGGGAAGCGCGCTGCCGATGATCGATCCGCTCGGGCTGCTTGGCGTGGTGGCGCTGGTGTTGCCGGTGGCGGTGTTTTTTTCGGCGGTGATCTTCACGGTGGCATTGTTCGCGAAGAGTTACAAAGAAGCGCAAAGTTACGTGGCGCCGATGATGATCGTGGTGATCCTGCCCGCGGTGGTGGGAATGCTGCCGGGGATCGAGCTCAATCTCCGGCTCGCGCTGGTGCCGATTCTCAACCTGTCGCTCGTGTGCAAGGAAATGCTTTCGGGTGTATGGAACTGGCACTACATCGCGTTGATCATGGGCTCGACCTGTGCCTATGCGGCGGTCGCGCTGGTGGTGGCGGTCAGGATGTTCAAACGCGAAAGCGTGATGTTTCGGATGTGAGCGGCGGCCGGAAGGGGGCGCTTACGCCTGCGCGCGTAAACTCCCGGTAAAAGCCGGCCCGGCCCATAGGCAGCGAACCCGTTTTCTGCTTAAGATGCCGGTGCACACCGCTCCGCTTCATCATGAACTCTCCCGCTTCGTCCCAGCCGGCGCTCAAGCTCCCCCGGCGGACCGCCCTGGTTTCGGGCGGTTCGGCTGTTCCCCTCTCCGATCTGCGCAGCGATCTTGGCGGCCAGCTTGCGGCCGATCTGGAGGCGTTGCGCGAGCGAGAAGAAAACCTGCGCCAATACGAAATCCGGCTGCGGGCGTGGCAGTCGCAGCTCGATGCAACGGTGGCGGCGGGCGGAAGCGCGTCGCCGTTTGTGCGCACGATGAGCGGGAATCCATTTGCGGGCAGCGCGACGACGGATTCCGCCCTGGAAGCGGCGTGGTCGAAATTTCATCGCGCCCGGGCGTTGCTGGAGTCGGAGCAGAATCAGTTGCGCGACGACCGGCTGGTGCTGCGGGACCTCGAGCAGACCTTGAAGCATCGGGAGGACGAGCTGGCGGCACGCGAGATGCGGGTGGCCCAGCGGGAGAGCGAACTGGCGACGGCGAGCGTGCCCGCGCCGTCGGCGGTGCAGCGATTGACGCAGGCGCCGTTTCTCGCGGCGAAAGCGGTCTTTCGCGCATCCCGGTAAACGCAACGATGCGGGCCGGGCGGGCTGCCAAGTAAACGCGGGGCCGTCGAGAAGACCGGGCGAAAATTGCCCAAAAAAATTGAGGCTTTCGCGTAACCGTTGCGAAAGAAACGGGTCCATGCGCGCCGAGTCCTTCCAGCTCGATGAATCCGTCCGCTCCACCTTTTGCGGCCACGCGGCCTGTGCTGAAGCTGCCCCGCCGGCCGTCGCCGCCGCCGCCCAGCACTCCGTTTGACGCGGAAAGCGCGGCGCGCTGGCGAGTCGTCAACGAATTCGATGAGCTGCGCCGGCGCGAAGCGAATCTGGCGGACTATGAGGCGCGTTTGCGGACGTGGCAGGCGCAGCTCGACGCGCAGAAAGGCGCGCCGGCGTATTCGGCGCCGCCGTTTGCGCGACCGAGTGGGGAGGGGATTTTTGCGAACGATCCGGTGTTGAATTCCGCGTGGGGCCGGTTGTATCGCGCGCGGGAATTGTTGGAGGCGGAGCAGCGGCATGTGCGCGACGAGCGCATCGCGCATCGGGAAACGGAGCTGCGATTGAAGCGCCGCGAGGCGCAGCTCGACGAACGCGAGGCGAGTTTGAATGCCCGGGAGCGCGCGGCGGATGAGGCGGAAAAAGAGAGGGAATCTCGAAAGGTCGGTGCGGTTTTACGGCGTGCGATCGGGGCTCCGTTTCGGGTGCTGAAGAGCGGGGAGTGATCGCAGCAGCGAGGAGCGAAAACGTCGGGAGTGCGGGCTGAAGCACCGCACCATGCGGGGGTTCGGGATTCTCCGATGACCCGGTTGAGAAAAATTTCCGCTTGCGCCGCGAACGACGGATGCGCATCACGACGCGCAATGATTCTCGCCGTTAACGCCCGCGCCCTTACCTCCGTCGTCATCATGACGAACGGCAAACGCGTCCGTTGGCACGGGTCGGCTTGGCGACGATGGTCATGCGCAGGAAGCGCAAAAGCAGTCTAAGAACTGCGAGATACCAGAAACCGCCGAGCCCGACTCAACCGAGTCGGGTTTTTTGTTTTTCCCGATCCCACACCCTCAACCTCCGCCCATCATGTCAGTCCTCGCTGTTCCCAGAACTCCCTCTGCTCCGCCTGAAATCGACCTGCCCGACGTGTCGTTCTTCGGGCGTTCGCTCGACGAATACGTGCAATTCTTCTCGCTCGATCTGCCGGCGCTGCGTGGCGCGGCGGTGCTGGATGTCGCGGCCGGGCCGTCGTCGTTTACGGCGGAGGCGTGCCGGCGCGGTATCGATGCGGTAGCGGTCGATCCGCTTTATGGCGCGAGCCGCGAAGCGCTGGGCGCGCGGGTGCAGCGGGATTATGCGGCGATGTTTGCGCAGATGCGCGCGAAGCAGCGGCTGTTCAAGCTGGGCCGGCGCGCGGGAGTCGCGGCGCCCGTCGCGCGGACGCCCGAGCGGGCGCGGCGGGCTTCGCCGGAAGCGGCCGCGATCGCGAAGGCGATTGCGATGCGGGCGGTGGGTGGTCCGGCGCGTTCGCGGGCGTATTTCGCGTCGATCGACGACGCGGAGTCGGAGCGGCGCGCGGCGGCGCAGCGGTTTCTGTCGGATTACGAAACGCACTATGTGCACGCGCGCTATGTGTGCGGCTCGCTGCCGCGGCTGCCGTTTCTCCATGGGGCGTTCGACCTGGTGCTGTGCGCGCACCTGCTGTTCACGTATGCGAAGCGGTTCGATTTCGCGTGGCACCTCGCGGCGTGCCGCGAGCTGGTGCGGGTGAGCGCCGGGGAAGTGCGGTTGCATCCGGTGTGTGGCGCCGACGGCCGCAAGTATCCAGAGCTCGAGCGGCTGCAGGCGGAGCTGATGACGAGCGGAATCGCGAGCAAGCTCGTGCGGGTGAACTACGAGTTCTTCGTTGGCTCGAGCTCGATGCTCGTGCTGAACCCGCAAACGTCATGAGCGCGCCCTTCGGTCTGAGCACGACGCCCGAGCCGCCGTATTACGCGGTGATCTTCACGTCGAAACGGACGGAGGGAGATCGCGGCTACGATACGATGGCGCGGCGCATGGCGGAACTGGCGGCGCAGCAGCCCGGGTTTCTTGGCGTGGAGAGCGCGCGCGGGGCGGATGGCGTCGGAATCACGGTGAGCTACTGGCGCGACGAGGCGTCGATCGTGGCATGGAAACGCGACGCGGAGCACCGCGAGGCGCAGCGCGCCGGCAAGGAGACGTGGTATGCCGACTATCGCGTGCGCGTGGCGAAGGTGGAACGGTCGTATGGGAGCGGGTGAGGCACGGGCCACTCGCTCGTTCTCGTGGCGACGAGAGCCAGACTAGAATCGCGCGGTGACTTCCTGCTGGTGGCCGGGGTCGAGCGTGAGCTCGCCGAGGGTGGCGCATTCGATATCGTCGTTTTTGTAGAGCTTGAAACGGATGGGCGCGGAGGCGTCGGCGGTTTCCCAGCGCCATTTGCCGATTGAGACGAATTGAAGGGGCATGCCTTTCTCCCAACTCAAACCGGGTCCGTCGCCGCGAATGAAGAGACGGTTGCCGATGCCGATGTAGGCGGTGGCGATGAGGCGGGTCGCGCCGTCGGAGGAGAGCACGCGCTCGACGGCGTCGCGGGCGGTGACGGGCGTGTCGTCGCTCGACTCGCCGGTGGAGTCGGCGCGCGGGTTGTCGTCGTCGAGCGGAAGGGAGAGCGACGGGGCGGGCTCGGGTTCGGGTTTGCGCGGGGTGCGTTTGCGCGGCGGTCGCTCGGTGGGCGGCGCGGTGGTTGGCGCGGCGGGAGCGGGTGAGAGGGTTTCGACGGGATCGGACTCGGCGGGATCGGGCGGAGCTGGAAAAGGGTCAGCGCTCGGTGGCGCCACGGGCTCGATCGCGGAAATCGACTCGGTCGGAACGGGAGGTGGTTCGTCGTTGGGCGGAGTGGCGAGCTCGGCGTCGACGGGGTTGGGTGCGGGCATCGCGACGGGGGTTTCTTCCGGGCCGACGGATTCGTCGCGGCGGGCTTTGCGCGGGCGTTTGGGTGGTGAGGCGACGTCGATGCTCGCGGGCGGAGAGGTTTGTTCCGGCGCAGCGGAGGGGGCGGGCGTGGGAGTGCCGGATGAGAACGAGGCGACGGCTTGGGCGGCGGCGGATTCGATGGCGGCGATGACGGCGGCGGTGCGCTCGGCGAGCTTTGCGTCGATGGCGGCGAGGGTTTTCGCTTCGGCGGCGGTGAGTTCGCGGGTGAAGATGGCGAGGGAGTCGGCGATGGCTGCGGAGGCGTCGGCGGGGAGGCGGGTTGCGGCGGTTTCGGCGCGCTGAACGAGTTCGGTGCGGGCGGTGAGGGTTTTCTGCGCGGCGGCGTCGAGGCGGGCGAGTTCGGCGACGGCTTTGTGAATTTTGTCGGCGAGGGTGGCGAGGCGTTCGCCTTCGGCGGTCCGGAGTTCGGCGACTTCCTTTTCGAGCTCTTCGCGGTCGTCCTCGCGTGCGTTGTCGAGCTGGGCGTTGAACTCGGCGATTTTGTCCTGGAGCTTGTGGGGGAGTTGCTCGGCTTGTTTGAGGTTCTTGTGGGCGAGTTCGGTGATTTCGTGGAAGCCGTTGGCGGCGATGCTGATTTGTTCGGCGGAACTGGCGATGGTGCGCGAGAGCGATTCGAGGGAGCGCTGGCGCTCGTCGAGGACCTCGTTCTTTTTGCGTTCGTAGCGGGCGACGAGGGGGACGAGGGCGACGAGGGCGCCGGCGAAGACGCAGCCGACGATGAGGAAACTGGTTTCGAGCGGGAGCGGCCGGGGGCTGCGTTCGAAGATCAGCCACGCGGCCGCGAGGAAAGCGGCGTCGGCGACGAAGAAGATCCAGCTGGGGAGCTTGGGGGGCGGTTCGGGGAGGCTCATGGGATCGGCTGGCGGCCGGCGCCGCGTGGCGCGAGCGGCGCGGGGAGTTTGTGCGGCGAGGGTGGAGGTTTTTCAATCACGGAGTGGCTGGGGAGCACGGGGAAGCGCGAGCGGGACGGGTGTCGGATTGCGTTCGGGGGGCGGACGTGCATTCGTTTCCGCGATGAGCCTCGGCAACTTTCTGCGGATCGAGCGGGAGGAGCGCGACGGGTCCCGGCACTACGTGGTGCATACGCACGATCCGAAATTCTCGATGGAGCTCACGCCGGATCGCGAGGCGCCGGACAAGGTCGGCAAAGGTGTGATCAAGCGCGTGTGCGTGCCGAACTCGTGGGCGGGCGATTACGGGAAATACGCGAAACTGATGAATGAGGCGCAGGAATTTTTCACGCAGTCGTTTGCGGAGCCGGCGCCGAAGCTGGAAGTGCGGCGGCTGGGGCGGTGAGCGCTGGACGGAGCGCGAGCAAGCTTGCGGCTTACGCGAAGGGGCGGGTTGAGCGAAAATTTTCGGAGGGCGTGGTGGAGTGTCAGAGACGGCGCCACGCCATGAACGAGAGCGACATCAGGAGGCCGATCCGGAGCGCGCCTTCGAAGGTGAGAATGACGAGCGTCCATTTGAGGCCGGTGTTGCGACGGAAGCCGTAGCCGAGGGCGGAGGCGGCGAGGAGGCAGAGGCTTTGGAGTCGCGCAAAAGGAAGAACAAGCAGGCTGGCCATCCAGGCCCAGTAGACGAACAGCGTGAAACTCCAGAGAAAGGCGGTGAATTCGCCGAGGCCCAGGGCGCGGGGATCGCCGTGGCGCGCGATTTGTTTGATGCCGAGGTAGCGTTCGCAGACGACGAGTTGCCAGATTTCGAAAACGAGAAAGGCGGGGGCGAGGGCCAGCAGCGCGACCATGGCGGGAATGTCGCGCGGAACGGCGGGTGCGCCAAGAATCGAATGGCGGGAGGCGGTTGCGGGACCGGAACTCGGGGTTATGGTGCGGCGCGTTGCGGCCAGCGGCGGCGTGAGAAACCCAGACAAGGAGGCGCGAATGAATCCGTTGACGATGATTGGGAGTTATCTGGCGACCGCGGTGGTGGCTGGGGGTTTAGGCGGCGTGGCGATGCTGGGCGCGATGGCGTTGATGACGCGCGGCGGGCTGGCGCGAGGGAACATGGTCATGGCGTTGGGCGGGCTGGTGACGAAGACGCGCGGAAACGCGTTTCGCGTCGGCATGATCCTGCACACGATCTCGGCGATCGGCTTCGCGATGGTTTATGCGATGGCGATGTTATGGCTGGGG
Source organism: Verrucomicrobiota bacterium (assembly GCA_023430565.1). Taxonomy (GTDB): domain Bacteria; phylum Verrucomicrobiota; class Verrucomicrobiia; order Opitutales; family Opitutaceae; genus Opitutus. The sequence goes on from JAEZAD010000007.1 coordinate 9,650, forward strand.
AGAACGGGAATGCCGGAGGCACTCTTTGTCGGGACGGGCATCGGATTTCTCCATGGGCTCATCGTGAGCCTGATGCTGGTCTGGGTCGTGGCGGAGGGGCATCCGTTCGAGGAATACACGGACGCGGGCTTGGCAGTGGGATTGAGCCATCTGCTCGGCCACGTGGTGTATGGGGCGGTGGTCGGGCTGGTGATCGGGGTGTCGCCGTTGTGAAAGCGCGGTGAGAGACCGCGCCTGCATTGGGCGTTGATTATTTGCCGGAATACCAGACGCCGCGGCGCCAGTTGTGGCGGCGGAGGCGAACGAGGAGATCGGCCCGCATCGGCGGAAGATCGCTCACGCCGCAGTTGGCTTCGGCTTGTGCGGGCGTGCGGATGCCGGGGATCACCGTCGAAACGGCGGGGTGCGCGAGGACGAACTTGATGGCGGCCTGCGCCAGGGTGAAGGGGGAGCCGTCGAGGTCCTGGCGGATTTCTTCCGCGCGCGCGACGGCGCGGGCAAGGCGGTCGCCTTCGAAGTATTTGGCGCGAAAATCGTCGGCCGCGAACTTTGTGTCGGCGGTGAATTTGCCGGTGAGCACGCCTTCATCGAAGACCACGCGCACGATGACACCGACGCCGCATTCCTTCGCGACATCGAGCAATTCGGCCGCGGGCTCTTGTTCGAAGAGGTTGTAGATGACCTGCACGCTATCGACCCAGCCGCCGCGCATGAGATCGATGACGCTGTTCTGATCCTGCTCGGGGGTGGAGACGCCGATGAGGCCGACCTTTCCCTCGGCCTGGAGAGCGCGGAGAATTTTGAAAGGCGTGGGATTGCGATTCCATGCGCGAGTCCAGGTGTGGAGTTGCAGAAGATCGAGTTGGTCGGTGCCGAGGTTGGCGCAGCGCGTGGCGATGTTTTCGCGCAGATAGGATTCGGAGTAGCGCTCCTCGGCGCGGTCGTAGGGCGAGGGCGGCCAGGTGCCGTCGGACGGCGGGGTCTTGGTGGCGACGAAGATCTTTTCCTTGCGGCCGGATTCGGCGCGTTCGCGGAGGACCTGGGCGATGAGCTTTTCGCTGCGGCCGTCGCCGTAGCCGGCGGCGGTGTCGATGAAGTTGACGCCGAGATCGAGCGCGTGATGCAGCGCGGCGAGCGAGTCGGTGTCGGCCTGTGCGCCCCACGATCCGCCGATGGCCCAGGCGCCGAAGCCGATTTCAGAAACGTTGAAGGGATGGCGTCCGAAGGGGCGGTGTTTCATGGAGGTCCGATCTTGTTCATGCGGCGGACGACGGGCGCGAGGAGAATTTCAACGCGGACGTTTTACTGTGCCGGGGAAACGGGCGACGAGGCGAGTCCGGGTGCGTCGAAGCGGGTGCCGGCGGGAAAGGTGAGCGCAAAGAAATCGCCGAGGACCTCGAGGAGTTCGGCGGGCGTGGCGAGCTCGCGTGTTTCCACACGACCGTCGGTCCAGCGTGTGGTGAACTGGCGGTTCAACAAGGTGTGGCGGCGATCGGGGGCGGTGAGCGCGACGGTGAGGTTTTGGCGAAAGCGCGATTCGGGCCACGTGCTCGTGAACCAGTTTCCCATTTCGAAGTCGGGAACGAACATGGGCTGGAGGGTGAACTCGTAGAGATCGGCCCAAGCGCCGGCGTGTTCGGCCTGATGGACCAGGACGTCGCCGCGGCGCAGGAGCCGACGACGCTCGTGCGGAGTGGGTTGCGGCGCATCGGTGTCGAGCAGGAGAGGGGCGCTGAGCGAGCCCGAGCCAAAGCCGGTGTCGGCGAGGAGGTGGCGGCCGGTCGCTTCGACGGCCAGGATCATATGGGTGAGCGCTGTTTTCACCTCGGCGGGGACCTGCCAGCGCACGCGGGCGGCGAGGGGCGTGACGCGAAAGCCGAGCGCCGTGAGCGCTGCGGCGAAAAGGGTGTTGTGCTCGAAGCAATATCCACCGCGGCGGTCGTGTATCAGCTTTTGTTGGACTGAGGACGGATCGATGCGGATGGGGCGGCCGAGAAGGATGTCGAGATTCTCGAACGGGATCGAGCAGACGTGGCGGTAATGGATCTGGGCGAGCGCCGCGAGGGAGGCTTCTCGCGGGCCGGTGTAGTCGATGCGGGCGAGATAGGCGTCGAGGTCGAACGAACTGGGCATGGGCGTGGGCAAGGCAGATGGGGGATCGTGAAGCCAGCCGGCCTGAATCGCGACGACGTTCTTGGAGCAAAAAAAAGCGGAGCCTTGCGGCTCCGCGGGGAAAGAACGAGGTGAGCGACGGGTTATTCCGTGACTGCGCTGCGAAGGGATTTCACTTCCGCCTGCACGTCGTCAACGAGCGCGTTGAAAGCGGTGCGGTTGAAGTTGTCTTCGAGCTCGTCCTTGCGGTCTTCGAGCGCGTCGACGCGCTTTTCCGCGGCATCGCGAGCCACGCCTTTGGGCATGTCGTCCACGCGGTCGTCGAGCTCGTCGATCGTTTCCTCGAGGGCGTTGAGCGCCGCGCGAGCGGCGTCCTTGTCGGTGTCGAGCGGACGATTCTTATAGGAGTCGAGATCCATGGCGGCGACGGCGCTGTGGCCGGCGGCGCGGGCGTCGCGCTTGGCTTCGTCGAGCGTGTCGCCGACTTCGCGGCGGGCGTTGCTGGCCTCGTCGCGATTGAACGTGCGTTTGGTCCAGGCGGCGAGGCGGTTGCCTTCCGCGCGGATGTCGGCCTTCAGCTCCTCGTAGCGGGATTTCACATACGTTTTGCGGAGGTCGTTGCGACGCTCCTTGAGCACGTCGATGCGGGCGCGGGCGGCTTCGCGTTCGCTCATGTCGGGGGCGCTATCGACGAGGACATCGAGGCGATCGATCTCGGCGTTGATCTCATCGAGGGCGGCCTTCGCGGCGTCGCCTTTGATTTCGGAGACTTCCGCCTTGGCGCGGGCGGTGGCTTCGCTGGCCTGGACGAGCACAGGGACGGTGACGGCGGCGAGCGCCGGGATGAGGATGAAGCGGGAAAGCAGGGAGGATTTCATATTCTGCATGGTCTGAGGGGTTGAGTTATTAAACGGCGCGACGAGAAGCCGCGTGTGGGATTAGGACGTTAGTGCGCTGAGGCGTGGTGGCTGTTCCGAGGGTGGGAGTGGGCTCCATGGCCGAATAGGTGAGACTACCGATTGCGGGGCAGGGGCGCGAAAAGCGCGGAAGAATGAACAGGCCAACAAAAAAGGGCGGGTCCGAAGACCCGCCCTCGATGGGAAAAAAGGTGAGAGGACCGGTGTCAGCCCTTCGCGTTATCGTCCGGGATGCGCATGCCGTAGAAGCTGCGGTAGACGAAGACCAGCGCGACGATGAAGAAGACGGCGCCAATGGCGTGTTTGGCGGTGACATTCGTCATCGTGACGGCGATTTCGACGGCGAGCAGGCCGAAGAGCGTGGTGAATTTGATCACCGGATTCATCGCGACGGAGGAGGTGTCCTTGAATGGATCGCCGACGGTGTCGCCGACCACGGTGGCGGCGTGGAGATCGGTGCCCTTTTGGCGGAGCTCGACCTCGACGATCTTCTTGGCGTTGTCCCACGCGCCGCCGGCGTTGGCCATGAAGATGGCCTGGAAGAGCCCGAAGAAAGCAATGGCGAGCAGGTATCCGATGAAAAAATACGCGTTGAAGAACGGCAGCGCGAGGGAGAAGCAGAAGACGACGATGAAGATGTTCCACATGCCCTTTTGCGCGTAGACGGTGCAGATGCGGACGACCTCCTTGCTGTCCTTTTCCGACGCGGTGGTGGCGTCGAGTTTCATGTTCTCCTTGATGTAGACGACGGCCCGATACGCGCCGGTGACGACGGCCTGGCAGGACGCGCCGGTGAACCAGTAGATCACGGAGCCGCCCATGATGAGGCCGAGGATGATCTCGGGCTGCACGATGGAGAGGCGCGTGACGACGTCGCCGAACAGATTTTCGAGCAGCATGATGATGCCGAAGACCATCGTGGTGGCGCCGACGACCGCGGTGCCGATGAGCACGGGTTTGGCGGTGGCCTTGAACGTGTTGCCCGCGCCGTCGCCCTTCTCGAGCTGGTATTTGGCGTTTTCGAAATCGGGCTTGAAGCCGAAATCGCGTTCGACCTCGGCGCCGATGCCGGGACGCGCCTCGATCTGCGAGAGTTCGTAGACGGACTGGGCGTTGTCGGTCACGGGGCCGTAGCTGTCGACCGCGATGGTGACCGGGCCCATGCCGAGGAAGCCGAACGCCACCAGACCGAACGCGAAGATCGGCGCGGCGAAGAGGAACTTCGTCGGCATGATCGAGAGCAGCGCGGGGTTCTGGGAAAAATAATACGAGGTGAACATGAGCAGCATGATCACCAGGCCCATCCAGAACGCGGAGAAGTTACCCGCGACGAAGCCGGAGAGAATGTTGAGCGAGGCGCCGCCGTGGCGGGAGCAGTTGGTGACTTCCTTCACGTGCCGCGAATTGGTGCTCACGAAAATCTTCGTGAATTCGGGGATCAGGGCGCCGGCGACGGTGCCGCAGCTGATGATGATCGAGAGCACCCACCAGAGGTTCGGATCGAGGCCGGTTTGGTGGGCGAGCAGGTAGTAGCTGGCGGCAAACGTGACCGCGATGGAGACGGCGGAGGTGAGCCAAACGAGGTGGGTGAGGGGAGCTTCAAAATCGAAATCCTTCTTCCCGCCGAACATCGCTTTTGTGAGGGCCTCGTTGAGGAAATAGGAAAGCAGCGAGGTCACGATCATCAGCGCGCGCATGGCGAACAGCCAGATGATGAGGGTCGCGCAGATGGCGGGCGCCGCGGCGAGGGCGAGGGCGAGGAAGGCCACGAGCGCGACGCCGGTGACGCCGTAGGTTTCGAACCCGTCCGCGGTCGGTCCGACGCTGTCGCCGGCATTGTCGCCGGTGCAGTCGGCGATGACGCCGGGGTTCTTCGGGTCGTCCTCGGGCAGTTTGAAGACGATCTTCATGAGGTCCGAACCGATGTCGGCGATCTTGGTGAAGATGCCGCCGCAAATACGGAGCACGGAAGCGCCGAGCGATTCGCCGATGGCAAACCCGATGAAGCACGGCCCGACCAGGTCGAGCGGCAGAAACACCAGGATACAGATCATGAAGAACAGCTCCACGCACACCAGCAGGAGGCCGACGCTCATGCCGGAGCGCAGCGGGATGCCGAGGGTGGCGAGCGGATTGCCTTTCAGCGCGGAGAACGCGGTGCGCGAGTTGGCGACGGTGTTGATCCGGATGCCGAACCAGGCGACGCCGTAGGACCCGAGAATGCCGAGGACCGAGGAGGCGAGGATGATGACCACGTGCGTCGCCGTGTTGTGCGACAGGAACCCGAAGTAATAGGTCATGCACGCGGCGATCAGCAGCCAGAGGATCGCGAGGAATTTACCCTGCGTGAACAGATACGTTTTGCAGGTTTCCCAGATCGTATGCGACACGGCCGCCATCGACGGATGCACCGGCAGGGCCTTGGTCTGCCAATATTGGATCAGGCCGAAGATCGCGCCGACGAAACATACCGCGATGCCGAGATACATCAGCGTCACACCACTGGTGCCGCCGAGGCCGTCGAAGGTGACCTGGGAGAGGTCGGGGATCTTGATGTCGGCCTCGCTGGCGCGAGCAACCGAAGTGACGGACACCGTCGCAGCGACGGCGCCCCATTTTCCGAGGTAGGGTAGCTGCATAGAGGGGTAAGGAAGCGGAAAGAACGAACCGTGTGGGGACGCGGAGGTTCTGCCCACGCGGTGCGCGCGCCGCGAGTCTATTCTCGTCCGCGCTCCGTAGGTAAAGCCCGCCTAATCCGCCCCGGGGGTGCGCCCTTATTCCCGGACGAGCAGCCGCTTAACCGAAGGCACCGCCCTGGCGTCAGGCCGCGGAGGTGCCGGGCGAGCGCTCTTTCGTCGGTGTGCCGAAGCTTTCCGTGACCGAGCGGCAGAGCCCGATGAACGTCTCTTCGCCGAGCGGCAGCCGGCGGCCTTTCAAGTGCGCGACGCCCCACGTGCGGCGCAGCCGGCGACGGCCGAGCGGGAAATCCACCAACGCGCCCGACTCGAGCTCCGCGCGCGCGATCCACGGCGCGAGCACGCCGATTCCGACGCCGATCTTCACGAGCTCCTTGATCGCATCCATGCTGCCGAGCTCGATGTGGTGGCCGAACGTCATGCGCTCTTCACGGAAGAATTCGTTCACCAGCCGGAACGTGTAACTGGATTTATTATACAGCACGAGCGTCTCGCCTTCGAGCGCTTCGCGGGTCATCCGACCTTCGCGGGCCCACGCGTGCATCGGCGACGTCAGGAAGCGCAGTTCGTCGGAAAACAACGGCACGAACTCGAACTCGCTGGTCGTTTCCGGCTCGAGCATGATCGCCAGGTCGATGCGGTTGCTCTGCAGGAGCTCGACCTGTTGCGCATGATCGCCGGGCTCGATCGTGATCACGCACTTGGGGAAGCTCTGCTTGAATTCGCGCAGCACGGTCGGCAGCAGATACTGACAGGCCGTCGTGCTGGCGCCGACGCGCAACCGCCCGTGGCCCCAGCGCGAAAGCGCATCGAGCCCCGCGCGCGCGGCGTCCATCTCGCGCAGGATCTTTTCCGTGTGGCGGAGAAATTGTTCGCCCGCCTGCGTGAGCAGCACGTGACGTCCCGCGCGGTCGACGAGCCGGCTGCCGACCTCGGCTTCGAGGGCCTTGATCGCGTGGCTCACCGCACTCTGCGTGAGAAACAGCTCCTTGGCCGCGCGCGTAAAGCTCTGGCAGCGCGCGAGCGCGGCGAAAGCGAGCAGCTGCCGGCTGTCCAGCGGGCGGTTCATGGATGAGCGCCTTTCATTGATGGCATGAAATCTTTGCAAAGCACTTATCAGGCCAGCTCCGACTTGTGGCATGTCAGCGGCTAAAACGGGTATCGGAAAAACGATGACCAAAACCGCGCCCATTTCCTCCGCCCCTGGCTCTCGTGCCCTGCGCATCGGCTTCCTCGCGCTGACCGACGCCGCGCCGCTGATCGTGGCGCAGCGCCTCAGCATCTTCGCCCGCCGCGGACTCAAGGTCGTGCTCGAGCGCGAAGTCGGCTGGGCGACGATCCGGGAGAAAATCCTCTACGGGGAACTCGATGCCGCGCAGGCGCCCGCGCCGATGTTGTGGTCGGCGCAGCTTGGGCTCGGCTGCGCGGCGCGGGCCGTATCGACGGCGTTCGTTTTCAATCTTCACGGCAACGCCCTCACGCTTTCGAACCGCCTTTATGCCGAGGGCGTTCGCGACGCCGCGACCCTGCGCACGGTCGCCCGCGCGCGCCGGGGCGAGAGCCGGCTGACGATCGGCGTCGTGTTTCCGTTCTCGTCGCATCACCTGCTGCTGCTGCAATGGCTCGCCTCGGCCGGGATTCGTCCCGAAGCCGACGTGCGCATCGCGATCGTGCCGCCGGCGCAGATGTTTCGGAATCTCGAGGCCGGCACGATCGACGGCTATTGCGCCGGCGAGCCATGGAACTCGATCGCCGTTCGCGCCGACGTGGGCTGGTGCCCGACGTGGAGCGCGTCGCACTCGCCGGGGCACATCGAAAAAGTCCTGATGGTGACGGAGGATTTCGCGACCGAGCGCTCGCGCGAGCACGCGGCGCTGGTCGCGGCCCTCGCGGAAGCCGCCGAATGGTGCGACGACCCGCAGCATCGGGAGGAGCTCCCCGCGCTGCTCAGCGAATCCGCCCATTTGAATTTGCCGTCGCGCGTGATCGCGCCCGCCCTGCTTGGTCGTTTCGAGTGCGGCCACGGCCGCGTCGAACAGGTGCCTGATTTCCTGGTTTTTCATCGCGGCCGCGCGAACGTTCCCAGCGCTGCGAAAGCCGCCTCGCTGCAACACGAACTTGCCGCCGCCGGCATCCTGCCCGCGGGCGTGGACCCCGCGCTGCCGCAGCAGCTTTTCCGCGAAGATCTCTATCGCTCCGCCCTCAACCTTCCCACCACCCATGACTCCGTCTCTCCTGCCGATGTCCCGACTGTTTCGTCCTGACGCTCGCCTTTTCTCGCGCCCGCTCAAAGCGGTGCTGCTGCTCGCCACGGCCGCGTTGCTGCCGGCGGCCGAGCCGGAGAAACCCGATCTGAAGTTCGGCTTCATCAAGCTCACCGATTGCGCGCCGATCGTCATTGCGAAGGAGAAGGGCTTCTTCGAAGACGAGGGCCTTTACGTCACCGTCGAGGCCCAGGCGAATTGGAAGATCCTGCTCGATCGCGTGATCACCGGCGAACTCGATGGCGCGCACATGCTCGCGGGCCAGCCGCTCGCCGCGACAATCGGTTTCGGCACGAAGGCGCACGTCGTCACCGCCTTCTCCATGGATCTCAATGGCAACGGCATCACCCTCGCGAAATCCGTCTGGGAGGAGATGCTCGAGCTGAATCCGGATCTCGCGGCCACACCCACGCCTCGCCCGGTCAAGGCCGACGCGCTCAAGCCCGTCGTCCAACGCCTGAAGGCCGCCGGCACGCCGTTGAAAATGGGCATGGTATTCCCCGTATCCACGCATAACTACGAGCTGCGCTACTGGCTGGCCGCCGGCGGGATTCATCCGGGGTTCTACACGCCGAACGACACCACCGGCACCGCCGAGGCCGACGTGTTGATTTCGGTGACGCCGCCTCCGCAGATGCCCGCCACGCTCGCGCAGGGCACCATTCAAGGTTACTGCGTCGGCGAGCCGTGGAATCAACAGGCGGTGATCCGCGACATCGGCGTGACCGTCATCACTGATTACGAGATCTGGAAGAACAATCCGGAGAAGGTCTTCGGCGTGACCGCCGAATGGGCGGAGGAGAATCCGCAGACGCACATCGCCGTGGTGAAGGCGCTCCTGCGCGCGGCGAAGTGGCTCGACGCCTCGCCGGAAAACCGCGTCGAGGCCTGCCGCATCCTGTCACGGCCCGAATACGTCGGCGCCGATTTCAAGGTCATCGCCAACAGCATGACCGGCACGTGGCAATACACCGCGGACGACACCCGCCCGCTGCCCGACTTCAACGTCTTCTTCCGCTACTTCGCCACGTATCCGTATTACAGCGACGCCGTCTGGTATCTCACGCAGATGCGCCGCTGGGGTCAGATCGGCGAGGCGAAGACCGACGAGTGGTATACGCAGACGGCCGCCGCCGTCTACAAACCCGACATCTATCTCGCTGCGGCGAAGGAGCTGATGGCGGAAGGGAAATTGACCGCTGGAGACGTGCCCGAGACCGACGGTTATCGCGTTTCCACTGACGAGTTCATCGACGGCCTCGCCTACGATGGCCGTGAGCCCAACGCCTACCTCCGAAAGCTCGCGATCGGCCGCAAGGACTGATCGCGCCCAGATCGAATCCACCATGAGCACGTCATCTGCTGCCACCCTGCGCTGGGAAAACCTCGTCCGCTCCGCCTTGCGCAACGTTGGCATTCCCGCGCTGGCCATCGCGATCTTCCTGGGTTTCTGGTCGCTCGCTTCGCGCAACATCCAAGTCAGCTTCGGCTCGCTGCCCGGCCCGGTGGCGGTCGTGGACGAGGTGAAGAATCTGTGGGCCGAGCACCTCGCCGAAGGGGTGAAGGAGCGCGAGTTCTACGAGCGCCAGGCCGAGCGCAAAGCCGCCTTCCTCGCCAAGAATCCGGGTGGCGAATGGAAGGAGCGCAAATACGCGCCGCGACCGACGTTCTTCCGCCAGATCGTGACGAGCCTTCAGACGGTGTTCACCGGATTTGTGATCGCTTCGCTGATTGCGGTCCCGCTCGGTGTGATTTGCGGGCTGAGCCGCGGCTTCAATCTCGCGCTGAATCCGTTCATCCAGCTCTTCAAGCCCGTCTCGCCGCTCGCCTGGCTGCCGATCGTGATGATCCTGGTCAGCGCGCTCTATAATCCGCCCGAGCCGTTTTTCGAAAAAGCGTTTCTCAGTTCCGCGATCACGGTCGCCCTCTGCTCGCTCTGGCCGACGCTGATCAACACCGCGGTCGGCGTGGCGTCGATCGACCAGGATTACCTCAACGTCGCGCGCGTCCTCCGTCTCGGCTGGTTCGCGAAGATATTCAAGATCGTGCTACCGGCCGCGCTCCCGCTGATTTTCACGGGGCTGCGGCTCTCGCTCGGCGTGGGCTGGATGGTGCTGATCGCCGCCGAGATGCTCGCGCAGAATCCGGGCCTGGGAAAATTCGTCTGGGACATGTTTCAAAACGGCAGCAGCCAGACGCTCGCGCAGATCATGGTGGCCGTCTTCGCGATCGGCCTCATCGGCTTCGCGCTCGACCGTGCGATGCTCTCGCTGCAACGCGCCGTCAGCTTCGGAGCGACCGCACGGTGAATTTCTCCATGCTCCCGTGGTTCAAAGGCATTCTCTTCAATGTCTGAAATGACCCCCGTCATCGAACTTCAGCGTGTGTCGCGTGGCTTTGGCTCGAGCGCCGCGCGGTCGGAGATTCTTGCGGACCTCGATCTACAGCTCCACGAGGGTGAGTTCCTCGCGATCGTCGGCTTTTCGGGCAGCGGCAAGACGACGCTGATCAACCTTCTCGCCGGTCTTCTTTCTCCGGATACAGGCACGGTCACGCTCGACGGCAAGCCGATGCCCGACGCCGGGCCCGATCGGGCGCTCGTTTTTCAGAACTATTCGTTGCTCCCCTGGCTCACCGTTTACGGCAACATCGCGCTCGCGGTCGACCGTGTGTTTCCGCAGTGGTCCGCCGAGCGCCGCCGCGAGCACATCGAACGCCACATAGCGATGGTCAATCTCACGCCCGCGCGCGACAAGCGTCCGCGCCAGCTCTCCGGCGGCATGCGCCAGCGCGTCGCCGTTGCCCGCGCGCTGGCGATGGATCCGCGCGTGCTCCTGCTCGACGAGCCGCTCGGCGCGCTCGACGCGCTCACGCGCGCGACGTTGCAGGACGAAATTTCGCGCATCTGGCAGGAGAACAAAAAGACCGTCGTGCTCATCACCAACGACCCCGACGAGGCCATCCTGCTCGCCGACCGGGTGATTCCGCTCAGCGCGGGCCCGGCCGCGACGCTCGGTCCGTCGTTCTCGATCGATCTTCCACGCCCGCGCGATCGCCAGTCGCTCAACCACGACCCACATTTCAAACGGCTGCGAAAAGACATCCTCGACTGGCTGCTGGCCTCGGCGGGGCGCAGGTCCACCTCCTCCTCGCGCACCGTCCGGCTGCCGGCGCTCGTGCCCGAAAACCTCGATCACGTGACGTGGCTCGACCGCGCGTTTCTCCGCCGCCGCGCCCAGGGCCGGGCCGACCCGCGTCGTGAACCTGTGAAGACCGATCCCTCATGAGCGCCTTTCTCGACATTTCCTTCGTCACGAAAACCTTCGACGGACCCACCGGTCCGATCTCGGTGGTGCGCGACTTCGACCTGAAGATTCGAAAGGGCGAGTTTGTCGCGCTGATCGGCCATTCCGGCTGCGGCAAATCCACCGTGCTTTCGATGGTGGCCGGACTGACCGAGCCGACTCTGGGCGGCATCGTGCTCGACGGGCG
>JAEZAD010000038.1 GCA_023430565.1 Verrucomicrobiota bacterium
CGAACGACGGCAAATTCCCCGCCAGCTCCAACGCCCCCGCCGCGCCCATGCAGTGCCCGATGTAACTCTTCGTGTTATTGATGTGCGTATCCGGGCAACCCTCGCCAAACACCGCCCGGATCGCCTCACACTCTTGAATATCGCCCAGCGGCGTCGCCGTGGCATGCGTATTCACGATATGGATGTCCTTCGGCTCCAACCCGGCCCGCTTCACTGCCGCCCGCACGCACTCCGCCTGCCGCGTCGGATTCGGCAGCACGTAATCGCTCGCGTCCGAGTTCACGTGATACCCCACGATCTCCGCGTAAATCTTCGCCCCGCGCGCCTGCGCATCCTCCAGCCGCTCCAACGTGTAAAGGCACCCACCTTCGCTGATCACGATGCCGTTGCGCGCCTTGTCGAAGGGTCGCGACGCCTTCTGCGGATCCTCGTGAGTCGCCAGCGCATTCTGCGATTTGAATCCCGCGAAAATCCCAAACGTGTGAATGCTCTCGCTCACGCCGCCGCAAATCGCGAAATCCACCTCGCCCAGCCGCAGCATCTGCGTCGCATGAATCAATCCCAGATTCCCCGCTGCGCACGCCGCACCGATCGTGTAACTCGGACCCGTCACCCCCAGATTCAGCGACGCCTCCCCTGCCGGGTTGTTCGCGACCGTCCGGGGATTGTGATAATGCGACCAGAACTTCGTGTCGTAGTTAAATTTCGAGACGTTGTAGATTTCGTTCTCCGTCTCGACGTTGCCGTGCTCCGTGCAACCGATGTAGATGCCGACGCGGTCCTTCGCCACGCCGTCCCAGTTCACCCCGCTGTCCGCCAGCGCTTCGCGCGCACAGTAGATGCTGATGCTCCCCGCCCGCGTGCCCACCCGCACTTCCTTCTTCTTCTGATACTTCAACGCATCGTAATGACACACGCCCGCGAGTTGCTGGCCCATGTAACGCACTTCCATCCGCTCGATCCCCGCGACGCCTTCGAGCAGGTTGCGGCGAAACTCCGCGAGCGAACTCCCGTTGGGCGCGGTCAACCCGACACCTGTGATGACGATACGCGACGACTTCATTGATTCGGCAAAACGGAGATGGGTAGCGGCCCCTCCGCTGAAAGCAATCCCCGGCACAACCACACCGCCAAATCTGGAAAAACGTCCTCCCGTTCCAACGCTTTTCCACATTCCCCCGAACGACGCGCCGTTTCCTTTGTCATTGCGCGCCGACACCTAACGCACATCCCTCTCCGCTCTTCCTTTACACTATGAACGTCCTCGTCGTCGGAGGCGCCGGTTACATCGGCAGCCATTGCGTCCGCCAACTAATCGCCGCCGGTCACCGCCCCGTGGTCCTCGATAATCTCGTCTTCGGCCACCGCGCCGCCGTCGCCCCCGACGTCGCGTTTCATTCCGCCGACCTCGGCGACGAAGCCGCGATCGGCCGTATTCTCGCCGACGAGAAAATCGACGTCGTCATGCACTTCGCCGCCTTCGCCTACGTCGGCGAGTCGGTGCAGGACCCGTTGAAATACTATTTCAACAACGTCGTCGCCACGCTCCATCTCCTGCGCGTCATGCTCGCGAAGGGCGTCACCAAATTCGTCTTCTCGTCCACCTGCGCCACCTTCGGCGTCCCCGCGAAGATGCCGATCACCGAGGATTTGCCGCAAGCGCCCATCAATCCCTACGGCCAGACCAAGCTCGACATCGAAAACGCCCTGAAATCCCTCGCGCACGCCCACGGCCTCAGCTTCGCCGCCTTCCGCTATTTCAACGCCGCTGGCGCCGCCGAGGACGGCATGATCGGCGAGGATCACTCGCCCGAAACGCATCTCATCCCGCTCGCGATCGACGCCGCCACCGGCCGCCGCGGCGCGCTGCAGGTTTTCGGCAGCGACTATCCCACGCCCGACGGCACCTGCCTCCGCGATTACGTGCATGTCGACGACCTCAGCCGCGCCCACATCGCCGTTTTCGACAAACTCACGAAGCCCGGCACCGCGCTCTTCTACAACCTCGGCACCGGCACGCCCACCTCCGTGCTCGAGGTGATTCGCGCCGTCGAAAAAGTCACCGGCCGCACCGTCCCGCATACGATCGCACCCCGCCGCGCCGGCGATCCGCCCGCGCTTTTCGCCGATTCGTCGAAAGCGAAATCCGAACTCGGTTGGACCGTGAAATTTCCCGACATCGACTCGATCGTCGCCACCGCCTGGAAGTGGCACGCCGCGCACCCCGAAGGCTACGCCGATCGCAAATAAAAGCGCGCAGGTAGAGCCGACGTCCTCGTCGGCCCTTAGGCCAAACACCAGGCGGGCTCATTCCCGCCGCGTTCAAAAATCGTCACGCAATTTCGACGAAACCTATTCTGCACGAAGGCGTCCGAAAGCCGCATGGACAAGCCATCGTCGTTGTCGCCCCAAGTATTGGACCAGGACCTCCAGATCGTGCGCGCCACTCTGGCAACGATCTCCGACGACGTGAAAAAACTTTCCCCCACCGCGGGCCGCGCCGTCCACGACGCGATGAAAAAAATCGACCAAGCCCACGCCGAATTCGTCCGCGCGTCCGCCGACGAATCTCCCTGACCCTATCCCTCATGGCGGCGCGGTGTCTCCACTGCGTTTCCGCCGGTCTCGCTTCGCCGCCCGAAAACATTCGCCCACCACCGCGCACCGGCCACGCTGCTGCGGCATGCCGCTCGCGTCCTCTTCCCGGCTTCCCTGGGTGGATCATCTCCGCGCGTTCGTTATCGTGCTGGTCGTCAACATGCACGCGTGCGTCACCTACAGCCATGTCGGCGACTGGTATGCGATGAGCGAAACCGAGCCGTCGCTCGCGCAAAAGATTCCGTTCATCCTTTGGCAGGGACACCTGCAGTCTTTTTTCATGGGTCTGCTGTTTTTCGTCTCCGCCTATTTCGCGCACGCTTCCCTCACGCGCCGCGGCGCCGGCTCCTTCGTTCGCGAACGTCTCATCCGCCTCGGCTTGCCCACGCTGTTCTACATGCTGGTCATCCATCCGTTCATCCTCCTCGCGCTGAACCCGTGGAACGCCAACTTTCCGCCCCCGCTCACCTTTTACCGAAACTACGTCGCGAGCGGCCGTTTTATCGGCAGCACCGGCCCGCTCTGGTTCGCTTTCGCGCTCCTGGTTTTCTGCCTGCTCCTCGTCGCCTGGCGCGCCGTGCGCCCCGCTCCGACGCCCTCCTCTCCCGCGCCTCCGCCTTCCACCCGCGCGCTCTGGCTTTTCGGCCTCGTGATCGTGCTCTCCACCTTCGCCGTGCGCCTCGTTCAACCGATCGGCACCAACGTGCTGAACATGCAGCTGTGCTTCTTCCCCCAATACATCGCGTTCTTCGTCGCCGGTCTCCACGCCTCGCGACACCGCTGGCTCGACGCCCTCGCCGCCTCATCGCGCGCCCGCACCGCCGGCTGGCTCGCCCTGATCGGCGGCCCGACTTTTCTCCTCGCACTCCTCTTTTTCGGCGCCCCCGCCGACGGCCAACTCGAAGTCTTTTTCGGCGGCTGGACCGGCCAGGCCTTCGGCCTCGCCGCTTGGGAACAACTCGCCGGCCTGGGTCTCTCGCTCGGCCTGCTCGCCCTCTTCTCCTCGAAATTCAACTTCGACACCCCCGCCCTCCGCTGGCTCGCCGATCGCTCGTTCGCCGTCTATGTGCTCCACGCTCCCGTGCTCGTCGCGCTCATGATGCTTTTTCGCGCGCTCCCGCAAAATCCCTATCTCCTCGTCGCCTTGCTCACGTTCGCCGGCCTGCTCTCCAGCTATCTCCTCGCCGCCCTCGCCCGCCGCCTCCCCGGTCTCCGCTCGATCCTGTAGGTTGCGCGCTCGCCGCGCAACCATCAGCTCGGCACCTGTTACTCCACCGGCGCCGCCCACGCATTCACGCCCCGCACCGTCACCTTCCGCCGGTAAACCGCCTCGTTGCACGTCGCGTAAAGCACGTCGAAATTCTCCCCGCCAAACACCAGATTGGTGATCTTCCCATTCGGCGTCGGAATCACCGCCATCACACGCCCGGCCTCGTCGCACACCTGCACGCCGATGCGCGTCGCGACATACAACCTCCCCGCCTCGTCGAATTTCAACCCATCCGCGAGGCTCTCCGCGTGCTCTGGGGACCGCATCCGCGCAAATCTCTCCAGCGTCTCCAGCGATCCATCGTCCTTCACTCGCGCGCGAAACACCCACTCGCCCCGGTAATCCGCCACCACGATCGCCGTCTGGTCCGGCGACAGCGCAATTCCATTCGCATACGTCAACTCGCCCGCATCGAACGCCACCTTCTCCCCGCCGGGCCGAATGAGCCAAATCCGGCTCCGCTCGCCCTCTTTTCGCGCCGGATGCGTCACATACAATTTCCCCGTGTGCGCCACGACCAGATCGTTCCCCGCGATTCCTTCCGCCACGACCGACGCCGCTCCCGTTTCGTCATACGCCACGATCCGCTGCGTCCCCGTCTCCACCGCATATAGCCGACCATCCGGTCCGAAAATCTGCCCATTCGTCCGCTTCGTATCCGCCACAAACACCCGCGGCACCCCGCTCGCATCGATCCGATAATTCCGACTCCGCGGAATATCGCTGAAAAACACCTCGCCGCGCGCATTCACCGCCGGCCCCTCGCTCAACCCATACCCTTCGCCCACCAACTCCCACGCCTCACCCGGCGCGAGAATCTCGCGCAACACCGCCTCCTCCGCCGCCGGCGCCCCATCCGCTGCGAGCGACGCCCCCGTCGCCGCGATCGCCAGCATCGCACCGCACCAAACCCGCCACACCGCTTTCACGCCTCTTTCGCGCGTTTCATCATCGCCGCTTTCGTCACGCCCAACAATTTCGCCGCCTTTGTTGCATCACCCGCCTCCGCCGCCAGCGCCCGCGTGATGAACTCCCGCTCGATCCGCGTCAGCATTGGCTCCTCGCCACCGCGCAGCGCATCGAACAGAAAATCGATCACCCCCTCCACCGTCAGCGGCGTTTCGGCCGCCGCCGCCCCAGACGCCGCCGCCGGGGGGAACGGCACCGCACTCGCCGGCCGCGCTCCGGCCGCGCCTTCCGTCACCGGAGCCACCTCCGGTTCGCTCCCCGTCGCGCGGCGGATCTCCACCGGCAGATCCTTCACCAAAATCGCGTCGCCCTGCGCGATCACCGCGCTGCGATACACCACATTTTCCAACTCGCGCACGTTGCCCGGCCAGATGTGACGCGTCAGCGCCGTCATCGCCTCCGGCGACACTTTGCTCACGCGCGCCTTCTTCTGCTTCACCAGATTCTGCAGGCAAAAATCCACGATCTGCGGGATGTCGTCGGTGCGCTCGCGCAGCGCCGGCATGCGAATTCTCACCACGTTCAACCGGTAATACAGGTCCTCGCGAAACGTCTTCGCCTTCACCATTTCCTCGAGATCCTTGTTCGTCGCCCCAATCACGCGCACGTCGACCTTGATCGTCTCCGTCCCACCCACGCGCTGGATCTCGCCCGCCTGCAACACCCGCAGGATCTTCGTCTGCGTCGCCAGCGCCATGTCGCCGATCTCATCCAGGAAAATCGTTCCGCCATCGCATAACTCGAATTTCCCCAACCGCTGCCCCGTCGCGCCGGTGAACGACCCCTTCTCGTGACCGAACAGTTCGCTCTCGATCAGATTGTCCGGGATCGCCGCGCAGTTCACCGCAATGAACGGCTTGTTCGACCGATGGCTGTGTTTCCAGATCGAACGCGCAACCAGCTCCTTGCCCGTGCCGCTCTCGCCCGTGATCATCACCGTCACGTCGCTCGCCGTCACCTGTCCGATGATCTTGAATACATCCTGCATCACCGGCGAACTGCCCACGATGCCTTCGCGATAATCGTCCGCGTTGATCGTCGGCTTGTAATCGCTCACCGCCCGCAAATCCGCCCGTGTCTTCAACGCCGCCTCCGCCAGCGCCAGCACCTTCTGCGGATCGAACGGCTTCATCATGTAGTCGAACGCGCCATATTTCATCGCCTCGATCGCCGTCTGCGCCGTCCCGAACGCCGTCATCAAAATCACCAGCTGCCGCGGATTCGCCGCGCGAATCAACTGCAGCGCCTCGATCCCGCCGATCCCGCCCATCCGCACGTCGAGCAGCACCAGGTCCGGCGCCGGCCCTTTTTTCACCATCGCCACGCCTTGTTCGCCGCTCGGCGCCTCGACGATTTGATACCCCCGCGACGACAGCACCCGCGACAGCGAGTAGCGAATTTCCGCATCGTCATCGATCACCAGGATCGTGGCAGGCTTGGCTTCGGACATGCCGCCGACGATGAACGAATCGCCCCCTCAAAGTAAATAGCCCACCGCCGCTCCCGTAGCGCAACACGTCGACATTTCCCCCACGGCGTCGCTAAACGGGTGCGCGTTTCACCCATGCCACCTGCATCCCACGCTGGCGCTTTCCCCAACCTCGCATTGATTCCCCGCCATGCTCGGCTGGTCCTTCAACCTCTTCCGCGTGCGCGGCATTCAACTCGCCGTTCATTTCAGCTTCTTTCTCCTGCTCGCCTGGGTCGCAAAGGAAGGCTGGGACGAACAGGGCTGGGAAGGCTTGCTCTGGAGCTCCACCACCCTCGTCGGATTCTTCACCTGCGTGGTCCTCCACGAATTCGGCCACTCCTTCACCGCCCTTCACTTTGGCATCGGCGTTCGCCGCATCCTTCTCATGCCGATCGGCGGCATGGCCGAATTCGACGCCATTCCGCGCCAGCCCTCCCGCGAACTGCTCATCACCTTCGCCGGCCCGCTCGTGAATTTCGTCATCGCCGGCGCCCTCTGGTTCTACGTGCGCCAGCTCGACGAGACCGTCTACCTCCACTCGTTCGACGGTTTTGTTTACCAGATCTTTTTCGCCAACCTCGTCATGGGCATCTTCAACCTCCTGCCCGCTTACCCCATGGACGGCGGCCGCATCCTCCGCGCCGCCCTCGCGAGCCGCATGCCCTACCTGCGCGCCACCTACATCGCCGCCACCGTCGGCAAGATCGTCTGCCTCGCCGGCATGGGCATCGCCGCCTGGTATGGTTGGTGGCTCGTCGCCGTCCTCTTCGGCTTCATCTTCTTCGCCGGCGAAGCCGAATACCGCGCCGTCCGCCGCCGCGAAATCGAAGACGCCCAGTGGCGCGACATGCTCGCCCGCTACTACGCCCGCCGCCCCGAAGACGAATCCGCCACGCTCTCCCGCTAAATTAGGCCTCGGGAAACAGTCGCAGCCCCCGGCTCCCGGGCGCCTCAGCGTTCGAGGTAGACCGCCCGCACGCGAGCGCGCCACCGCGCGAGCCATCTCCCTGCCTGTCCCGCTTCTCGTCTCTCCCGCTCCCCAGCCGTTGTTAGCGCGACCACCACGCCAGCCGTTTGCCTTAAATCCGCTCTAATGGTCGCGCGCCCGCACGAAATTTGGCTTCCTTTGAGCTCATCGCCGGGTAAACCGCGCCTCTCCACTTCAGCGCATGTCCAACTTTCGCGATCGGTTCTGCGAGCAGCATCGCTGCGCACCCGAGGCCTTCGTCCAGAAGGTCTTTTGGGCCTCCCTGTATCCCCACGCCATTCCCGTGGCAGCGCTCATCCTCCTGGTGAACCGCGAATTCTTCTCAGCCGACCGCGCCCTCATTCTCGGCGTCGCCGAAGCCACCACACTCAAACGCGTCCGCGCCGAGGTCCGCGATTACTTCTGGGATTCCACCAACCGCGGCTGGCTCCGTCGCTCCGCCAACATCCGCGTTTCCGGCCAGCGCCTGAAAAATCTCGCCCGCCGCTACCTCCCCGAAGGCACCGCCCTTCCTTTCCCCACCGCCTCGTCCTCGTAGCGGAAACGCCGGCTCTTTCGTCCTCCCTGCGCCTTCACGCGCGCTAATGTCACCGATGCGCGTCGCCTCTGACCCGCGCCGTCGCCTTCTTCCCCGTTGAGGCCGAACCGGTGACCTGCTGCTCTTCCGGCGCCTCGCCTCGATGCACCTCCTCAACGCCCTCGCCAGCCTCGGCACGTCCGGCGCCGAAATCCCCCTCTGGCTCGTCACGCCGTTCGCGCTCCTGCTCCTGCTCATCGCGGTCATGCCTCTCACGCCTCACCGCGTGAAACATTTTTGGGAGCACTATTATCCGCATATCTCCATCGCGCTCGGACTCCTCATCATCGCCTACTATTTCGCCCGCGTGCCCGACGGCGGCACCACGATCGCCCACACGCTCCACGAATACTTTTCCTTCATCTGCCTCATCGGCTCCCTCTTCGTCGTTTCCGGCGGCATTCACCTGAAAGTCCGCGACGAAGCCACGCCGCTCGCCAACGTCACCTTCCTCGCGATCGGCGCCGTCGTCGCCAACGTCATCGGCACCACCGGCGCCTCCATGGTCCTCATCCGCCCCTGGATTCGGATGAACAAAATCCGCATCAGTCCCTACCACGTCGTCTTTTTCATTTTCATCGTCTCCAACCTCGGCGGCGCCCTCACCCCCATCGGCGATCCGCCTCTCTTCCTGGGCTATCTTCGCGGCGTCCCGTTTTTCTGGCTGATCGAACACGTCACGGTGCAATGGCTCTTCACCGTCGCCGCCGTCCTCGGCGTTTTCTACGTCCTCGATCGCCGCAGCTACCGCCACGCTCCGCCCCGGATCCAAGCCGACATCGACCGTCCCTCCGAAGGCATCCGCTTCGATGGCAAGCTCAACCTCCTCTTCCTCGCCGCGATCATCGGCGCCGTGTTTCTCCCCGAAACCTATTTCCTCCGCGAAATCGTGATGCTCGCCGCCGCCGCCGCGTCCTATTTTCTCACCCCACCCACCGTTCATCGCCAAAACCAGTTCACTTTCGGTCCGATCAAGGAGGTCGCATTCCTCTTCGCCGGCATCTTCGCGACCATGATGCCCGCGCTCGGCTACATCGATCAGCACGGCGGCGAGTTCGGCGTCAAAAAACCGATGCACTACTACGTCGCCACCGGCACGCTCTCCGCCGTCCTCGATAACGCCCCGACTTACGCCACCTTCCTCCGCCTCGCCGAAACCACCGCCCAGGCCGAGCATCCCGCCGATTTCCCCTCGAACCCGCAGCACGAGTCCGAAATCGTCGCCGTCCTCCTCAACCACCCCGCCGACGCCCGCCTCGTCGTCGCGGTCAGTCTCGGCGCCGTCTTCTTCGGCGCCATGACCTACATCGGCAACGGTCCCAACTTCATGGTCAAATCCATCGCCGACAGCACCGGTGTCCACACGCCGACCTTCTTCGGCTACATCCTGAAGTTCAGCCTCCCGTTCCTCTTCCCCATCCTCCTCCTCAGCGGCTGGCTCTTCCTCTAGAGTCCCTTTGTAGCTGCGAGCGCCAGCGAGCGGACATCGCGCCGCGTCGCTGCCTACAACGCCATTGACTCGCGTTGCGTCACGTCCCGCCATCGTCGCACCCCACGTCATGGACGCCCCCCGCCCCGCCGCTTCAGCCACCCCGTCGCTCTTCCGCCGTCCCGTTTTCTGGATCGCGCTCACCCTCGTTTCCCTCGCCAGCGCCGCCTTCGCGATCCGCCTCTTCCCCCAGGCGTTTCCCGTCGTCTCCGTCGACATCCAGATGGACCGCGAACACGCGCTCGCCTCCGCGCGCGATCTCGCCACCACCCACCGCTGGGGCCCCGCCGCTCCCGTGCGCGCCGCCGCCAGCTTCGGCGTCGATTCCGGCGCCCGCTCCTTCATCGAACTCGAAGCCGGCGGCGCCCCCGCCTTCCGCTCCCTCCTCTCCGACCCGCTCTACTCACCCTACGCCTGGAGCGTCCGCCTATTTCAGGAATCCGAAACCCGCCAGGTCGTCGTCTCCTTCAAACCTTCCGGCCAGCCCTACGGCTTCGGCGAAACCCTCCGCGAACAAGCCCCCGGCGCCGCCCACACCGCCGACGCCGCCCGGCCCATCGCCGAAACCGCCGCCCGCTCCGCGCCATGGAATCTCCCGCTCGACCGTTTCAATCTCGTCGAATCCTCCCAAGTCACCCAACCCGGCGGCCGCATCGATCACACCTTCGTCTACGAACGCCCTGACCTCACCTTCGGCGAAGGCCGTCTGCGCCTTCGCCTCGTCGTCGGTGGCGACCGCCTGATCACCCTCGAGCACTATTTCCAAATTCCCGAAGCGTTCGACCGACGCTTCGAAAAGATGCGCTCCGCCAACAACGCCATCGCCGCTGCCGCCGGCGTCTTCGCGATGCTCGGTTATCTCGTCGTCGGCGGCGGCATCGCATTCGCCGTCCTCCTTCGTCAACGCGCCGTCCTCTGGCGCCAGCCGCTCGTCTGGGCCGCCGTCATCGCCGGCCTTCAACTCCTCGCCGAATTCAACGCCTGGCCCCTCGCCTGGCTCGGCTACGACACCGCCGAATCCGCCACGAGTTTCGTCCTCAATCGCACCGCCGCCGCCTTCGCTCAAGCGCTCGGTCTCGGCTTCGGCCTCTTCGTCACCTTCCTCGCCGCGGAAGGTCTTTCCCGTCGCGCGTTTCCCGCACACCCGCAATTTTGGAAACTTTGGTCCCGCGACGCCGCGCCGACCCGCGAGATCCTGGGCCGCACCGTCGGCGGATACCTGTTCACGTCCGTCAGCCTTCTCTACGTATTGGTTTTCTATTACGTCGTCGTCCGCCAGCTCGGCTGGTGGACCCCGTCCGAGGCCCTCGTCGATCCCAACTCGCTCGCGCACTATCTTCCCTGGCTCACCCCGCTCGCCCGCTCCGCGCAAGCCGGTTTCTGGGAGGAAGCACTCTTCCGCGCCCTTCCGCTCTCCGCCGCCGCACTTCTCGGCACACGTTTCGGCGGACGCCGTTGGTGGATTGCCGGCGCCTTCCTCCTCCACGCTCTCGTCTTCGCCGCCGCTCACGCCAACTACCCCGGCCAGCCCGCCTACTCGCGGGTCGTCGAGCTCATCATCCCGTCGTTCATTTTCGGCGCACTCTTCCTCCGCTTCGGACTCCTTCCGGCGATCGTCCTGCATTTCACCTACGACGTCGTCCTGATGTCGCTCCCGCTCTTTGCCGCGTCCAGCGACGGCATCTGGCTCGATCGCACCGCCGTCGTCCTGCTCACGTTGATCCCGCTCTGGATCGTCCTCTATCGCCGCTGGCGCGCCCGCGCTTTCACCGATCTTCCGCATTCTCTCCGCAACGCCTCCTGGCAACCCGCCCCGCTTCCCGTCGCCGCCGAGATCGTTCCGCCACCTCTTCCCCCGTCTTCCCAACTTTCCCACCGCACCCCCGCCGTCGTCTTCGCTATCGGTGCCCTCGGTTTGATTGTCTGGCTGCTCATCAGCCCGCTCACGTCCTTTAGTCCTTTTCAACGTCTCAGTCCGCCGCTCGAAATCGGCCGCGCCGACGCCATCGCCCTCGCCGAAGCCGAGCTCCAGCGCCGCGGCATCCAGCTTCCGGATACGTTTCGCCCGTCCGCCACGCCGGCGGGCCGCCCCTGGGACACCGACCGCTTCGCCTGGCAGACCGCCGGCGCCGACGCCTACCGCACCCTCGTCGGCACCTACTTGCCCGCATCGAGCTGGGTGGTCCGCTTCGCCACCTTCGACGGCGATGTCGCCGAACGCGCCGAGGAATGGCGTATGGTCGTCAATGCCCGCGGCGACCTTCATCGCGTCAGTCACCAACTCCCCGAAGCCCGCGCCGGCGCCACTCTCTCCGAAGCCGACGCCCGCACGCGCGCTCACGCCGCCCTCCGCGATCTTTGGCAGCTCGATCCCGCCGCCTTCACCGAAGTGACCGCCACCTCCCAAAAACGCCCCAACCGCACCGATTGGACGTTCGTCTTCAAAGACCCCGCCGTCACCTCCGTCGCTCCCGGCGAAGCCCGCCTCCAAATCTCGCTCGCCGGCGACGAGCTCGTCGATGCCCTCCGTTTCGTCTTCGTCCCCGAGGACTGGGAACGCGCCGAACGCGATCGCAACTCCAAATTCCGCATCGCCCAGATCGCCCGCGGCGTCGGCGTCGCGATCCTCACCATCGCCGGCCTCGTGCTCGCCATCGTCGCGTGGACGCGCGGCAAATTCGCCGCCCGCCTCACCTTCCTCACCGCCGGCCTGCTCTTCGCCGCCGCCGCCCTGCTCGCCGCCAACAACTGGCCCGTCGTCGAGTTCAACTTCTCGACCGCCCAACCCCTCCCGCTTCAACGCACCATCGCCATCGTCGCATCCCTCGTGGGCAGCCTTCTCAGCGCGTGCGCTTTCGGCCTGCTGTCCGGCTACGTCGTCCACCACCT
>JAEZAD010000044.1 GCA_023430565.1 Verrucomicrobiota bacterium
GCCGAAAGGGCGAGCAGATCGTGAAGATGAACCACGCCGCCGTCGACGCCGCCCTCGCCGGCCTGCGCGAAGTGTCCATCCCCGCCGCGCCCGACGCCGACGCCCACGTCACCGTCCCGCCCGCCTATCACGGCGCCTCCGAGTTCGTCCGCACCGTCACCGCGAAACTCCTCGCCAACCAGGGCGACCTCATGCCCGTCAGCGCCATGCCGCTCGATGGCTGCTGGCCCACCGGCACCGCGCGTTTCGAAAAGCGCAACATCGCCCTCGAAATCCCCGTCTGGGATCCCGCGATCTGCATCCAGTGCAACAAGTGCGTCATGGTCTGCCCCCACGCCGCCATCCGCGCCAAATTCGTCGAACCCGCCGCGCTCGAATCCGCCCCGGAGAGCTTCCTCTCGACCAATTTCAAATCCACCGAATTCCCCGGCCAGCGCTACACCCTCCAGGTCGCCCCCGAGGATTGCACCGGTTGCACCATCTGCGTCCAGGTCTGCCCCGCAAAGGACAAAACCAACCCGCGCCACAAGGCCATCGACATGGCCCCGCAGGAGCCGCTCCTCGCCGCGCAACGCAACAACTGGGACTTCTTCACGCAGCTCCCCGACCCCGATCGCACGAAGATCGACACCTCCACCGTCAAAGCCGCGCAGTTCCTCGCGCCACTCATGGAGTTCTCCGGCGCATGCTCCGGCTGCGGCGAGACGCCCTACATCAAACTCCTGACCCAGCTCTTCGGCGATCGCCTCATGGTCGCCAACGCCACCGGCTGCTCCTCGATCTACGGCGGCAATCTTCCGACCACGCCCTACTGCTCCGACGCCAACGGTCGCGGCCCCGCCTGGGCCAACTCCCTCTTCGAGGACAACGCCGAATTCGGCCTCGGCCTCCACCTCGCCGTCGAACAACGCGCCCGCACCGCCCGCGAGCTCCTCGTCAAACTCACCCTGAAACTCGGCGAAGACCTCGCGAGCCAGCTCCTCGCCGCCGACCAGTCCACCGAGTCCGGCATCGCCGCCCAACGCGAACGCGTCGTCGCCCTCCGCGCCCGACTCTCGCAACTGCGCGACGATCCTCTCGCCAAACGGCTCGACGCCCTCGCCGACGACCTCGTCAAGAAAACCACCTGGATCGTCGGCGGCGACGGCTGGGCCTACGACATCGGCTACGGCGGCCTCGACCACGTCCTCGCCTCCGGCGCCAATGTCAAAGTCCTCGTCCTCGACACCGAGGTCTACTCCAACACCGGCGGCCAATCCTCCAAATCCACGCCGATGGGCGCCGTCGCCAAGTTCGCCGCCGGCGGCAAGGGCGTCGCGAAAAAGGATCTCGCGCTCATCGCCATGCAATACGGCCACGTCTACGTCGCCCGCGTCGCCTTCGGCGCGAAAGACAGCCAGACGCTCCAGGCCCTTCGCGAAGCCGAAGCCTACAACGGCCCCGCACTCGTCATCGCCTACTCGCACTGCATCGCCCACGGCTACCCGCTGCACCTCGGCCTCGAGCAGCAGAAACTCGCCGTCGACACCGGCTACTGGCCGCTCTTCCGCTACGACCCGCGCCTCGCGGCGAAAGGCGAGCACGCCTTCAAGCTCGATTCCGCCCCGCCGAAGCAGGACCTGTCGAAATTCACCGCCAACGAATCCCGTTTCGGCATCCTGAAAAACATCGCGCCCGCCCGCGCCGACGAACTCGCCACCCAGGCCCAGGCCTACGTCCGCGAGCACTACGCGCTCTACCAACGCCTCGCCGCGCCTGCCTCGAAACCGGACACCAACGGCACGCCCAAACCGCCCGCCAACTGATTCGTTCTCGTTCTCGTAATCGTTCTCGTTCTCTCGCCAGGCGCGTTTTCGCACCGCCCCTGAATCCGAGAACGATAAAGAGAACGAGATCCCCATCTGCGAACTCCACCTCGCCATGAATCTCTCCACCTCCTACCTCGGCCTCCATCTCAGCAATCCGCTCGTCGTCGGCGCCTCGCCGTTCTGTGACAACCTTCACGTCGCCGGCCAGCTCCAGGACGCCGGCGCCGCCGCCATCGTCATGCGCTCGCTCTTCGAGGAGCAGATCGACGCCGAGCAGCGCGCCCTCTTCCGCGCCGAGGAAAACACGGAGAGTTTTTCCGAAGCCCCCTCCTTCTTCCCGCGCGTCGAGGAATACCAGCTCACGCCCGATCACTACCTCCGCCAGCTCGAGCACCTGAAATCCGCCCTCACCATCCCCGTCATCGCCTCGCTCAACGGCACCCGCCCCGGCGGCTGGATCGATTACGCCCGCCGCATGGAGTCTGCCGGCGCCGATGCCCTCGAGCTCAACCTCTACCAGCTCGTCACCGATCCCAACCTCCCGGCCGACGAGGTCGAAGCCGCACTCCTCGAAACCGTCCGCAGCGTTGTATCCTTTGTTCGCATACCGGTCGCCGTGAAACTCTCGCCGTTTCACACCTCGCTGCCCAACTTCACCCGCGAGCTCGAGCAGGTCGGCGCCGCCGGCATCGTGCTCTTCAACCGCTTCTATCAACCCGATTTCAACCTCGAGGATCTCGGGACCGAATCCTCCCTCCGCCTTTCCGACTCGAGCGAGCTCCTCCTTCGCCTGCGCTGGCTCGGCATCCTCTCGCCCCAGCTCAAGGCCTCCCTCGCCGCCAGCGGCGGCGCCCACACCGCCGAGGATATCGTCAAGGCCCTCCTCGCCGGCGCCGACTGCGTGCAGCTCGTATCCGTTTTGCTGAAACACGGCCCGCGCATCCTCTCCACCCTGCTCGATAACTTGCGCCGCTGGATGCAGGAACACGACTACACCAGCGTCGCCGAATTCCGCGGCGCCTTGAATCACCGCCGCTGCCCCGACCCCGCCGCCCTCGAACGCGCCAACTACGTCCGCATCCTGCAAAGTTGGAGGCTCTGAGCGTGTTCAACGACTACGCGTCCCCTCCGACCGCAACCCTCCCGCCACCCGCCGTCGTTCAGGACACCCACGAGCGCATCCTCCTCGCCGTCGGCGATGCCCGCCTCCGCCCCCTGCTCGTCGATCTGCTCACCGGCCAGGGCTATCGCATTCTCGAAGCGGGCGACCAAGCCCAGGCCTTCGACATCGCCCTCCACCGCCACCCGCCGCTCGCCATTTTCGATCTCTCGGATTTCGACGCCGCCGCCCTGCTGCCGCGCCTGCGCGACCATCACGCGACCGTCGCCATCCTCGTCCTCGCGCCCGACGACGACGCCCGTCACCGCATCGACTGCCTCACCCGCGGCGCCGACGACTGTCTCGGCCAGCCGTTCCACCCGGCCGAATTGCTCGCACGCGTCCGCGCGCTCCTGCGCCGCCAGGCCCCGCCCGTCCCCGCCTCGCCCCGCCTCGACCTCGACGACATCGTCATCGACCTCGAACGCATGACCGTCCGGCGCCAGGGCGAACTCATCCGCCTCTCGCGCACCGAGTGCTCCATCCTCGACCTCCTCGCCAAGAATCGCGGCTTTCCCGTCAGTCGCACCCGCATGCTCGACGTCGTCTGGGGCTACACCTACCTGCCCAACACCCGCACGCTCGATACGCACATCTGGCGCCTGCGCAAAAAACTCGGCGACACTGGCGACCACCCCCGCTGGCTCGTCAACGTCCCCGGCGTCGGCTATCGCCTCGAAGCCGCCCGCACCACCGCCGCCGTCTGAGTCGCGGCGCACTCCCCATCTCGCCGGGCGGGTCTTCGACCCGCCCTTTTTCGTTTTCCGCCGCCTCCGAGGGAAACACCTGAGGTCGTTCGGCCATAGCCCTCTCGGTCGATTATGGCGTATCTCGTTCTTTGTATCCGCCATCTGAATGCGTTCGGCGGTTTGTGACAGCTTCGTGACTGAGGAGTCCTCGCGCAGGCGCCGATACAATGCACGCCGACAGCGCAATGCGGGTTCACTTCCCCCGCGATGACGACGGCAAACAAACTACCCAACTATGAATCCCGATCGCTCCTCATCGCCCAACGTCGGCCGCCGCCTCGCCTGCGCCGCTCTCGCGCTCGCGCTGCTGTCCAGCGCCTCCGCCGCCGTCACTTGGAAAAACATCCAAATCGGCGGCTTCGTGAGCCAGGGCTACCTCGCCAACGACGGCCACAACGACTATCTCGGCGACACCAGCGAGGGCACGTTCGACTTCCGCGAATACGCGCTCAACGCCTCCTGGTCCAAGGGCAAGTTCCGCATCGGCGCGCAGGCCTTCGGCCAGGAACTCGGCAAATACGGCAACGACAAAATCGACCTCGATTGGGGTGTCGTCGACTACCAGGCCACCCAGTGGTTCGGCCTCCGCGCCGGCCGCGTCAAGATGCCCCGCGGCCTCTACAACGAAGCCCTCGACGTCGATTCCGTGCGCCCGTTCGTCCTCCTTCCGCAGAGCGTTTACGACGCCCGCCTCCGCGACTTCAACAGCGCCTTCAACGGCGGCATGGTCTACGGCAACATCAGCCTGAAGAGCCTCGGCAGCGTCGACTACCGCGTCTTCATGGGCGAGATCCCGATCTCCACCGAGTCCGGCGCCAGCGACTATTTCAACAACGACGCCCCGCACCCGAACGCCCGCATGGGCATGGACTCCATCGTCGGCGGCTCGCTCTTCTGGAACACCCCCGTCTCCGGCCTCCGCGTCGGCTACTCCTACAGCGCCTTCAACGACTTCTTCGCCGACCGCAGCGTCCTGTTCCCCGCTTGGGACATTTATCCGGAGATGCTCCTGATCATGTATAAGGCCACCCCGCGCTACCATCGCGACCTCCTCTCCGCCGAATACGTCACCGGCGACTGGGTCTTCGCCGCCGAAGTGGGCTGGGAAACCACCAAATACGACATCGGCATGTATGAGTTTCCCGACGTCATGAGCCGCTTCGCGTTCGACAGCTTCTACGGCTACGTCTCCGCCGCCCGCCGCCTCAACGACCGCTTCGAAGTCGGCACCTACTACAGCTACTCGATCGACCAGCAGGACACGATCCTCGGCGAGCCCTTCCCCATCCAGGACCTGATCCAGGAAGACATCGCCGTCAGCCTCCGCTACGACGCCACCGAGCGCCTCGTCCTCAAGGCCGAAGTCCACTTCATGCAGGGCGCCGGCAAGCTCTTCGATCTCCCGTCGAAGCCGCAGCCCACCGCTCTCCGCGACGACTCGTGGATGCTGTTCGCCGCCAAGGCCACCTTCTCGTTCTGAGCCGCGCCGCAATCCTACACTGCGACCCATGAAAACCCTCTCCTTCCTCGCCCTCGCCGCGGGCCTCGCGTTGGGCACCTCGCTCCACGCCGCGCCCGCCCTCGGCGGACATCCCGGCCTCAAAGGCCAGTCGCTCGACGCCGACGGCATCAAGGCCGTCCTCCTCGGCAAACGCGTCACGATCGGCGACGCCCGCGTCGTCCTCGTCATCGCCAAGTCGAGCGAGAATCAGGAAGCGTTCCTTAAAGCCCACGTCGCCATGACCACCAGCCAGTTTCAAAACCACTGGCGCCGTCTCTTCATGACCGGCGGCGGCTCCGCGCCCAAGATCGTCGAGTCCGAAGCCGACGCCCTTAAGGTTGCCGCCGAAAC
>JAEZAD010000138.1 GCA_023430565.1 Verrucomicrobiota bacterium
CGGGAGAACCAAAGGACTAGATCATGCAAATTGGAGCGATGAATCATCCGGGGGAGCCGCTCGCGCGGGAGATCGCGTGGATGGCGGAGCTGAAGCTGGAGTTCGTGGATTTGACGCTGGAGCCGCCCGCGGCGGCGACGTGGCAATTGCGGCCGGCGGAGGTGAGCGCGATGTTGCGCGATCATGGGATGGGCGTGGTCGGGCACACGGCCTATTACCTGCCGATCGGGCATTCGTTCGAGAGCGTGCGCAAGGCGGCGATCGAGGAATTGAAGCGAGCGGCGGAGTTTTTCGCGAAGGTCGGCGCGAAGTGGATGAACGTGCATCCGGATGGGCATGCGCCGTTTTTCGAGGAGCGGGCGGTGGTGCTGCGGAATGTGGACTCGCTGCGGGAGTTGGTGGAATTCGCGCAGCCGCTCGGCGTCGGTATCATGCTGGAAAACGTGCCGGGTCGCTTCAACACGTCGCTGCAGTTGTCGCCGATCTTCGAAGCCGTGCCGCAACTCGGGCTGCATCTGGACATCGGGCACAGTCATCTCGGCGTGGAGCGCAACACGGCGACGGAACTGATCACGCAATTCGGTCGGCGGCTGGCGCACGTGCATGTGCACGACAACCGCGGCGGGATGGCGGACCTGCATCTCGCGGTGGGCATGGGTAACATCGCGCTGGCGAAACACCTCCGCGAACTCCGGCAGAGCGGCTACGATGCGACGATCACGTTGGAGGTGTTTTCCGCCGACCGGCACTTTCTGGCGTATAGCCGCGATCGCGTGCGGGAGATGTGGGACGCGGCGGCGGGAGTGGAGTAGCAGAGTAGCAAACTGCGATTGTCGCTGCGCGGCACACCGGGCCCCGACAGTTCGGGCCAGGCTGGTTCGTCCTACCCGGAGGGGACGGGTCGGCGGGAGGCGACGGATTTGGGTTCGGCGGGAAGCGGGAAGGTGGCGCGGGTAGCGGCGGAGTCGATGGGCGAGATGGGGAGCTCGAGGATGAACGTCGCGCCGTGGCCGAGGCCGGCGCTTTCGGCGCGCAGCGAGCCTTTCATTTCGCGTGCGGCGAGAATGCTCGAATGCAGGCCGAAGCCGTGGCCGTCGGCGCGGGTGGTAAAACCGTGCGTGAAAATGCGCGTGAGGTTTTCGGGCGGGATGCCGACGCCGTTGTCGCGGACGATGAGGCGCACGCGGTCTGGGGCGGCGGGCTCGATGCGCAGCGTGATGGTCTTGCCCTGCGGCGTGGCGGCGGGGGCTTCGTCGCAGGCGTGCTTCGCGTTGCGGACGAGGTTGGTGAGGATTTGGAGGACCTTGCCTTTTTCGACGGTGATCGGGGGCGTGGGTTGATAATCGCGGACGACGTTGACCTCGTGACGCGAGAGCGACGCGGCATTCATGTGCACCGCGTCTTCGAAGAGCGATTCGGGGGAGAGCGTTTCGACGACGCCGGCGGTGGTGGCGTAGCTCTGCTGCATCGCGACGATTTCCTTGATGTGGTCGATGCTGCGCTGCATGCCGGCGATCTCGCCGGTGAGCCAGTCCTGGTGGCGGCGGGCGTTGTCGGCGAGCATGGCGAGGAGCTCGGGGACGAGTTTGCCCTTGGGGTCCTCGGTGAGAAAGCGGGCGAGATCGGTCGTGTGCTCGTTGAGGAGCGTGGAGACTTTTCCGAGGAGTTCGGTTTTCGAGTCGCGGGCGCCGTCGGCGAGGATGTTGCACGAGACGTTGAGGCCGTTGAGGACATTGCCGACGTTGTGAAGGACGCCGGTGGCGACCTCGGCCATGCCGGCGACGCGCGAGGTGGCGACAAGATTCCGGTAGGTGGCGGCGAGCTCCTCCTCGGCCTGCTTGCGCGGCGTAATGTCTTCCAGGATACCGATCTCCTGGACGATGTCGTCGCGGTCGTCGCGAATCACGGCGACGGACATCGAGCCCCAGACGATGCGGCCGTCCGCGAGGACGAAGCGTTCCTCGAGATTGTAGCTGTCGCTTTCGCCGGACTCGATGAGGCGCGACATTTCGGCCTGGCGGTCCTTGTCGTCGGGGTGAACAAGCGCGAGAAGCAGTTCGCGGTCGATGGAGGTGTTGGCGGCGAGGCCGACGATGCGGCGGAAGGTGGAGTTGAAGTGGTAGCCGGGGCCGAGGTCGGCGCGGCGCCAGGAGATGCCGACGGGCGCGTGTTCGAAGATGAGGCGGAAGAGCGATTCGCGCTGCTGGAGCTCGCGGTTGGAGAGCGAGAGTTCGGCGGTGCGGGCGTCGACGCGTTGCTCGAGTTCGGTGTTGAGCGCGCGGTAGCGTTCTTCGCTGGCGCGGAGCTCGTGCGTGCGTTTGCCGACGAGGCGTTCGAGGCGCTCGTTTTCGCGGCGTTGGAGGAAGGAGGACAGCCAGGCGGCGAGGCCGACAAGTCCGGCGGCGGTGAGAGCGTAGACGCCCCAGGCGACCGGCGTGCGAAACCACGGCGGGCGGACGGTGAACGCGAGCCGCGCCTCCTCGCCGCGGAGATTGGCGCCGGAGATGGGGCGCACGCGGAAAACGTAATCGCCCTCTTTCAGCCGGTTGAACGAGGCGGAGCCGACGGTGCCGGTTGACACCCACTGGCTGCCGGCACCTTCGAGCAGCACCTCGAAGGCAATCGGCGAGCTGAAGGGGTTGGCGGGCGCGGCGAAGTGAACGACGAGGGAATTGTCGTTGTAGTTGATCGGATCGAGCGAGGCGCCCGGCGCGAACTGCCAGCGGCCGCTCGACGAGAACGCGACCGAGGTGATCGAAGCGCGCACGGGGCGCGGCGGCGGAGTCGTGACGCGCGGGTCGAGGCGGGCGAGCCGCTGGCGCTCGAAAAGCCAGACGACGCCGTTGTCTTCGATGGTGTAATCGGTCGGCGAGAAGCCGACGGGCAGGATGGCGGGCGGCGTGGCGCGATCGCGGCTGACAACCCAAACTTTGCCATTCGACGTATACCAGATGCGGCCCTCGGCATCGGAGGTGGCGCGGCCGTCGGGCCGGTCGTTGCCGGGAAACAGAGCGAGCAGCTCGCGATCCTCGACGAACCGGCGGGTGGTGTTGTCGAACCGGAGTTGGTGGTTGGCGAGATAGAAGCGGGCAACGCCGTCGAGGAGATAGACACTGACCCAACCATCGGCGAGGCCGTCCTGCGGGCCGAGGATCTCGAACGTGGCGGGTTGTGCGGCGGGATCGAAACGTCCGACGCGACTCGAGCCGAGTTCGAGCCAGATGACACCTGCGGAATCCTGGATGGCGTTGTAGTTGTCGCCGAGGTTCGGGCGCGGGGTTCGATCGGCGGTGAAACCTTCGGCCGTGCGGACGAGTATGCCGTATTCGTTACGGGCGACGTAGGGAATCCCACGCGGCGTGGGGGCGTCGACGCAGATGCGGGCGTTGACGAGCCCGGGAACGGCGAGGGTCCAGCCGGCCGATTCGCGGACGAAGATGCCGACGTCGTTGCTGGCGAAGAGATCGTCGCCGACGGCCTGGAGCGTGAAAAGAAAGCGGCCGGGCGGGGTGTCCTCCTCGAAGCGTTCGAGGCGGCCGGAGGAATCGTAAACTCCGCGCATGGCGCGGCCGTCGGTGAGCAGCCAGAGATCGCCGCGATGGCGGAGAGGTTTGGCGTAGACGAGTCCGCTGGCGACGAGCGGTTCGAAGTGGGAGAGCGGCGAGGGAAACTGCACGCGGGCGAGGCCGTCGTTGAGGAGGGCCCAGAGCACGCCGTCGGGCGAGTAGACGAGGCGTTTGACGCGGGCGAGCCGGTGATCGAGGGCGCGGTCGAGGACTTGGAGGGTTTTTCCGGAGCCGTCGAAGAATACGATGCCGAAGGTGTCGATCGCGGCGGCGAACACGCCCTTGCCCGCGACACAAAGATCGGTGATGCGGCCACGATTGAGCGGGCCGCGGGTGGCGAACGGCTGGAACCGGGTGCCGTCGAAAACCTGGAGCCGACCGAGGCTGGTGCCGACGAGCAGACGGTCGGCGTCGAGCGGAGCGGTGCACGTGACGACGTCGCCGATCGTGAAGCGGTGTTCGGCCAGGGGATGGAGTTTGCCGTCGGCGCCGAGGCGATGGAGCGAGGCGATGGATTGGTCGCTGACGAAGGTGTCGGGGCCGCGGGCGAAGATGCGCTCGATGGCGGCTTCGCTCGTGCCGACGATGCGCGGTTCGCGACCGGGGCGCCAGGTGACGACGGCCCCGCTGCCGCTATACCAGAACCAATCGCGCTCGAGTGGACTGACCCAGGCCATGGTGACTTTGTGGATACCGCCCGTTTCGGGCGTTTCGGCGACGCGGGTCAGCCGCCAGCGGGCGTTTTCGGCGAAGTCGATGCGAGCGAAGCCGCCGCGAACGCCGGTGTAGATGCGTCCGTCGGCGTCGACGGCGACCTGCGGGGCGGCGGATTCCTGGTCTTCGAGGCCGCGAAACACCTGCCAGCGGAGTCCGTCGCCGAGCGCGATCTCGGTCAATGCGATGGCGGCGATGCGTCCGTCCGGCAGAAGATGAAGGTCGCTTGGCGGCGCGCTGAGGCCCAGGGCCTCGGGTCCGAGCACGACGAAGGAGGGCGCGCCGGTTTCGACGCGGCCCTCGGGGGCGGACGGCATGGCGGCGGCGAAGTTGAAGAGGCACGACGATGCTGCGATGAAGGCGCGCAGCAGGAGTCTCCGGCCGCTGCCGCGCCGGCCCGAACGACTCGTGGAAAGGTGCGCCATCGAATTGGAAACCGAGCCTTTTTGGATCGGACGTTTTGGAAGGGACTTAAACGGGTTTGGCGAGATGGCGGGAGGTGGCGAGGGAGCTGCAATGGGCGCTTGCGCTGTCGGCGCTGGCGCGTGACCGTGCCGCGCCTCGTGTCGACCGCCGCCAACCGCATTTATTCGCATGAACCCCTGTGGGATTCGTCCCGCTGGCTGCCGACCACGCGCGACGAGATCGAGGCCCGCGGGTGGGACTACGTCGACGTGGTGCTGGTGACGGGCGATGCGTATGTGGATCATCCTTCGTTCGGGACGGCGGTGGTGGGGCGTATCATGGAGCACGCGGGATTTCGCGTTGCGATTCTGCCGCAGCCGAACTGGCGGGACGATTTACGGGATTTTAGGAAGCTGGGGGCGCCGCGGATGTTCTTCGGGGTCACGGCGGGGTGCATGGATTCGATGGTGAACCGCTACACGGCGGCGAAGAAGCTGCGTAGTGAAGATGCTTATACGCCGGGCGGGGAGCATGGGTTTCGGCCGGACTATGCGACGACGGTCTACACGAAGATCCTGAAGCAGCTTTATCCGGAGGTGCCGGTGTTGATCGGCGGCATCGAGGCGAGTTTGCGGCGGGTGACGCACTACGACTACTGGTCGGACCAGCTGATGCCGGGGATTCTGGAGGGCAGTGGAGCGGATCTGCTGGTTTACGGAATGGGCGAATTGCCGCTGCGGGAGATCCTGCGGTTGTTGAAGGCGGGCGTGCCGTTTTCATCGCTGAAAACGATTCCGCAGACGGCGGTGATGCTGGAGGCGGGCGAGGCTTTGCCGAAGAA
>JAEZAD010000308.1 GCA_023430565.1 Verrucomicrobiota bacterium
GCCACGAGAGGGTCAATGCTGGCCGGGCCGGTTCTGGCCCTCGTGCTGCTCTGGTTGACGCACACAATTCATGGCCTCCGGCAAATCCTTGCTTTCCTCTTCCTGCGGGTCCGCTGAGAAGAGCACGGTGTCCAAAAGCTTGAAGAACATCAGCCTGGTGGCTGGCGCGACCATGGCGTCGCGCGTGCTCGGGCTGGTGAGGGAAACGATGACGGCTGCAGTGTTTGGCACCAGCGCGCTGGCTTCCGCGTTCACCACCGCCTTCCAGCTGCCCAACCTGTTTCGACGCCTTCTTGCCGAAGGCGGGATGACGGCCGCGTTTGTTCCCACCCTCAGTGAGGAGCTTGAACGACGGCACCAGGACGGAGCGTTCAGGCTGGTGAACCAGGTGACCACCTGGCTGCTCCTCACGACTGTGCTGCTCACCGGTGCCGCCATGGTGCTCCTGGCGCAGGGCGACGCCATCGCGAGGCTCGGGGCGGCGGCGGGAACGGATCCCGAGACGGTGGAGCGCTGGCTCCTCGCGGCGCGGCTGGCCGTGATCCTCTTCCCCTACCTGGTGTTCGTCTGCCTCGCGGCGGCTTTCAGCAGCGCGCTCCAGACCTTCAACCGTTTCCTGGAACCGGCGCTCTCGCCCATCTGGCTGAACGTCTCCATGATCGGGTCCCTCCTGGCTGGGCTCTGGCTGATGGAAAGCGAAGCCTCGATCGAAACGCTGTATTGGTTCTGTGGCGGCGTCCTGCTCGGCGGTTTCCTTCAGATGGCAGTTCCCGCCTGGGCGTTGACGCGGCTGGGATGGCAGCCCGCCCTGGACCTGCAGTGGAGCGAGCCGGTTCGCGCGATTGCCCGGCTGATGGCGCCGACGATCCTCGGTTCGTCCGTGTACCTGATCAACATGGTCGTCTCGCGCTTCATCGGGCTCTCCCTGAACGACGCCGCCGTATCCATTCTTAATTACGCGACGCGGCTGATGGAACTGCCCATCGGTGTATTCGCAGTGGCCGTCTCGACCGTGGTGTTCCCGCTCATCTCCCGCCACGCGGCGCACGGTGATCTTGACCAGATGGGGGCGGCCTACCGGAAAGGCATGCGGCTGATCCTGATCATCAATGTGCCTGCGGCCGTCGGACTCGCGGTATTGGCCGAGCCGATCATCCGGTTGATCTTCGAACACGGGGCCTTCCGCGCCGAGGACACCCGCGCGATGCTTCCCATCCTCGCCATCTTTGCCGCAGGGCTTCCGTTCTTCTCCTTCGTCAGCCTGGCCCTCCGGGCGTTCTATGCGCACAAGGACACCGTGACGCCGGTGAAGGGGGCGGTGCTCAGCTTCATCGTGAACCTCGCGCTCAGCCTGGCGCTGATGGGCCCGCTCTCCACCGCGGGCCTGGCCGTGGCAAGCAATGCCGCGGTGATGGTCCAGGCCTGCTACCTGCAGGTGAGGCTCGGCCGCCGTGGAGAACAGTTCAGGCTGGCGCGACTCTGGCCCGACCTGGAACACAAAGCGACAATCAGTCGATTGACCGCAGCGGAAGCGGCACTCGCCGACGTGATGAGCCGACTGAAATCGGTGGAGCAGGAGCGTGATACGGTCGCCGACCGCCTCATCGAAACAGAAGGGCAGCGCAGCGAGGCGAAGGCTCGGCTTCTCGCCGCCGAACAAACGGCACGGCAGGCGCATGCAAGGACAGAAGCTTCATTGAACGAAGCCCGCCAGGAAATCATTCGCCTTCAAGGTGAACGCGATGAACTCGTGCGGCAGCTTCTGGACTCGAAAAGGGCATTCACGGAAGCGGAGCGCAGGGACGAGCAAGCGCGTGACGCCCTTGCGGCGCTGCAGACCCGTTCCGACGGCCTGCAGGCAATCACTCTCGAACGGAACCGCCGTGACCTTGCGCGCGGCACGGAACACATCGTCGAGCCGAGCGCCAAGGGCCTGATCGCGCGCACCGTGGGCACGGTCAAGAACGCCGTACTCCTCGCACAGTCCGGCGAGATGGTCGATCCCGATTACTACTTGGCCAATGCACAGGATGTGGCGGCCAGCGGACTTGATCCGTACGAGCATTACCTGCGTTATGGCTGGGCGGAGGGGCGCAGTCCCAACCAGGAGTTCTCGACGTTCCTGGCCGGTGTTTCCAGGATTGCCGAAATCAACGGGGGCATCGCCGCAGTGCGGCGTCTTTTCGATGCAGAATACTATTATGCAACGAACGGAGACGTCCGCTCCGCCGGCATGGATGCCTACAAGCATTTCTGCACCTATGGGTGGCAAGAAAGCCGCAATCCCAACCCGCTGTTCTCGACGAACGCCTACTTGGCGATCAATCCCGACGTCCGACACGCTGGACTCAACCCGCTTCTGCATTACGCGGTCTTCGGCTGGCGTGAAGGGCGCGACATCGGCGGCCTCTTCGACGCCGGCTACTATCTGGAGGCCCACCCCGAGGCCCAGGATTCCGGCATCAGTCCACTGGAACACTTCGTCTTCACAGGCCTGGCTCTCGGTTATCGTCCGAATCGCGCCATCGATCCGGCAAGCCATCTGACGGCCGCGGATCTGGCTCTCGATCCATGGCGGCGCGTCGCCCTGCTGGTGCAGCGCATGGAAGAAGCGGCCAGTGCCGTCGGGCCGATGCAATTGCCGGTCAGCAAGGCGCCCCGCCTGTCGCTCATCGTCTACGCCCGCGACAACGCCGCATCCGTCCTCTGCTGCCTGGCAAGCCTGGAACGGGCGCTTCCGGGCATGCCGTTCGAAA
>JAEZAD010000345.1 GCA_023430565.1 Verrucomicrobiota bacterium
AGCAGGCGGCCGAGCGCCGCGCCGAGCAGCAAACCGAGGCCGATGCCCGACAATCCTGACGCGAGGCC
This sequence comes from Verrucomicrobiota bacterium, assembly GCA_023430565.1. GTDB lineage: Bacteria > Verrucomicrobiota > Verrucomicrobiia > Opitutales > Opitutaceae > Opitutus. Next base: position 69 of record JAEZAD010000345.1, read on the forward strand.
TTCGCCCAGAATCAGGTTGCGCAGCCGGGCTGGCTCCGCGCCCAGCGCGAGCCGGATGCCGATCTCACGCGTGCGTCGGGAAACGCCGTAGGCCTTCGCACCATAAAGGCCAATGATGGCGATGAGCGCCGCGATGGCGCCGAAGCCGCTGGCGATGACGGACAGGCGGTGCAACGCCCATAGCTCCAGCCACGACTCCTTGTGCTCGGAGAATGTCCGCACTTTCGAGAAAGCCACCTCGGGCGCAGCCGCGTGCAGCGCATCGCGCACCGGCCCGCGCAACCGCTCCAGTGCGAAAGGCCCTGCATTCGCCGAACGAACGAAAAAGAAAACGTTGCCCGTGAAGCCCTGCGCGAACGGCACGTAGATCGCGCCGGGAGATTTCTTTTCCCAAAGCTCGAGATGGGTGGTGCGGGCGATGCCCACGATCTCGACCGTTTTCGCGGACGACGGTTGGACCGAGCCGGACGAACCTGTCGCGGCCCGCTCCTCCGCCTCGAGATCGACCCATTCGAGGTGTCGTCCGAGCGCGTCCTCGCCGGGCCAAAGCAACGCGGCGAGCGCCTCGTCGATGACGGCGACCGCCGGAGCGCCGTCATGATCGGTTTCGAACCGCGTGAACGTCCGCCCGCGAAGCAGCGGCTGGCCGAGGGCGTCAAAATGATCGGTGCCCACCGCGTTGAAGGGCGCGGTGAAAGCGAGGCCTTCCGACGCCACCACCGGACGCGCATCCGGCGCCGGACGTGTCCCAGCCCGCCGGACCGAGCGGTTGTCGCCGCTCAAACTAAAGGGCGCGGAGGCCGCGATGCTGACCGCGCTCACGCCTGGGACCGCGGAGAGATGCTCCCCCACGCCGCGAAAGATCTCGAGGTTGCGAGCGCGGTCGTGCCCCGTGAGGCTCGCGTCGAACTCGATCACGAGCACATCGGCGGCATCGATTCCCGTATCGTCGGCGACGGCGTAACTGGCCATCCGCGCGAAAAGTCCGGCGCCAATCATGAGCGCAAGCGACAGCGCAATTTGAACGACCACGAGCGGGTGGCGCGGCAGCCAGCGAAGGCGACGGTTCACAAAATCCTCGCCCGCGTTTGCTGAAGATCGGGAACGAGATCGCGACGTGACAACGAGAGCGCGGGACCGAGCGCGAAGAACAACGTGGCCAGCGTGCAGAACACGAGGGTCGCGCCAACCACGGCCGCCGGCGTTCGCGTCGTCACGAGAAGTTCGATCGGCAGGCGGCTCGAGATTCCGGCAACGACCAGATCCGTGACCCAGATGCTGCAGACCGCGCCCAGCGCCCCGCCCACCAGCGCGAGCACCAGGCCTTCTGTGAGTAGCTGGCGCACAAGTCGCACCCGCGTGCCGCCCAGGGCGAGCCGGATGGCGAATTCCTTCCGTCGCGCGTGGCGCGCGCGAGCAGGAGCCCGGCCAGGTTCAACGAGACGATGAGCAGCACCGCACCCGTGAGGCCGAGCAGCACCGCCGCAATGACCGCCATCACCCCGCCGTCCGGCGGCGGTGCCGCGTCGACGAAGCGCGGCAGCGGGCCAACCGTGAAATTTTTGTTCTCATACTCGGCCGGGTGAAGCCGCTCCAGGCCGGACGAGACTCCCATCAGCGCGGCACCCGCGGTGGCGGAGTTCACCCCGGCCTGTAAACGCGCCACGAGAATCAACGGGAAGGCATCCGGCTGCGCGAGCGAGCGCCGCCGCCCTTCGCCCGCGTCCCCGGCGAGGGCATCGAAGACGCCGAGTGGAAAATAGAAATCCGGACCGAACATCGCCATCGTGCCCGTGAAGCCTTCCGGCGCGATGCCCACGACCGTGAAGAGGCGTCCGTTGATCCGCAGGGTTGACCCGAGCAGATCGCCGCGCCCGGAGTGTCGCCAATAAGGATGGCTCACGACCACCACCGGAACGTCGGCACCCGGCGTTTCCTCGCCCGCGGTGAACCCGCGGCCGCGCGCGAGCGGCACGCCGAGCACGTCGAAAAAATTCGCGCTGACCACCGTCGCGAGCGACCGGCGCGCTGCGGCGCCTTCGCCGGCGGCGACGAGCGTGAGATTCTGCGCGAGGACACCGGAGAAAAGATCGCGACGTTCGCGCAGCTCGCGATAGGCCGCATGCGAAAACGCCCGGAAGTCCGTCCGCTCGTTGCGGTCCTGCGTGTAAAGCTGCACGAGCTGGTCGGGCTCCGCCATGGCGCGCGGACTGAACGCAAGCGCGTAGATCGCGCTGAAAGTCGCGGTGTTGAGCCCAATCCCGAGTGCGAGGACGAGCACGGCTGCGACGGTGAACCCCGGGGACTTCGCGAGCACGCGCAAGGCGAAACGCAGATCCAGCAACAAGGCGGCCATGGTTCCCGCCATTACACCGCTCGCCGGACCGAAGTTGCAGCCTCGTGTCGATTCCGAAAACACCGCACCTGTCGGCTCCGTCGCGACGCCACTCTGGTGCGCTTCAACCTTCTAAAGCGGACGGCCGTTTTCGTGGTCCGCAGAATCGAGCGAGACGAACACCACGAAGCCCACGATGACGATGGAAACGACGATCATGGCGTTTCGTTTTGGCACCTTTCGAAAGATGCGGGTGGAACAGAGAGCAGTTCGTCGATTCCCGCGGCGAGGTTCACCGCCAACTCGGCGGCAGCGAAGCTCCCTTGCCGATCAAGCACGAACGCGAGATCGCGGAGCTCCGTTTGCAGCTGCCGCCAGGATGTAACCGGACGCGGGTGCGTATTCATGGTTGCTTGGATTGGGAGGTGCACGGTTTCAGTCCATCGGTCGTGGAAACAAT
>JAEZAD010000022.1 GCA_023430565.1 Verrucomicrobiota bacterium
TTAGACACACCGATCGTGACGAGCGTCGAATCTGGCTGGTCAGTGCAAAACGTTCTTCAGCAGGAAATGCGGCGCTAAGGCGGAACAACTCCATCGCGGTGCGATAGGCCTTTTGGTATACGATCAGTTCCTTCGCGGAATTAATTCTCATGGCGTGTCTTCCGACTTCCGTCCGCCGTCTGTCCTCTGCCCTCTGCCCTCTGCCCTCTGCCTCTGCCTCTGCCCTCTGACCTCTGACCTCTGCCCTCTGATCTTCGCTCGCCGCCACGGCTTCGCCCCGTCACGTCTGGTGGACGTGCCGAGGGCGAAAGCAGGCGTGCGAAGCCCGCGCGGTTATCCGCGCGTGGGCCCCAGAATTGTTTTCAAGATCGGCAGCAGCAGCCCCATCTGGCGGCGCCAGTTCTCGAGCTTCTTCAACCGTTCCTGAGAAAACTTCTCGCCGGCGGGCGTCGGCGACGCCTTCGCGTGCTCGCGCAGCTGCTTGATCCGCACCGCCCCGCCCTTCACCACCGGGTCCACCCGCTCCCGCAACACCCCCGCCACCAGCTTCCGCAACTGCAGCTCGGGCAGATACAGCTCGCGGCGATTCCCGCCGCGAGCGGAGTTGGGAGATGGCAGATGGGAGATGGAGTTCTGAGGCTGGCTTTTCGTAGACGCTTCCTGCGCCACGCCGAGAGCCGGTTGGGATTTCGCGAGAGGCTCCGGCTCGGATTCGGAGCGGTTCGTCCCCATCTGCCATCTCCCATCTCCCATCTCCGCGCGCGTGCCGCGCGCTTCGACCACCCGCACCGCGCCCAGCTCTCGCAGGAAGCTCAACCCCTGGCTCGTCGAGCCGCGGCTGATATCCAGCGATTCCGCAATGTCCGTGAAGGTCAGCGGCTGCGGCGACGCAAACAGCAGCCCGTAGATCTGCCCCACCGATCGCCCGAAACCGAAAACCTGGGCCAGGTCGCCGAAAAACTGCCCGCATTCATCCCGAAATGCCGGCGCGACATCGCGTTCGGCCAAAGCCGAGCCCGCTAACCGATCGATTGAAGCTGGAGCGCCCATCGGGGAATCCCTCAGTGGTTGTAGGGAATATCTCCGATGTTCAACGCGGAATGAACAGCCTTTTCCTAAGTGGCATGCCTCCAGCCAGCTGCGCGTGAAATCTGTTCACCGCCCACTGAACACGCTCCGCCTGTCCGCGCGCCCCATCTTTCTCTTCCTTTTTCTCCCCGCTCGATCACTGCCAGCCGCTGCCGGACGAGAACGAAAACGAAAACAAGAAGGAGCGAAGGCGGAGCCGCCTCGGTTCTACGCGCTGTCGCGCTTCGTCAGCTTTTCAGGAGCTTTTCTTCCGTGTGATCCGTGTGTTCCGTGGGAAACTTGGTCAGGTTTCCGGCAGTTTCAGCGTGTCAGCATTTCAGCGTTCCAGCTTTTCAGGAACGTCTCCGATCCCAAACCCCGCCCGCCAAACACGCCAAACGTCGCGAACGATCTTCCCTTTCGCGCCCCTTCGCGTGTTTCGCGGGCGACTCTTTTCCAGGGCCGCACCTGCCGACGCGGCTATCTCCGCACTGTCGTGCTCCCTACGCGCATTCCGGCAGGTTTTTGGTTTTCAGCATTTCAGCGTGTCAGCTTTTCAGGAGCTTTTCTTCCGTGTGCTCCGTGTGTTCCGTGGGCAACCTGCTCAGCTTACTCGCCCTCAACCCGTTTTCTCATCGGCTGGCACCAGCGATTTTAGGATCTTCTTCGCTAGAAATTCGTTGATCTCCCGGTGTCGGGGCACGGGCTCCGATCTCCCATTTTTCGGCTGATGGAAGATATCGTGCTTCGCGCCGTGGCGCAGCAACGAGCAACCGGCCCGCTCCAGCTCGCCGACCAAGTCACGCCGCTTCATGCCACTTCCAACTCGGCAACCTTGCGAATACCGGGGATGTCTTCGGCAGAAAACGTTTCGTGCAGATCAAGTAGATGCGCCTTCAAATCCTCCAAATCTTCCCCCTGCGTCCAATGGTCGGGATGCGAGTTGAGGTAGCCCAGATACTTCCCGTCGGACTCCTTCCAGTAAGTGAACGTCGCTTTCATGTGAGAAAAATTGCGGCACCCCAAACCATTGGCAAGTGAGCTCTTGGCCCGGCAGGCCGCGATGTCGCTGCGCTCTCTTCATCCCTCCTGTTCAAGCAGACATCAGTATTTCAGCGTTTCAGGAGCTTCTCCGATCCCAAACCCCGCCCGCCAAACACGCCAAACGTCGCGAACGATCTTCCCTTTTCGCGCTCCTTCGCGTGTTTCGCTGGCGACTCTCTCCGCGTTTCATCGCAGACCATTTCCGCACTGTCGTGCTCCATACGCGCTGTCGCGCTTCGTCAGCTTTTCAGGAGCTTTTCTTCCGTGTGATCCGTGTGTTCCGTGGGCACTTCGCACCGCCTTCCCGGCCGCTCCCCTGTTTCAGCGTTTCAGCATCTCAGCATTTCAGCGTTTCCCACGCGCTCCGCCCCCCGCCCCCCAAAATTCCGCTTATCCCGCTTGGCATCGCATAAGGTCGCCGCGAGGTTCCGCCCCAATGAATGCGTCCCCCCCGCGCTCGAAAACGGGCATTCCCGGACTCGACGATATCCTCAACGGCGGCTTTCTTTCGAACCGCATCTACCTCGTCGAAGGCGACCCGGGCTCGGGCAAGACCACCCTCGCCGTGCAATACCTCCTCGAAGGCCGGAAAAACGGCGAGAAGGGCCTCTACCTCACCCTCTCGGAAACCAAGGAGGAACTAATCGCCGGCGCCGCCTCGCACGGCTGGTCGCTCGACGGCATTGAAATCGTGGAACTCGTGCCGCGCGAAACCGACCTCAGCGCCGACGACAACCTCACGATGTTCAATCCTTCCGAGGTCGAGCTCAGCGAAACGACGCGAGCCGTGCTCGCCGCCGTCGAGCAGAACAAGCCCAGCCGCGTCGTGTTCGATTCGCTCTCGGAAATGCGACTGCTCGCGCAGAGCTCCCTCCGCTACCGGCGACAGATTCTCGCCCTGAAACAGTTCTTCATCGGCCGGCAATGCACCGTCCTCCTTCTCGACGACGGCACCAGCGAAGGCCCCGACCTGCAGTTGCAAAGCATCGCGCACGGCGTCGTGTCGCTCTCCCAGTCCGCCCCGAATTACGGCGCCGAGCGCCGCCGCCTGCGCGTCGTCAAATTCCGCGGGACCAAGTATCGCGGCGGCTATCACGATTTCTCCATCGCGCACGAGGGCCTCCAGGTGTTTCCCCGCCTGATCGCCGCGGAGCACCGGTCGGACTTCGATTTCGCGTTCATCGAAAGCGGCGTCCCGCGCCTCGACGCTCTTCTGGGCGGAGGCATCGATCGCGGCACGAGCACGCTTTTTCTGGGCCCCGCCGGCTCCGGCAAATCCACCGTCGCCATCCAATACGCCGTCGCCGCCGCCAAACGCGGCGAACACGCCGCGGTGTTCGCGTTCGACGAAAGCGCGCGCACGCTCGTCAAACGCAGCGAAGCCCTCGGCCTCACCTTCACCGAAGGCACCGGCCCCGGCATGATCGCCCTCCGCCAGGTCGATCCCACCGAAATGTCGCCCGGCGAGTTCACCCACCTCGTCCGCACGTCCGTCGAACGCGATCACGCGACCGTCGTCGTGATCGACAGCCTCAACGGCTACATGAACGCCATGCCCGAGGAACGCGACCTCATCGCGCAGCTCCACGAAATGCTCACCTACCTCGGCTCCCAGGGCGTGAGCACGATCATGGTCGTCGCCCAACACGGGCTCCTCGGCCAGAATGTCGCCGCCCCCGTCGACACCACCTATCTCGCGGACTCGGTCATCCTCTTCCGGTTTTTCGAAAACGCCGGGAAAGTGAGAAAGGCCGTCTCGGTGATCAAGAAGCGCAGCGGCTTTCACGAGGACACCATCCGGGAACTTTGCACCGGCGCGAACGGCATCCAGTTGAGCGAGCCGCTGGAAAACTTTCACGGCGTGCTCTCCGGCAACCCGCTCGCCATCCGATCGACTCCGCCAACGTGATCGCCATGCCGGGACCCGACACGAGCGACGCCGAAGGCCGGGTGCTGTTGTTCGTCGCCACCAGGAAGGACGCCGAGGTCAGCGAGCGGCTGCTCGCGCACGCCGGCCTGCGTTGCACGGTCTGCGAATCGATCGCTCGCTTGATGGCCGAAATCGCCATCGGAGCCGCCGCCGTCCTCACGACCGACCAGCTGATCGAGGGAAGCCGGGTCGACGAACTGCTGCAGGTGCTGGATCACCAGCCAGACTGGTCCGATCTGCCGTTCGTCATCCTGATGAGCGGCGGCGCGCACTCCGCACGGGCCACGCAGGTCCTCGCTCGCCTGACCAACGTCACGATCCTCGAACGGCCCGCCGGCATGCGCACCGTGCTCAGTTCCGTGCAGGCCGCCGTGCGCGGCCGGTTCCGCCAGTATCAGGCTCGCTCGCACCTCCGCGCGCTCCAGGCCGCCGAGGCCAGCGCCCGCCAGGCCGCGCACGCCAAGGACGATTTTCTCGCCGCACTCTCGCACGAACTCCGCACGCCGCTCACGCCCGTCCTCCTGCTCGCCACCGAGGCCGCCGCGAATCCGAATTTGAGCCCGGACGTTCGCAAGGATTTCGAGGCCATCGCCCGCAACGTCGGCCTCGAAGCGCGCCTGATCGACGACCTGCTCGACCTGACCCGCATCACACGCGGCAAACTGAAGCTCGATAAAAAACCGGTCGACGTCATCCGCGTCCTGCGCGACGCCGTCGACATCGTGCAGAGCGATTTCGCCGCCAAGAAACTCGCGATCGCGACCGAGATCGAAGCCGCCGCCACGGTCGACGCCGACTCGACCCGCCTGCAGCAGGTCTTCTGGAACGTGTTGAAAAACGCCGCCAAGTTCACCCCGGAATCCGGCCGGATCGCGATTCGCGCCCGGCTCGCCCCCGACGATTCGCGGGTGGTGATCCAAATCTCGGATACGGGCATCGGCATGACTCCGGCCGAGCTCGCCGGCGCTTTCGACGCCTTCAGCCAGGGCAGCCACGCGGCCGGCGGTTCCGCGCATCAGTTCGGCGGCCTGGGCCTCGGCCTGGCCATTTCCCGATCCGTGATCGAGCTGCACGCCGGCTCCATCAAGGCCGACAGCGGCGGTCCCAACCAAGGCAGCACATTCGTGATCGAGCTGCCTCTCGCCGTCGGGCTCAACGGCGCCGCCGTCGAGGGAGATTCGACCCTCCGACCGGAAAGCTCCCCGCCGCCCGCCGGCGCCCCGCTCCGCGTCATGCTCGTGGAAGATCATGCGCCCACCCGAAAGGTGCTCGAGCGTCTGATCCGCTCACGCCATCACCGGGTCGTCGCCGCGGGATCCGTCGCCGAGGCCCGCCTTCAGGCGGCGACGGGCGCGTTCGATCTTTTGATCACCGATATCGGGCTGCCCGACGGCAGCGGCTACGATTTGATGCAGGAACTGACGGCGAACCGCACCGTCCTCGCCGTCGCACTGACCGGTTACGGGATGGACGACGATGTCGAGCGCAGCAAAAAGACCGGCTTTTTCACCCACCTCACCAAGCCGCTGCGCGTGGCCGACCTCGACGCCATCCTGGCCGCGGCCGTCCAGGCCCGGGAGGTCGGCTGACGCCGTTTAGCCCGCACCGCGGCCGCCGCCTTTCGCCGCCTCGCTCACCGCGCCCGCCAGTTTCGCCGCCTCGTAAGGTTTCGGCACCATCCCGCAGAATCCGTGCGCGCGATAGTTCGCCAGCGCCGCATCGTTGGAATACCCGCTCGACACGATCGCCCGCACCGACGGATCGATCTGCCGCAGCTGGTCCATCGCCTCCCGTCCGCCCATCGCCCCGGGCACCGTGAGATCGAGCACCACCGCGTCGAACGCCTGCCCGCGTTCGATCGCCTCGCGATAGGTTCGCACCGCCGCCGCGCCGTCCTCCACCGCGATCACCTCGTAGCCAAACTTGTTCAACATCGCGACGCCAAGTCCGCGAATCGTCTCCTCGTCGTCCATGAACAACACCCGCCCTTTCCCTCTCACCAACTCGCCGCGCTCCGCCTCCTCCGCCACCGGCTCTTCGTCCGCCGCCGGCAGCCACACGTGAAAGGTCGTCCGGCCCTGCATCGATTCCACCGTGATATGCCCGTGATGCTTCTTCACGATCGAGTGCACCGTCGCCAGCCCCAGCCCGCTGCCGCCCGCCTTGGTCGTGAAGTAGGGATCGAAAATATGCGGCAGGTCCTCCGCCGGGATCCCCAAACCGTGATCCGTGATCGTGAGCTTCACGTAGCGGCCCGGCGCCAGCAGCTTCTTCAACGCCTCCCCGGCCACCTCGTTGTCCATCGCGATCGCGATCTCCCCGCCGTCCGGCATCGCCTGCGCGCCGTTGATCACGATGTTCTGCACCACCTGGCTGATCTGGCCCTTGTCGACATCCGCCGGCCACAGGTCCGGAGGAAACGAAAACGTGCAGCGCACCTTCGACCCGTGCAGGGCAAACTCCGCCACCTCGCGCACGATGTCCGCCAGCATCACCGCCGCACGCAGCGGCGCGCCGCCTTTCGCAAACGTCAGCAGCTGCTGCGTGAGATCCTTCGCCCGTTTCACCGCGCGTTCGACCTCCGCCAGACACTGCCCCGTCTCGTCCCCGGGCTTCGTCTCGAGCACCGCCAGCGAGAGATTTCCCATCATCACCGTGAGCAGATTATTGAAGTCGTGCGCGATGCCGCCCGCGAGCAGCCCGAGCGACTCGAGCTTCGCCGCCCGCTGCAACTCCGCCTCCAGTCGCGCCTCCCGGTGCAACTGCTCGCGGATCTGCTCGGTCTGCCGCTGCACGCGCCGCCGCAACGCCGCCACCCAGCCGATGAAGGCCACGATCGCCACCGCCAGCACGCCGGCAAAGGTCAGCACCCGTTCCGTCGTCAACGGCGACGGTTTCTCGATCACCGTCACGTCTCGCTCGTCCCGCAGCCGGATCTGAAAGACGCCCGTCTGCCCCTCCTCCTCGTATTTGATTTCGTAGATGCCCGTCGCCTCCACGCGGCTGCCCGCGACCCACTCCGACTCGTCGCTCCGCGCGTCGTCGAGATACGCGTCGAACGTCGTTCCGCGCGACTGCAGCGAAAGCCGCGCCTGCCGTCCGTCGAACGACCGCTCGATCAATCGTCCGCCGACTCGCACGAGCTGCCCGTCGAGTTCCGGCCGCCAGAGCGCTTCGTCGCCCAGTCGCCGCGGCTCGGGCGGCGGGCCGTCGCCAGTCTTTCGATACACCGCCTCGCGCAACACCGGGCTGCCCGCCAGCCGCCCGAGGATGCCGACCGCCTCCACCCGATCGCCCGGCACCAGCGGCTCCGTCCGCGGCGTCATCACAAACAGGCTCGCGCCGCCGTCCACCACCTGCACATACCGGCCCGGCCGAAAATCCAGCACCGTGCCCGCGACCTTCACGCGGCGGTTGAACAGCTGCAGCGTCCCAAACTGCCCGAGGCTCTCCAGCCGCCGCGCCGGCTCCTCGAAAGCATCCAGCGGCGCCGGCTCCTCGATTTGCACGTAGTCCGCCGCCGGCACCAGCAGCCGGATGCCCGTCAACTTTCGCTGACCGTCCGCCCGCGCCGTGCACACGCCGTGCAACCGGATCACCGCCCCGGTTTCGATCCGCGCCGGCGGCTCGCCCAGCACCTCCGCTTCGAACACGCCCGTCGAGGTCACCATCTGCAACCGCGTCATCGCCGGCTCCGACGCCACGCTGCGCACATAACCGCGCATCTCCACCCATTGCGCCTCCTCCACCCCCGTCAGCGCCACCTCGAGCGTCGCCGAGCGCGCCACCGGCAAAACCTGACTGCCCAGATTCGCCACCCGCGTCGCGCGCACGATCGGCGCAAAATCGCCCAGCGCCGTCTCGCCGGTCACCCGCGCCTGCCGCCCCAGCGGCGGCGGCGGCCCGGCCAGCGCACCCAACTCCACGCACACGCCGCCGCTCGTGTCCTGCAGGTAGAAAAACGTTCCCGCCGGATCCGCCCATGTCACCACGCCCGACAATTGCACCGGCCGCGCCGTCTTCGCCTCGTCCGGCAGCAATTGCATCACCCCGGCCGCCACCCGGATCGTTGCATCCGCCGGCCGCACCGGCGCGCCGCTCGCCGCGCGAAACAACCCGCTCTCGAGCCGCCACTCCATCCCGTCCACCGCCGGCAACCCGATCGCCTGCACCCGCTCGCCGATCAACGACGGGCCGATCTGCGCCGTCATCACTTCCACCTGCCCCGTCTCGTCGCGGATCCGCACCCAGCGCCCGGGCTCCTGCGCGATCATTTCTCCCACCACGCGAATCATCCGATCCTTGGGCAACCCCGGCAGCATTTCGATCGGCGTCGCCCCGGTCTCGAACCGCGGATCTTCTCCAAGCCAGCTCACGTGCTCCACGTCCCGCGGACTCGCGATCTTCAACTCCACCGCATCGATATCGCCGCCCCCGCCCGGCGGACTCCCCGCCACCGCCCGCAGTCTCACCGTCGCATCCGTCAGCACCGGCACCGGCTCATCCGGATCCACCAGCATCCACCCGAAGACCGGCCGCCCCGCCACCGAAAACGCCAGATGCACATGCAGCGGATCCACCCGCCGCTGCTGCACGACAAACGCCTCCACGCTCACCACGCGATTTAACGTCGCCGCGCGTGAAAGCCGCCCCACCACCGGCAGCACCGCCGGCTCCGCCTGCCCCATCGTCTCGAAACGCGCGTCCTCGAACGAAACCCGCCGGTTCGGCGGTCGAAACATCCCCGTCACCCGCACGCGCTGACCCGTCTCGATGTCCGGCGCGCTCGCCCCGAGAAATACATACGCCCCCTCCCCATTCCGATCCTGCACCCACAAATTCTTCCAGGCCGGATCGAAATACGTCACGTCGCACTCGATCTCGAAGGGCTGCGCGACTTCCTTCTCCTCCGGCGTCAACCGCCAGAATTCGCGAATCGAATCGATCCCGTCCGGCGCCGCCGCCTGCGCCGACGCCCCGCTCGACCACGGTCCCACCGCCCACGCCAGCGCCAGCACGACCGCGCGAGCCGGGCAAAAACGAAAAAATCCCCAACGCTGGGACAGCGGGAGCATCCCGGCCACTATCGGCCGGCCCCCGTTCACCTCAAGCCTGCAGCCCGTCCTCCCGGCCCGTGCAACGTCCACTCGTTCGCAATCACGACAGATTCTCGTTCATTTTACCGTCGGCCGTGATGCGTTCCGCAAAGTTCGAATATCTCGACACCCCCGCCATCGTCGGGTGGGAGGTCATCCGCGTGATGCGCGGAACCATCCTCCTCGGCACCATCGTGAAACGCTCGCCCGAGCTTCCCTATAGGTTTTTCGCCGGCTCCGAAAACGCCATCGCGTTCGAATGGGAACACCGCGACCTCGACGCCCTGAAACGCCTCATCGAATCCTCCCACTCCGAACGGTAGGGCGAGGCAGGCCGCCCCGACTTTCAGGGTCCCCGCCGAACCGCCCCTCGTCGCGCTACAACTTCACCCGCCCCACCACCGCCGGCGGCTGGCTCGGTCCGAAACCCACATTCTGCTCGCCCGCGAGCGTCACCTCGTCGCCGGCAAACGTCAGCCGGTAAACGTGCGCAAACGGCCCCTGAGGCCGCACCACCTTCAACGCATACGTATCCTCCGCCGTCCACGCCCCGCTCGCCACCACCGGTTCCGCAAACGTCGCCAGCTTCAGCTCGCCTTTTTCCCAACGCCCATGGGGCGCGACGATCCGCTGCTCCGCTCCCGCCGCACGAATCGTCAACGCCTGCTCGCCGTTCGCGCCCGCGCGCTCGAACGCGATCGATTCGATCCCGTGCCGGTTTTCCGGAAATTCGAAGGTCTTTCCCGCCACCTGCGCCGCGCGTGTCGAGCTCGCCTCGCCCGCTTGCGGCGTCAGCGACAGGTTCGCGAGCCGCGCCTTCAACGCTTCCTGCGCGCTTCGATCCTCCGGCAGCGCCTCGGCCTGCAGCGCCGGCAGAATGTGCTGCCACACCAGATTCATCACCTGGCCCATGTTGCCCGTGCCGCTCGTGATCGCCACCACCGCATCGTGCTCCGGAAAGATCAGGCAGAACTGACCGTGCGCGCCGTCGCCGCGATAGAGATTGTGCCGCGACCGCCAGAATTGAAACCCGTAGCCCTGCTCCCAATCGCTGTTCGGATCGCTGCCGTTCGACACCTGCCGCGCCGTCGCCTGCTCCACCCATTTCGCCGGCACCAGCTGGCGCCCGTTCCAGTCACCGTTTTTCAAATACAACTGCCCGAATTTCGCGACATCCTCCGTCCGCACGTTCAACCCGAACCCGCCCAGCGTCACCCCCTGCGCACTCGCCGGCCACGTCGGCTCCTCGATCCCGAGCGGCTCGAAGATCCGCGGCCGCAGATACTCGAGCACCGTCTCGCCGGTCACCTGCTGCACGATCGCCGACAGGAGGTAGGTCGCCGGCGTGTTATAAACGAAGAACGTCCCGGGCTTGTGCTCCACCGGCAGCGCCAGGAATTTTTTCACGAGGTTCTCCTCCGACTGAAACGGAAACCCGCGGATCGTCTCCTCATGATGCCCCGTCGTCATCGTCAGGAGATCGCGCACGCGCATCGCCTGCAGGTTCCGCGACCGCTCCGCCGGCGCCTCGTCCGGGAAGAACTTCAACACCGGGTCGTCGAGGTGGAGCTTTCCCTCCTCGATCGCCAGCCCCACCGCCGTCGACGTGAAGCTCTTGCTCAACGAAAACATCATGTGCCGCGCCTCCGCCGAAAACGGCTCCCACCACCCCTCCGCCACCACGTGCCCATGCCGCACCAGCATGAAGCTGTGAATCGTATCCACCTTCCGGTCCGCCTCCTCGATGAAGCCCAGGATCGCCGCCGACGCCACACCCTGCGCCTCGGGCGTGCTGCGCGGCAGCTTGCTCGCCGCCACCGCCGCGCACGGCGCCAGCACGGTTCCGACGATCAACGACACGAGAGCGGGGTAAAGTCTCATGCCCGCTCCTGACGCTTTCCCGCCCCAAAAGGTGCGTTTATGCCACCGTCCCGGTCGCCCGCTGGCGGCGAGGTGCCCCCCCACTCCGCTTTCCCGCAAAAAAAAAACGCAGGGCGGACTTTCGCCCGCCCTGCGGCTCACGGATCAACCCACTCACTTCCTGCTGCGTCGCGCCCGGGCCCTGACACCCGCGCGCGCCCGCAGGAAACTCATCGCGCCGATGTCGTCACGCCGCCGGCGCGCTGGCCCGCGTGAAACCCCTCCGCGAATTCCTCGATCATCTTCTCGTTGAACTGCGGAATGTCCGCCGGCTGCCGGCTCGTCACCAGCCCCTGGTCGGTCACCACCGCTTCGTCGACCCACTCGGCGCCCGCGTTGCGCAGATCGGTCTTGATCGAGTGATACGAGGTCACTCTCCGCCCGCGCACCACGTCCGCCTCGATCAACAACTGCGGGCCATGGCAGATCGCCGCAACTGGCTTGCCGGCTTCGAAGAAGTGACCGACGAACTGCACCGCCTCGGGCAGCGCCCGCAACGTATCCGGATTCATGACACCGCCGGGCAGGAGCAACGCGTCGTAGTCCGCCGCGTTCGCCCGCTTCAACGGCACATCCACCTTCACGCTGTCGCCGAAATGGTCGTTGTCCCAGCCGCGGATCGAGCCCGCCTCCGGCGAAATCACCGCCGTCTGCGCGCCCGCCTTCTCCAGGGCCGCGCGGGGTTTCTCCAGTTCGCTCTGCTCGAAACCTTCCGCCGCGAGGATCGCCACTTTCTTTCCGTTTAAATTCTGGTTCATGTCATTTCCTTTCTTCTGAGGGTTGGTCTTCTGATCGCAGCCGCGCTATTCCCGCGCGGCCGAAGTGGTTCGTCGCCCCCATCCCGCCCAGCCGGTGCGCACCGCCTCCGGCGTGAACGTCCCCGCCACCGGTCCTTCCGGCGCCGCCGGCCCGAGGCCCAACCGATGCGCCAGGTTCATCGCGTCAAAGGGCGCATACGCCTTCACGTCGTTGTCGAAATACACATACACCTCGCGCCCGCGCGCGCGTCGCGCCGCCGGCCGGCCGTGGAGCTTCGCGCCCGGCGCATCCCCGCCCGCGGCCCACGCCCGTATCCGTTTCGCCCATTCGTCCAGCGCGTTCGCCGTGTAGCCGCTCGCATACAGTTCCGTGTCGCCGTGCAGCCGCACATAGACGAAGTCCGACGTCACGTCGTGCATCAGCGGCCATTTCCCGGCCGTGTCCGCCACCACCAGCGCGATGTCGTGCTCGCGCAGCAGCTCCACGAACTCCTCGCATTCGAACGTCGGATGCCTGACCTCCAGCGCGTGCCGCAGCGGCCGGTCCTCGTCGATCCGCAACCACGCCCGCGCCTTCAACCGGCGATCGTGATGCCGCGCGAAAACCGCCGCTTCCTTCGTCGATCGCGGCAGCAGATTGAAAAACTCCCGCAGCCGCACCGGA
>JAEZAD010000029.1 GCA_023430565.1 Verrucomicrobiota bacterium
AGCGTTCCGCGTGGCGGAGGAAAACGGCGGCGGGCGTGTGCGGCGGGAGATTCTTGAGGGTTTCGATCAGCTCGAGTCCGTGCATGGGAAACGTGAAGCCAAACGCGGTTTTTCCGCGGTGTCACGGCTGGCGTGGAGCGGATTGTCCGAGTGTTTGCGCCGATTGGTGCGCGACTGTGCTTCCGAGCGGTGAATCGCGGCTTTGACGCAGGCGGGCGCGAGATAGGGTGCGGGAATGTCTATAAACTCCATGATCGACGAAGTGGCGCGAATCGTCCGGACGCGTTCGCCGGAGGAATTGGCGGTGGATGAAACGTTTTGGACGCGCGTGGCGGGCGAGTATGCGTGCGACGAACGCTTCGTGCAGCTGAACTACGGCTATTACCATCCGTCGTCGCGGGCGGTGCTGGAGGTCGAGTTGGAGACGGCCCGCGAACTCAACCGACGTGGGTCGCATTTCAAAATGACCGAGTCCGGTCCGCTGCTGGAGAAGGCGCGGGAGGATCTGGCGAAGGTGGGTGGCGTCGATGCAGGCGAGGTCGTCATCACGCGCAATGCCACCGAGGCGTTGAACATCGTCATCCAGGGTTTTCCGCTGGCGGCGGGCGATGAAGTCGTCGCGTCGAATCAGGATTACGACAGCATGACGCAAGCGTGGGATCAGCGGGCGCGGCTCGACGGCGTGGTGTTGCGGCGGGCGGCGGTCCCGCTCGACCCGGCGGACGACGAGGAGATCGTGCGCGCGTTCGAAGCGGAAATCACGGCGCGCACGCGACTGTTGCACGTCACGCATTTGATCCACGCGACCGGTCACGTGCTGCCGGTGGCGAAGCTTTGCGCGCTGGGGCGGCAGCGGGGAATTCCGGTGCTGGTGGACGCGGCGCACTCGTTTGCGCATCTCGACTTTTCGATCCGGGAACTCGGGTGCGAATTCCTCGGCACGAGCTTGCACAA
The DNA here is from genome assembly GCA_023430565.1 of Verrucomicrobiota bacterium. Lineage (GTDB taxonomy): Bacteria > Verrucomicrobiota > Verrucomicrobiia > Opitutales > Opitutaceae > Opitutus. The sequence continues at coordinate 955 of JAEZAD010000029.1, forward strand.
ATGGCTCGGCGCACCGCTGGGGAGCGGAATGCTTTTCGTGCGGAAAGATCGGATACGCGCGATCCGGCCGCTCTTCGGCGACACGCAGTTTGCCGCGGACGACATTCGGCGGCTCGAGCATTTTGGAAACCGGCCGGATTCGATCGTGGCGGGTTTGCGTGCGGCGGTGAGCTGGCACGAGGCACTCACGACGCCGGTGAAGCGGGCGCGGCTGCTCCATTTGCAGCGGCTTTGGAGCGAACCGGTGCGGACGTGGGACCGTTACCGGCTGCTGACGCCGCGCGATCCGGCGCGGCACGGCGCGATCGGCGCGATGGAACTCGTCGGAGTGAGGGCGGAGACGCTGTTTGAATATCTGCTGAAGGAGCACGGCGTTTTTACCTCGGTGCAGCGAGTGGGTTTGGGTGGAGCGGTGCGGGTGACGCCCGGTTTGCCGACGACACGCGCGCATATCGATCGGCTGTTGGAAGGTTTGCGAAAAGCGGCGCGGGCGCTCTGACGACGCGAAAGCGGGGGGGGGCGTTTAGAACGGGTTCACCGGGGTGCTCGTTGCCGCGGGCGGCGGGACCGAAAGGTTTGGCGGCCATGCGTATCGTTACCCGTGCCCCCGGAGCGGTGTTGTTGCTCGGACTATTTTTCGCGGATGCTCATGGAGCGGCGGAGGCGGCTGAGTCGCAGTCGTGGCGTGCGCGTTCTCCGGATGGCCGGCAGGAGGTGACGGTCGAACTCAAGGAAGGGCGGCTGACGTATCGGCTCGATCGGCGTGACGACGAGGCGGTGAAGGCGGTGCTGGCGGCGTCGCCGCTTGGGCTGAACACCGATGCGGGGCGTTTCAGCGAGGATTTGAAAGCCGTGTCGGCGACGGAGCCGAGACAGGTGGACGAGCGCTACACGATGTTGACGGGGAAACAGCTGGAGTTGCGGGATCGTCACACCGCGATGGCGGTGACGGTGGAGAATGCGAAAGGCTCACGGATCGCGGTGGAGTTTCGCGTTTACGACGATGGGCTGGCGTTTCGCTACGCGTTGAACGAGCTGCCGAAACCGGACGTGCGGGCGGTCGGAGAGGCGACGGGTTTTCGGTTCGCATCGGACGGGAAGGTCTGGATGCAGCCGTATTCGGAAATCGCGCCGTGGACGCCGGCTTACGAGGAGTATTTCACGAACGGGAGTCCCCTGGGCGAAAGCGCGCCGCGCAAGGAGGGATGGGGTTTTCCGGGATTGTTCGAGACGGACGGCGGTTGGGTGTTGTTGACCGAGTCGGATCTGGATGGGAACTACGCGGGATCGCACCTCGAAGCGATCGTGCGGGATCGCACCTACACGATTCGCTTCGACCTCGAAGAGACGGCGAAGGGATTGGGCGAAGCGGAGCCGCGGTTTTCGCTGCCGTGGCAGGGGCCGTGGCGTTTGGTGATCAACGGGGCATCGCCGGCGACGGTGCTGGAATCGAATCTTGTGCACCATGTGGCCCGCGCGCCAAAGCAGCGCGACTGGTCTTGGGTGAAACCGGGGCGCGCGACGTGGAGCTGGTGGTCGGACCACAAGAGTCCGCGGGACTTCAACGCGATCACGCCCTTCATCGACCTCGCGTCGAAGTGGGGCTGGGAATACTCGCTGGTCGACGCCAACTGGAACGAGATGGCGAACGGGGACATCGATAAACTGCTCGCCTACGCGAAGGAGCGAAACGTCGGGCTGCTGCTCTGGTATAACTCGGGTGGAGACCATACCGACATCCTGGAGCAGCCGATGCACCGGCTGGTGGAGCGGAAATCGCGGCGGGCGGAGTTCGAAAAGCTGCAGCGGCTCGGGGTGAAAGGCGTGAAGGTGGATTTCTTCCAGAGCGACAAGCAGTGGATGATCCGGCACTACCTCGGGATTCTGGAAGATGCCGCGGATTACAACCTCGTGGTGGACTTTCACGGTTGCACGATTCCTCGCGGCTGGCAGCGGACGTATCCGAATCTTGTGACAATGGAGGCGGTGCGGGGCGCGGAGATTTATAGTTGCTGCGAGGATTATGGGCCGGCGGCGATCTGGCAGAACACGGTGCTGCCCTTCACACGCAACGTGATCGGTTCGATGGATTACACGCCGGTGACGTTCACCGATCAGAAGATCCCGCATCAGACGACGTTCGCGCACGAGCTGGCGTTGTCGGTGGTGTTCGAGTCGGGCATCCAGCACTTCGCGGACGCGGTGAGCGGCTACGAGCAGTTGCCGGACTATGCGCAAAACTGGCTGAAAGCCGTGCCGGCGGCGTGGGACGAAACGCGTTATGTGGCGGGTTATCCGGGCAAGCTTGCGATTGTGGCGCGACGGAAAGGCGACGTGTGGTATGTCGGCGGAATCGAGGGAGAGCGGCGCGCGCAAACGGTGAAGGTGACGCTGCCGTTTTTGAAGGAAGCGCGCTACTCGGTCGAAGTGATCGCGGACGGCGAGGATGACCGTTCGTTTTCACGGACGGGGACGACGATCGAGGCGAAGGGAACGTTCGACGTGCCGCTGCGCGCGGCGGGCGGGTTTGTAGCGAAAGTGACGCAGCAATGAAGCGGAGGAATGTGAGATGAAACGTTTCTTTGGGTTGAGGGTGATTCGTGGTTTCGGGCTGCTGCTGGCATTGCCGGCGGCGGCGCTGGCGGCGGGTTCGAAGGTGATCGTCGAGGAGAACGAGAAGCCCGGCACGAAGGAGTGGCTGCTCACGAAGGTCGATACGGTGCTCGTGCAGAAAAGTCCGGACGGTGAAAATCAGCCGCACTACGCGCGTTCGAAGAAGATCGAAGCGTATGCGTCGCAGACGAGCTACCGCGCGGGAGAAACGGTGAGGCTTTTTGTGAGCACGGAGCCGGCGAGCGAGTTCACGATCGATGTTTACCGGATGGGTTATTACCAGGGAAACGGCGGGCGGCACATGATGAAGGCGGGGCCGATCGCGGGAAGGGCGCAGCCGACGCCGGAGGACGGGGAACGAAATCTGCGCGAATGCCGGTGGGAGCCGTCGCACGAATTCGAGGTGCCGAAGGATTGGGTGAGCGGGGTGTATCTCGCGAAGTTTACGAGGAGCGGTGACGGGTTTCAGTGTTATGCGATCTTCGTCGTGAAGGATGAGCGGAAGGCGGATTTCAACTTCCAGGTCTCCGACATGACCTGGCAGGCTTACAACCGCTGGCCGGCGTGGCGGTCGCTTTACGACTTTCAGAACAAGCTGTGGGTGACGACGGGCGGCGACATCATCAGCTTCGACCGGCCTTACAGCTTCTTCTACAACCTGCTGCCGTCTGATGCGAACGAGCTGACGAATGGGTCCGGGGAGTTCCTGCTCTGGGAATTCCCGCTGGCGTTCTGGATGGAGCAGGAAGGCTACGACGTGACGTATACTTCAAATGTGGATACGCACGCGGACGCCGAGGGACTGTTGCGGACGAAGGCGTTTATCTCGGTCGGGCACGACGAGTATTGGACGCGGCAGATGTATGATAATGCGGCGCGGGCGCGGGATGCGGGGGTGAACCTGCTTTTCCTTTCCGGCAACGCGGTGGATGGAGAAGTGTTTCTTACGGTGAGCACGGATGGCCGGGCGAACCGGGTCATGGGCCGGGCGAAATGGTTTCCGGACGAACATAAACTGATGGGCGCTTCGTCGTATGGCGTCGGGCTGGGCGACTGGGTGGTGTCGCAGCCGGAGCACTGGCTTTACGAAGGCACGGGCCTGAAGAAAGGCGATACGATCAAGGGACTCGTGGGATGGGAGTATCACGGACCGCCGTTGACGGAGGATCCGACGTTGGTGGTGGTGTCCGAGGGGCGTTTCACCGATTTCCGATGGGAGGCGGAGTCGACGCATGCGGCGACGTTTTACGACGGGCCGAAGGGAAACTTCGTGTTCAACGCGGGCACGTGTTGGTGGAGCATGCCGCTGGCAAGGCCGCCGGGTGCGCGGAATCCGCCGGACGCGGACTTCTCACAGACGGACGAGCGTGTGCAGCGAATGACCAAGAATCTGTTCGAGCGCGTGCTGCGCGGCGGAGGAGCGGAACGATGAAGGGATCTTGGCGGCTGGCTGTGTGCATCGGTGCGCTCGTGACGACGGGGTTCGCTGCGAGCGCGAATCGGATCGTCGCGGAGAATGAAAAGCCCGGCACGCGGGACTGGGTTTTGACGAAGGTGGATCTCGTCGAGGAGGCGACGGATCCGCTCGGGCAGGACCAGCCGCACTATGTGCGGAGCAAGAAGATCGAGGCGTATGCGTCGCAGACGAGCTATCGCGCAGGGGAAACGGTGGAGCTTTTCGTGAGCACGGACCCGGTGAGCGACTTCACGGTGGACGTTTATCGGATGGGTTACTACGGCGGCGACGGAGGGCGGCGGGTGCATGCGTCGGGGCGGTTGAAAGGGAGGGCGCAGCCGACGCCGGAGGATGGCGAGCGGAATTTGCGGGAGTGCCAGTGGGAGGCGCTGCATGCGTTCGCGGTGCCGGAGGATTGGGTGAGCGGCGTGTATCTGGCGAAGCTGACGCGGGAGGCGGACGGGTTTCAGGCGTATGCGATCTTCGTGGTGAAGGACGCGCGGAAGGCGGACTTCAACTTCCAGGTGTCGGACATGACGTGGCAGTCCTACAACCGATGGCCGGCGTGGAGGTCGCTCTACGATTTCGAGGACAAGCTGTGGATCGGCTCGGGTGGCAACGCGATCAGCTTCGACCGGCCGTATGGCTTCTTTTTCAACCTGCTGCCCTCGAAGCTGAATCCCCACACGAATGGAAGCGGCGAGTTCCTGCTGTGGGAGTTTCCGCTGGCGTTCTGGATGGAGCAGCACGGCTACGACGTGACGTATACTTCGAATGTGGATACGCACGAGGAGGCGGACGGGCTGCTAAGGACGAAGGCGTTTCTCTCGGTGGGGCATGACGAATACTGGACGCGCGAGATGTTCGAGAACGTGAGCCGGGCGCGCGACGAAGGCGTCAATGTGCTGTTCCTTTCCGGAAATTCGATCAGCGGAGAAGTGTTTCTCACGACCAGCGTTAGCGGGCAGCCGAATCGCGTGATGGGGCGGACGCGGAAGTTCAACGACGAGCATGAGCTGATGGGGGCGTCGTCGTATGGCGTGGGGCTGGGCGATTGGATCGTGACGGCGCCGGAGCACTGGCTTTACGAAGGCACGGGATTGAAACGCGGGGATGCGATTCCGAATTTGATCGGCTGGGAGTTTCACGGGCCACCGCTGCGCGAGGATCCGACTCTGGTGGTGCTGGGCGAGGCGCGGTTTCGCAGCGATCGGGAGAAGCCGAGGCGCACGCATGCGGCGACGATTTACGATGGGCCGAAGGGGAATTTCGTCTTCAACGCGGGGACCTGCTGGTGGTCGATGCCGCTGACGACGCATCCGGCGTTCAAGAATCCGCCGGATGTCGATTTCAGCCAGCCGGACGAACGCGTGCGGCGGATGACGCGGAATTTGTTTCAGCGGGTGCTGGCGAGGAAGCGTTGACGAGCAAGCCCGACGGGACGTCGGGCTCCACCTTTTATTATGAATACACGCAAGACATGGACGGCTTTTCTGTTGGGTGCGGCGGCGGTAATGGCGGCGGAGGAGCTGCCGGAGGACGTGGCGCCGGGGCAGGCGAGTGGGAACGAGAAGGAGGCTCCGCCGGAGTTGATCGATCTGGGGAAGGAGCCGCCGAAGAAGATCATCGGACATACGGCGCATTATGACACGTCGGGCCGGCTGCTCGCGTGGCACCAGCCGGAGGTGCCGGGGGCGGCTTACGATCAGGTGGTGAAGGTGGCATCGGCGTTCGTGAAGGACGGCGTGCCGAACGATCCGAAGACGGGGCTGCCGATCTATTTTGTGTCGTGCTCGTTCAACGGGCCGCAGTTCAGCAACGAGAAGGATTTCATGGCGGGGAAGACATGGGACGACTGGATGAATAATCCCGCGTGTTTTTTTGCGGGCGCGGTGCAAAGCCTCGCGGTGGATTTTCACGGCTACACGGGCGAGCGGGCTTACATCGATGTCGTGCGCGGGATGCTGGATCATCAGCTGAAGTTCGGCACGACGCCGGCGGGCTGGCGTTGGGAGAAAGTGCCGTATGCGAGCGCGGATCCGGGCAATCCGGTGTTCGAGGGCGCGACGCGGTGGGAAGACGCGGGCATGCGCGGCGACGGGTTGCACGGCATCGAGCCGGACAAGGTGGGCGAACTCGGCGTGGGTTATTTCAAATTCTACCAGCTGACGGAGGAGCCGAAGTATCTCGAGGCGGCGCTGCATTGTGCGGATGCGCTGGCGAAGCACGTGAAGGACACGAGGATCAAGGGCGACGATTTTTCGGATGCGCAGGCGCACCGGTCGCCGTGGCCGTTCCGGCTGAATGCGCGCAATGGCGTGACGATCGACGAGTATACCGCGAACGTGATCGAGCCGATCCGGCTCTTCGAAGAGCTGTTGCGGCGAAGCGATCGGCTGAAGCTCGGCGGCGAGCGGGAGAAGGCTTACCGGCGCGCGCATGAGCTGACGATGAACTGGCTGCTGTCGAAGAGCGGGCCGTTCATCACGGGCGTGTGGAACGGATATTTCGAGGACGTGCCGTCGGATCCGAAACTGGGGAATCGCGTGCAGAACATTCCGATGGAAACGGTGCGGCATTTGTTGAAGCACCCGCCAAAGGGGCTCGACGTGGAGCGGCATGCGCTGGCGCAGCTCGCATATGTGAAGTCGGCGTTCGGCGAGCCGGGCGAGCCCTCGATCAACGAGCAGTCCTGGTGCTACGTGCCGATGGGCAGCCATACGGCGCGGTATGCCTCGGTGCACGCGATGATGTATGAACGCACGGGCAACGAGTGGCACAAGCGCGAGGCGGAGGAGCATTTCAACTGGGCGACGTATTGCACGGCGACGAACGGCGTGGTGTCGGTGGGCCCGCGCTGGGAGGGCACGTGGTGGAGCGACGGATACGGCGACTACATCAAGCACTTCTTCGAGGGCATGGCGGCGGTGCCGGAGTGGGCGCCGGCGAAGGAGAATCATTTGCTGCGGTCGACGTCGGTCGTGCAGCAGATCCGCTACGAGCCGGCGGCGATCGCGTATAAGGCGTTCGACGAGGATGGCATCGAGCGGCTGCGGCTGACGGCGAAGCCGAAGTCGGTGAAGAGCGGGAATCGCGAGCTGCGCGAAGGCGACGGCTGGACCTGGCGGGCACTGGCGCCGGGTGGCGGCGTGGTCGATGTGCGGCGCGAGGGGGCACGAGAGGTGACCATCGCGTTGAAGTAACACGTTGGGAGGGGCGCGGCGCGCGTCGGGGCAGGCGAAATGGTCGCCTGTCTTAAGTTTGCGTGATGCGAGCGGGGGCACTTAGGTGGCGCGCCCCCAATGAAAAAGATCGAGACCCAACGTCCTCGTGTGCCCTGGAGTTGGGTGGGTTGGATGACGGGACCGTGGCTGGTCCTGTATTATTTCGACAACCTGAGCGATGGAGGGCCGCTGACGTTTACGATCCGGCGGTTTGTGGAAACGCCGGTGCTGATCGGATTGCTGACGAGCGTGAACGTGGGGTTCAACTTCACGGTGGGGGCGGCGGCGAGTTATATGAGCGATCGGATCTGGACGCGGTGGGGGCGGCGGCGGCCGTTTCTGATCGTCGGCTGGATCGGGGCGGCGGTGATGATGTTCCTGGTGCCGGTCGCGCCGAACGTGTGGATGCTGGCGGTGTTCGTGCTGACGATGCAGTTCTTCGCGGACGTGGCGAAGCCGCTGGAGCCGCTCTACAACGAAGTGGTGCCGCCGCGTCAGCGGGGGCGGGCCGGAACGATGCGCAACATCGCGCAGCAGTTGATGGGGTTGTTCTTTTTCGGGGTGATGATGGCGCAGTTCGACGCCGTGCACGAATTTGCGTGGTGGGGACGCGTGTGGCGGATGACGGGGGAGACGGCGCTGTATTGGGCGGGTGGGGCGTTGACGCTGGGGATGGCGGCGTTCCTGGCGTGGAGGGTGCGGGAGAATCCGCCGCGGGTGCAGGAGCCGGTGCGCGAACTGGGCGTGCGGAATTTCCTGCACGACGTGTTTGGCCACCGGCAGTGGTGGATGGTGTATCTGTTGTATGCGACGCCGATGGTCGCGGGGCCAACGGGCGGGAGTTTCACGATTTTGATGCAGACGGAGCAGCTGGGGTTTTCGAAAGCCGAGCTCGGATTTGCGGTGTCGATCGGAATGGTGGTGATGGTGGTGCTCTTCGCACCGCTCGCCGGATACTTGACCGACCATATGTCGCGTATGCGGCTGCTGCGGATCGGGATCGTGGGTCCGACGGTGGTGGAGTTCGTTTTCTTCCTGCACGTGCGCTACGTCGCAGATTATTCGATACCGCTCTCCACCTGGATCGGGTATGGACTGGCGGGGAGCGCGTTGAAGACCTGTGCGTATCTGGTGTGGGGTGCGCTGGTGTTCGATTACATCCCGCGAAACCGGTTTGGAACAGTGAGCGCGGGTCTGGTATTCGTGAGCGGGTTCGTGCCCTTCGTGCTGACGAACGCGTCGGGCTTGTGGGTGACCGGGTTCACCCGGGTGTTTGGCCCGGTGGGGGGCAGCAGCTACGACTATTCGAGCGTGTATGTGATGCAGGTCGGATGCGCGGCGGTGGCGTTGTGGATGACGTATTTTTTCGAGCGCGAGGAGAAGCGGGGGCGCGTGCAGCCGCTGGGGCGGATGGAGGCGGCGGTATAGCGAAAAACGCGCGGTGGGGGCACTGCGCCTCCATCGCCTCAAGCCGAAAGCTCGACGGAGATCGACCCGCCGCGAGGGAAGTGCAGGGGGGCGCGACCCGGAAGAATTATTTCGGTGGAAAGACCGGCGGGGACCTCGGCGCGATAGTCAATGACGCGGCCGCGGCGGCGCCATTCGACATGAACGGTGCCGGCGGGGGTCGGGGCGGAACCGCGCGCCCAGTCGAGGCCGGCGGTTTGCGGAGAAAGCCGTGCGCCAGCCCAGCCGGGGGCGAGCGGACGGATGCCAAGCACGGTCGTGACGTAGTCGATCGCGGGCCAGGCGGACCACGCGTGCGAATCGCTGCGTGATGGATCGGGATACTCGGGCCACGTGGTGACGTGTTGCACGAGGTAGTGGCGCCACGGGCGAAGGATGTGCGTGTGCCAGTCGCCAAAAACATTGGCGCGATCGAGCGCGCGGGTGACGTAGAAAGCCTGCATCGAGCGTGCTTGCAGCAGCGAGTCGTCCGCGGCGAGTCGCGGACCGATGCGCGCGATTTGGGATTCGGTGGCGACGCCGGACGTGATGGCGGCGGCCTGGACGTGTTGCGAGAAGCGGCGGTCGAGGAGATCGGCGTCTTCGCGAAACAGACCTGCGGAGGCGTCCCAGGCGTCGCGGCGGACGATGGTCGCAAGACGCCGGCTGAGTTCCATCCAGCGCAGGGCGTCTTCGGTGTGACCGGCTTGCCCGTGCATTCGAGAGGCGGAGTCGAGCGCCTCGACGAGCAAACATGTGAGATAGGTGGAGCCTCCCTGGACGACGGAAGGAGGTTCGCCGTGCGGCCAGCCGGGAACGTCGTCGACCATGTTCCATCCGCCGGTGATTCCGACAAAGCCGTCGGAGCGGAGGCGCGAGCGGAAGAAATAGAGAATCGAATCCGCGGCGACGAGCGCTTCGCGGACGAACGCGAGGTCGGCCGAGCCGACCCAGCGCCAGTAATCCTCGAGCATCAGAATCCAATGCAGGCAGAAATACGGGATGGTTTGGCGCGCGTATTGGCAGGGGACGCGGGAGTCGAGAAGTCCGTCGGAGCGAAGGGTGTCGAGGAAGAGGCGGAGGTTGCGCTTGGGGAGAAGCGTTTCGTTGCAGAGATGGAAGCTCGCGAGTGCTTCAATGCGGGTGTCGGCGATGTAGCTGAGCTGTTCGTAATAAGGGCTGTCGTCGTAGATCTCGTGCGCGCCGACGCGATACGTATGCAGGCTGATGTCGAAGATGCGGCGCGACTCCGGATCGCTGGAATCGAATTGCGCGGCGAACTCCTGGGAATGAACGCACAAGCGATAGCGGGCGTCGCGGACCGTGACCGGCTCTGGACCGGGGAGAATCTCGATCTGCAGGTAGCGAAACGCGCGCCAGTAAAATGGCTCCCAAGCGTAGTCGCCGCCGCGGAGAATGACCGTGTCGCGATAACCGTGCGGTTCGTAACGGGTGAAATCGTCGCGGATCTCGCCCTTGCGCCAGCGGCGCTGACCGCGCTCGGTGATCCATTCGCCGAGGGCTTCGGCATACAGGATGCGGACTTCGCGGCCGGTGCCGCCGGAGAAATCGATTTCGGGAAAGCCGGTGGCGTAGCGTTCGGTTTCGAGGAGAAGCGTGCCGCCTTGTCCGGCGGCGAGCGACCAGCCCGCGGGAGAGGGCCCGAAACGGTGGTCGAGGAGGCGGCGGTTTTCGATCGTGCGGGCGAAGCGAGCGGGCGTTTCGAGGAGGGCAGGAATATCGCGCGGCACGAGCGTGCGGAGCGGGGCGACACCCCAGGTGGCGCCGGTGGCGGCGGCCGGGCCGAGGGAGACGGCGGCGAGCCACGGCGAGTCGTCGAAAGCGAGGTCGCGCCAACCGGCGGGTTCGCGGCGGGTGTCGAGATGATCCCAGTATCCAAGAAACTGGTGCGCGTTGGAAATATACGGAGTCGTGTCGGGCGTGAGCGCGTTGTCCGCCCAGACGCGCCAGCCGGAAGGCGTGTCGACATCGAGCTCGGCGGGGCCCTGGAACAGGAAGCCGGGGATGGGAGCATGCACTTCGCTCGCGGGGCTGTGTTCGCCAAACCAGCGCACCTCGGCGGCGAGGACGTTGCGACCGGGACGGAGGAGCGGAGCGAGGTCGTAGGTTTCGAAGTGATAGCGGGCAAGCGAACCCTTCGCGGGGCCGAAACCGACGCGCTGGCCATTGAGCCAGAGCCGATAGCGGCTGTCGGCGCTGACGTGCACGAGAAAGGACGCGGGCTTTGCCGGGATGGTGAAGACGCGGCGGAAAAGGCGAACGGCGAGTCCGGGTCCGCCCCGATCAGGAGTCCACGCGTAGTGGGCACGCCACGCGGGGGCGTGAGGGAGAAGTTGAAGCGGCGCGGACATGGGGGGAAGTTTCGGCAAAGATGTCGGGCCAGCGCAATCGCGGCCGCAAACGAAGGCGACTTGAACCCGTTTACAGGGAACGCCGGTTCTGTATTTTGGACTTAATTTAACAACTGATGGACGCACGCCCCACGTTACAGGACATCGCCAAGCGCGCCGGAGTCGGCAAAGCCACAGTCTCGCTCGCGCTGCGCAACGACCCCAAAATCTCGGCGGCGACCCGGGAGCGCGTGCGGGCGGTGGCGGAGGAATTGAATTATCGGCCCGATCCGGCGCTGGCGAGAATCGCGGCGCATCGCTGGCGGACGCGCGAGCATCCGTCGGATGTGACGGTGGCGTTCGTGACGACCGATCATCCGTGGACGAAGGATGAGCCGTTGAAGGTGTTGCGCACGGGCGCGACGGAGCAGGGCGAGCGCCTGGGATACCACGTCGAACATTTCCGGTTGAACCAGCTTCCGGGGCCGGAGCAGCTTGCGCGGGTGTTGTTTCACCGTGGGATTCGCGGGGTGCTGGCGGGGCCGATTTTTCGGGACGATTTCATGGAGCGATTTCCGTGGGCCGAGTTTGTCGGCGTGGGGTGCAGCCTCGGTTATCATCAGCCGCCGGTGAACGTGGTGGTGTCGGATTTTCACCACGCGATCGTGCGCGCGTGGCGCGAGGCGGTGGACGCGGGCTATCGGAGAATCGGGGTGGCGCTGCTGCGGGAGCTGCAGGCGGTGGATCTTTTCGACAAGGTGTCGGCGGCGCTGTTTTGCCAGAAGCGGCTGTATCCCGAGCTCGAGGCGATCCCGGTGCAGCATTTTCCGCTGGAGGACCGGACGGAGTTTCGGACCTGGGTGCGGGAGCACCGGCCGGAAGTCGTGCTCGGTTTCAACGATACGGTGCACTGGTGGCTGCGCGAATCCGGCGTGCAGGTGCCGGACGAGATCGCGTTCGTGAGCCTCGACACGGAGGCGGAGCGGAAGGACGACGGCACGCTGATTTCCGGGATGAATCCAGATTATGGATTCATCGGAAAGACGGCGCTGGGGCAATTGGACATTCTGCTGCGGACGAATCAGCAGGGGATCCCGGAGCGGCCGCTCACGGTGCACGTGCCTTCGGTCTGGATCGCGGGCGAGACGCTGCCGCCGAGAAGCGCGCGGAAAGTCGCGGCGGCGGGGCGAACGGCGAGGGCGAGGTAGCGCGCGCGGGGCGCGGCTCCCCGAGGACGGTTCGTCCTACCGGAGATTGGCTTGGACACGCTCGATCAGCCAGTCGGCGACTTTCTCGAAGTCGACGGCGGGCGGCTGGCGGGTCCATTGTTCGACGGAGTAGACGCCCTTGAAACCAGCGCGTTCGGCCATCTGCACGCAGCGATCGAAGTCGAAGGATGTGTGCTCGAGCGAGCCGTCGGGCCGGACGGAAAATTCGGCGGCTTTGGCGGAGACAAGCCAGGCGTGGGGGAGAATTTTCCCGAGCGCGGCGTAGCGGACGGCGTCGGAGTAGTTGCCGAAGTCGGGCAGGGTGTGGAAATTCTCGGGGCCGGCTTCGGCGCGGAGGCGAAGATGGACGTCGGGGTCCATCTCGATGCCGAAGTGGTTCTCGGTGAGGAGCGGGAGATTCCTGGATTTGGCGTAGGCGTTTACTTCGCGAAGCGAGGCGATGCTGTGCTCGATCGGGCCGTTGCCGGGGTTGATGCGAATGGCGGAGGACCGGAGGAAGGCGGCGGCGTCGATCCAGCGTTTCGCTTCGACGATGCTTTCGTGCCGTTTGGCCTCGTCGGCGCTGGCGAGGTTGTAGTCGGTGTCGACTTGAATGTTGATGAGGGTGGAGTGGGCGGCGTCGAGCCGGGAGCGAAGTTCCTCGAGGTAATCGCGGTCGAGCGATTCGAAATGGTAGCTCCAGAGCTCAACCTGGGAGACGTTGAAGCGGTCGCGGTAATATTGGGGAACGTCGAGGAGAGTGAGGTCGGGAGAGGAGTCGGGGTCCTTGGGCGCGGTCTGGGCGAAGCGGGTGCGGAAGAGGACGGTGCCCATGCCGATCCGGTGCATTCGCGAATCGGATACGCGGGCGGCGCGGAGGAGGGCGGGCGAGAGCCAGGCGGTGAGGACGAGGCCGGAGGTGCGGAAGAGGAAGGTGCGGCGGGAGAGGTGCATGGGGCGGCGCGGTTGGGTGATGCGTGGATCCAAATGGATTCTTCGCTTCGCTCAGAATGACAAGTGGGGGTGTTAGGGCGTTTCGCGCGGCAGCGCGAAGACAATGTAGCCGCCCTGGTCTTTGGTGCGAGTGGCGCCGATGCCGCTTTCGCGGGACGCGCGGCCCCAGGTGAGGGGCGTGGTGGCGTTGACGACGACGTAATGGCGCCCGTCGAGCTCATACATGGCGGGAAGGCCTTCGGTGCCGCAGCCGAGATCGGCGGACCAAAGCGTGTCGCCGGTGTCGGCGTCGAAGGCGTAGAGGTGTCCATCTTTGGCGGTGGAGAAGACGATGCCGGTGGAGGTGACGATCATGCCGTTGCGCTGGGCGCCCCGGGGGACGCCGGTGTTTTTGCCGCCCTCGGCGGCGGCGTGCAGATCCTGGCCGACGGGGATCTTCCATTTGATGACGCCGGCGTTGAGATCGTAGGCGACGAGATACGACCAGGGCGGGCGCATGATGTAGGGGAAACCGAGACCGTAGCCGGTGGTGTAGCGGACGGCGGGGGCGTCGACATTTTCCGGATACGGACGGGCGGCCCAGCCGCGGAACGTGGGTGGGCGCGGCGGTTCGGCTTTTGGGCTGAGCGCGCCGCCGGAGGCGACGACGGGGCCGGATGGAAGAGCTGGTTCGGACGGGGCGGAGGCGGGGGTCGACGGCGAGGCAGCGAGGGAACCGCCGAGGAAAAGGTAAAGGCCGCGGAGGGAGGCTTCGTCGATGTGGGCGAATCCGGGCATCTGGCCGCGGCCGGCGGTGACGACGCTGCGGAAGTGGTCGAAATTGAGGCGCTCGCCGAGGTTGAGGAGCGGAGGGCCGAGCGATCCGGCGCGGTCGGGGCCGTGGCAGGCGGCGCAGTTGACGGCGTAGTTGGTTTGATCGCGTTCGCGAGCGTTGGCCGGGGCGATGCTGTCGCGGGAGCGGACGGCATCGGCGTTTTCGAGTTTATAGAACGAGGGGAAATCCTGGTTGAGAATGAAGACGAGTCCGCGGTGCGGATCGGCGGCGGTGTTGCCCCAATTGGCGCCGCCGACGGCGCCGGGAACGCCGATGGTTTCGCGTTCGAGCGACGGCGGAAGGAAGAGGCCCTTGCCGGCGGCGTCGATGCGCTTGGTCCAGTGGGTTCGTTCTTCGGGCGTGAGAAAGAAGGGCGTGAGATCGTCGGACGTGAACGTCTGGCGCGAGAATGGCGGAAGGGCGGTGGGGAACGGCTGGGTGGGCCAGGCCTGTTCGCCGGGGACGTCGCTCGGCGGCACGGGGCGTTCTTCGATGGGGAAGAGCGGTTCGCCGGTGACACGGTCGAAGACGAAGAGGAAGCCGTGTTTGGTGGCCTGGGCGACGGCGTCGATTTTGCGGCCGTCGCGTTCGAGGTTGATGAGTTGCGGGGCGGCGGTGGGATCGTAGTCCCACAGATCGTGGTGAACGAATTGAAAGTGCCAGAGGCGTTTGCCGGTGCGGGCGTCGACGGCGACGAGGCTGCTGCCGTAGAGATTGGAGCCAAGACGGTCGGCGCCGTAGAAATCGTAGGTGGGCGAGCCAAGCGGAAGGTAGGCGATGCCGCGATCGACATCGACGGTGATCTCGCCCCAGGCGTTGGCGCCGCCGGCGTATTGGTGGGCATCGCGCGGCCAGGTGTCGTAGCCGAATTCGCCGGGTTGGGGGATGGTGTGAAACGTCCAGACGAGTTCGCCGGTGCGAACGTCGTAGGCGCGGACGTGGCCGGGCGGGGAGACGTAGCCCTCGCCCGGCGAGGAACCGAGGATGAGGAGGTTTTCGAAGACGCGTCCGGGGGTGCTGGACTGGACGCGGCCGATGGTTTCGAGCTCGCGGCCCAGGCCGGCGCGGAGATCGACGACGCCGTTGTCGCCGAAGGTGAGGATGGATTGGCCGGTGCGGGCGTCGATCGCCTGGAGGGTGTTGTCGATGCAGAAGAGCAGGCGGCGATCGGAGCCGTCGTCGGACTGCCAGTAGTTGAGGCCTCGGCGGGTGAGGCCGCGGAGGTTGGCGTGAATCCAGATTTCGGAACCGGTGGCGGCGTCGAGGGCGACGAGGGAGTTGTTCTTCGCCATGATGAACATGACGCCGTCGACGACGATGGGATTAACCTGGTAGGCGATGGCGTCGTCGGTGCGGTAGGTCCAGGCGACCTCGAGGCGGGCGACGTTGGATTTGTCGATTTCGTCGGTGATGACGTATTTCGACATGTCGGGGCCGCCGCCGTAGTCGCGCCAGGAGCGGTGCGGGTGGAGAGAGGAGCCGGCGAAGGCGAGCGCGGCCGATGCGAAGGTGAACGCAAGGACGGCGGCGCAGGAGAAAAGGGGGAGAAAACGAGCGCGACGGGGACGTCGGGCTCCACCTGAGGCGATCATTGCGCGGGCGGAGTGGACTGCACGCCCTCGGAGGGGATTTCGGCACCGGCGGCCCAGACGATGCCGTTGAGAAGGAAACGGCGGTAGTCCTCGTGTTGCATGTTCACGTGAAAATCGACGCCGCCCATGACGAAGCCGCGACCGCCGTCTTCGCGTTGGTAGGCCCAGGAGACGACCTGCGGGCCGATGGGGGACTTGGCGGGTGTGCCGGTGAGGAGATCGGTGCGGTTGGGATCGTTGGGAGGAAGGAAGAAGCGGCAGAAGACCTCGTCGTGGTAGGTCCAGGGTTTCACTCCGCGGAAAATGGGATGCCCGGGCACGCGCGGGGTCATGGTCCACTCGTCGACGGGGTTGCGGGAGGCCATTTGCACCCAGAGGCCGCCGAGCCACTGGAGGTAGTAGCCGCGCGCGGTCCAATGCTCCACCCAGTTGGCGTAATGAAAAACGACGACGCCGATGCGGTTCTTTTTGATGAGAGCGTCGAGGTCCTTGAGCCAGGCGGTGGTCTCCTCGTCGTAGCGGTGGTTGGGGTTGGCGGGTTCGGGCGGGAATAGCGGGTGGGTTTCGCGCGGGTGGCGGTCGGAGCTGCTTTCGATGACGATGACGGCGGCGTTTTCGAAATAGGCGAGGTCGCGCGGTGCGGAGCCGACGTGGAGTTTGGTGGTCAGGCCGGCGAGGTTGGGGGAGTTATCGATGCAATGGGCGAGAATGCGGAGGTCTTTTTCGTGTTCATGCCGGCCGGGCATGCCGTGGTCTTTGGGGCCGGCGAGAAACACGATCTCGCGGGGCGGGCTGACGGACGGGGGCGAGTCGCTGGCCAGCAGGGGGAAGCTGAAGCCGCCGGCGAAGAGCACAGCGAGGCTGAGACGACGGAGGCGAGGGGTCAGGTTGGGGGAGAAAGTCATGGTGCGAGGCGGGCGGGGTCTTTCGCCCTGGCCAGATTGGCAGGCGGCGAGCGGTGGGCGGCGAGCAGGACGTTGCCGGTGAAGGGGAGATGCGCAGTCGCCCGCAAATTTTGCGACGGGGGCTGGAGGAGGACGGCGGCCGAGGGAACCTGGGGCGAGATTTCCGCACTCTACCCGGAGGGCGCTTGTGGCTGATGGCGAGCGCGTGCGCCCGGAACCCCACCTTGCGCTTCCGGGAAATCGCTTGCCTCACCCAGGTGCCCGTGAGAACACTCGCTCCGACCTATCACCGGCCCCAGCGGCCCAGCAAAACTCGCGGGCTCAGGCCCGCTCGCTTCCGACTACATGGACGATACGCCCGCCAAGGAAACTCCTGAGAAGGAGTTCAACAAACTCGATCTGAGCCAACTCCAGGGGTTCAGCTTCGGCACCCAGTGGACCCAGGATAAGACGTCGCCGTCGGAGTCGCGCGATCGTTCGGATCGACCGCGGCGCGAAGGCGGCGGCGGCGACCGGCGGGAAGGCGGCTTGGAGCGGCGCGACCGGCGGGCGTTTCGGAAACCGGCGGGTGGCGATTTCCGCGGAGGATCCGGCGCCGCGGGCGGACCGGTGCCGCACCCGGAGGGCGAAGCCCCGGTGCGCCGGGAGTATTCGGGCGACCGCGGGCCGCGGCGGGAGTATCAAGGTGGGCCGCGACGGGAAGGCTACGGCGGACCGCGACAGGGCGGTTACGGCCATGGTGGCCGCGAGCAGCACGAGCAGCGCGGGCCTTATGAGAGTCCCTATTTCAACGTCGCGTTCTATCCGGAGGATTCGAGTTTCAATGCGCTGGCGAAGACGATTCGGACATCGTGCCGGACGATCGAGCTGTTCGAGATCGCGCGGACAGTCGTCGGAAAAAACGACCGGTTCGTGGTGGTGCTCACGCGCAGGCAGCCGGCCGGGCAGGGCCGCGGCGGTTCCGCAGAAACATCGGGGCAGCCGGCCGCGGAGACGAGGCAGCCCATTTACATTTCTGCGCCGGACGGGCTTCCGTTCGAGAGCGAAGAAGCCGTGGTGTCGCACGTCCTGGCGAATCATCTGGGACGCTTTTTCGATCTGGCCGATGTCGAGGTCGATCCGCCGAAGGGCAATTTTCAGGTGATCAACAAATGCGGGGTGACGGGCGAGTTGCTCGGGCCGCCGAACTATCACCGGTATTCGCAGATCGTGCAGCAGCACTACAACGCGAAGATTTCGCGGATGCCGTTCGAGGCATTTCGCAGCCGGATCGAGACGGTTCGCGATCCGGAAGCGGTTGCGCAGTGGCTGGAGAAGATGAAGAAGACGACGCGTTACACGTGGAAAGTCGGCGCGAAACCGGCTGCGCCGGCGAGCGCGCCGCAGCCGTCGGTTGCCGTGGAGGGGTCTTCGACGGAAACCGCGGCGGTGGCCGAGGCGGAGGTGGCCGCGCAGGAAGGCAGCACGACGCCGGAATCGGCGCCGGCGATCACGTTCGACGCGTTCGAGGATGCGCGCAGCTATCTGTTGACGCAGGCGAAGGAAAAAGTTTTCCGCACGGTCGAGAGTGCGCGTTTCCACGGGAAACTCGTCGAGACGATGCCGCAGGGAGAAATCCGCCGCGCCATCGAAGGCGCGCTGGAGCGTCAGCGACGTTTTCCGTTGGACACGGCGAATGCGTTGCGCGGGCGCCTGCGCCGGGAGCATTTCACGATCTTCAAGAAAGGCTCGAAGGGCATCAGCTACGTGTGCGCGGTGAAGCGGAAATTCCGCGTGCCGGGGCAGACGTTTGCGGAGTCGATCAGTGCACTGATCGGGTTCATTGAGACCAATCCGATGGTCAAGGCGAGCGAGCTGACCTCGAAGTTTCTCGGGATCGAGGTGCCGGCGGCTCCGGCGGCAGCAGTGCCCGCCGCGTCTGCTCCGGCCGAAACCCCTCCGGCTGAATCGGCTTCTGCCGAAGCGGCGGTCCCGGCGGCTGAAGCGGCGCCGACGGATCAGCCAGGGTCGACGGATCAGTCAGCATCCAGCGATCAGGCACCACCGACGGACCAGCCGGTCGCGGCGCCGGTGGCGAGCGAGCCGACGTTGTCGATCGATCAACGGGCAAAGATGAGCCGGATGCAGGGCGATCTTCGATGGCTGGTGACGGAAGGTTATGTGACGGAGTTTATCGATGGACGGCTCTTTGCGCCGCCCCCGATGGTCGAGGCGCGGAAGAAGGAAGTGGAAGGGGAGGAGCACGACCCGGAGAACTTCCCGGAAGTGCCGGCTTCGACCGCTTCGCAGCCGGATGCACCGACTCCGACTTCAGCTCCGGTGTCTACGGCGCCTGAGGAGGCACCTTCGTCGACCGACACGGCTCCGGCTCCGATCGCCGAGATTCCCGAGACGACGGTGCCCGCTCCCGGAGAGCCGGAGGTGGCGGTTCCCGTGGAAATCGTCACAGCGGCCGAACCGGTCGTGGCCGCGGCTCCGGAAGAGCCGGCGGCGCCGGAGGAGCAGAAGAAGGACGAGAACTCGCCGGTTGTCCCGCCGCCGGGAAGCTAAGGGCGGTTGAGTTCTGGTTGATCCTCGGGTGGTCGAATCGCGCGAGGTGATTTTCGTGGGGCGGGTCGGAAACCCGCCCCATTGTTTTGGGACGGGCGCGATTTCGCGATCTATGCGCGAAGGCGAAGGGTGTGGCGCTCGCCGGTGGTGATGCCGAGGTCGAGGTGGAGGGCGTCAGGGGCGAGAGCGGTGGCGATTTTTTCCGGCCACTCGACGGCGAGGCACCAGGGTGTGACCAGAAAATCCTCGAGCAGGAGGTCTTCGATCTGACGGGCGTTTTCGAGGCGATAGGCGTCGAGGTGGACGAGCGTTCGTTCGGGGCCGCGATGGACGTTGTAGATCGTGAAGGTCGGGCTG
This sequence comes from Verrucomicrobiota bacterium, assembly GCA_023430565.1. GTDB lineage: Bacteria > Verrucomicrobiota > Verrucomicrobiia > Opitutales > Opitutaceae > Opitutus. The sequence goes on from JAEZAD010000029.1 coordinate 20,425, forward strand.
GTGATCGCTTCGAGAAGGCCAAAGCCGCGGGCGAGGCCCTGCACAAAGGTGGTTTTTCCGACGCCGAGATTTCCGTGGAGCGCGAGCGTGGAATCGGGGGGCAGCGAGTGGGCGAGCGATTCGGCGACGGCGCGGGATTCGTCGGCGGATGCGGTCGTGATCCCGGCGCGAAGTTGGTCGAAGATCGTCATGGGCGAGGCCGGACGAAGGTCAGCGGAGGTGTTCGTAGCCGTGGAATTGCGAAAGGTCGATGGCGTTGGGCGGGAAATGGCGGCGCGAGACGAAGCGACCGATGCGGGACAAGCGGGTGCGAGGAAAGGCGTGAGACCAGGCGCGCTCGAAGGCGCGGGAGTTCGCGTGAGAGGCGAGCGTGAAGACGAGTTCGTAGTCCTCGCCGTCGGTGAGAGCGCCGCGGAGATCGGCGCCGCTCCGAAATGGAATCGAGGCGGCGTCGAGGGCGGGAGCCGCGCCGCGGGGGGTGAGCGAATGGATGTCTTTCGCCAGGCCGTCGCTGACGTCCATCATGGCAGTGATTTCGGAACGGCGGGCGAGCCATGCGCCTTCGGCGAGGCGCGGGACGAAGGTATGATGGTGGCCGGTCGTGAGGCTGGCGCCGAGGCGGCCGGTGACGTAGATGGCATCGCCGGGGCGTGCGCCGGTGCGGGTCAACACCCGGGTGCCGGTGGCTTCGCCGAGGAGTGTGAGACTTGCGGCGACGAGGCCGTCGGCCTGCGCGATGTCGCCACCGACGATCGCGACGCAATAGGTGCGGGCGCAGGCGGCGAGACCGCGATAGAAGGCTTCGAGCCAGCGGACGCTCGTGCGGGCGTCGAGCGTGAGGGCGAGCACGGCGGCGGTGGGGCGGCCGCCCATGGCGGCGAGGTCGCTGAGGTTGCGCTTGAGCAGTTTCACCCCGACGGCGCGCGGGGGGATGGTGTCGTCGAAATGGCGGGGATAAATGACGGGATCGACGGTGATGAGCTGGCGTCCGCGCGAGGCGGGCAGGACGGCGCAGTCGTCGCCGATACCGAAGGGGGTGCGGGGTGAGGCGGAGCCGAGCCAGCGGCGGACCGCGAGAATCAGTTTCTCCTCGCCGAGGGAGGCGACGGAATCGGAGGAGTGTTCGGCGAAGGGATGCACCGATCGCGAATCAAGCACGGATCGGGCGATTGGCCACGGTTTTTGCGCTGACGGATGCAGCGTCGCGCGTTGGCGCTTAGAAGAAGAAAAAGCGCTTCTTGCGGTTGGGCTCGGTGCCGGCGGGAGGCGGGAGGTTGTTGGCGCGGGCGTCGACCTCGGCGAGTTTCTGGCGGGCTTTTTCCGCGACTTCGGAATCTGGATACGCGGTGATGGCCTCGTTGTAGAACACGCGGGCGGCGGCGTAATTGTTGCGGCGGTGGAAATAGAAATCGCCGATCACGATCTTGCTCTCGGAGAGGACGACCTTCATCGCGTCGAGGCCCTCGGCGGCGGTGGGGACGTTTTCGTCGTTGGGGAAGAGAATGAGGAAATCCTCGAAGTAGGTGATGGCTTCCTCGGTGGAGCCCTGGTCGTAGTTGGGTCCTTCGACGAGCTGCGCGTGCGTCTGGGCGAGGCGGAGGTAGGCGTCGGGTGCGAGCAGGCTGGACTGGTAGTTGTTGATCATGCGGTCCAGCGCGTCGATCGCGTAGATCTGATTGCGCTCCTTCATGTGCCCGCGGGCGCTGTTCATGAGGGCGAGCGGCGCGTAGTCGCTGTAGGGGGCGGTCTGGACGATGATCTCGAAGTAGCCGATGGCGCGGGTGCGGTTCTTGAAACCGGGAATGATGCCCCAGTAGCGGTTGCGCGCGCCGTCCATGAGGAGGCTGGCGATGCGGTATTGTTCGCCGATGATCTCGTTGAAGTATTTGGTGTTCGGATACTGGGTGGTGACGGCGAGGAAGCGTTCGAAGGCCTTGAAGTATTGTTTGCGCTGCAGGTAGAGCTTGGCGGCGCGGTAGAGGGCTTCGGAGGCGTAGACGGACGACGGGTAGCGCTTGGCGACCTTGCGGTAGGCGCGGAGGGCGGAGCCGGAGGACCCGCGTTCCTCGGCTTCGCGGGCGCGGTTCATGAGCTCGAGCGCATTGCGGCCCTCGCGTCCGCTGACGCCGGCGAGCGCGCCGCCCTCGACCTGCCAGCCGGTGTCGGGGTGCCAGACGAGATCAGCACGAGCCGCGCCGGCAGACAGACAGAACAGGCAGATCAGAAGGAGGAGTGCACCGGGCGCGCGGGCGAACATGGAAGGCATGCGAAAAGGGTCACCAGCGAATCAGGGCACTTGCGTAGGTCAAGCCCGCCCCAAATGCGACGAGGAGCGTGAGGTCTCCGGGCTTGATGCGGCCGGAGCGGCGGGCTTCGTCGAGCGCGATCGGAATGGAGGCGGCGGAGGTGTTGCCGTAGCGATCGACGTTGACGAAGAAGCGGTCCATCGGGAGCTCGAGGTATTCGGAGATCGCTTCGATGATGCGATGGTTGGCCTGATGGGGGATCACCAGCGCGATCTGATCCGCCGTGACTTGGTGTTGTTCCAGGATATCGCGGGCGGCTTCGTCCATCGCGCGGACGGCGAGTTTGAAGACCTCCTTGCCCTTCATCTTGATGCAATGATTGCGCGCGGCGATGGACTCGGGAGTGGTGGGGTTGGCGCTGCCGCCACCGGGGATCCAGAGCAGTTCCACACTCGCGCCCAGCGCGCCGAGTTTCGTGCCGAGGACGCCGATGTCGGGGCGCGAATCGAGGCTGACGACGACGGCGCCGGCGCCGTCGCCAAAAAGAACGCAGGTGGTGCGGTCCTGCCAGTCGATGACGGCGGAGAGTTTTTCGACGCCGATGACGAGAGCTTTTCGGTAGCGGCCGGATGTGAGCATCGCGCAGGCGGTGTCGAGGGCGTAGACGAAGCCGGAGCAGGCGGCGTTCAGGTCGAAGCAGGCGACGTCGGTGCGGAGGCCGAGCTTTTGCTGAATGATGCACGCGGCGGCGGGCATCAGGACGTCGGGGGTGATGGTGGCGACGATGAGGAGGTCGATGTCGGCGGGCGCGAGTTTCGCGTCGGCGAGGGCGGCCTGGGCGGCTTTCACGCCCATGTCGGAGGTTTGCTCACCCGGGGCGGCGATGCGGCGTTCGCGGATGCCGGTGCGCGAGTGGATCCATTCGTCGGAGGTGTCGACCGTTCGAGAAAGTTCTTCGTTACTCAGCACGCGGGCGGGGGCGTAGGAGCCGGTGCCGAGAATAACAGTGGAGGCGTGGGCCATGAGAATGGTCGCAGACGAGGTGGCGCGCTGGACGGGCGCGTCAGGCGACGGGGACGGCGAGCAGATCGTTGGCGCGAGCGATGTCGGCCTCGATGTGCTGGTTCATGTCGGCGCGGATGATCTGGTTGGCGGCGTGGATTGCGCTTTTGATGGCGTGTCGATTCGAGGATCCGTGGGCTTTGAGAATATTGCCTTTGAGGCCGAGGAGCGGGGCGCCGCCGTAGCGTTCGGGGTTGATGCGCTCCTTGAGGGCGGCGAAGGCGCCCTTGGAGAGGAGGGCGCCGGTGGCGCGGACGGGGTTGGCCTGAAGTTCTTCGCGCAGCATGCCGGAGAAAAACTTCACGAGGGACTCCCAGCTCTTGAGCATGATGTTGCCGACGAAGCCGTCGCAGACGACGACGTCGACATGTTCGGCGAAGACGTGGAAACCCTCGATGGGACCGGCGTAGTTGAGCAGGTCGCCGGTGCGGCGGAGGAGTTCGTTGGTCTCGGTGATGAGGGTGTTGCCCTTGCCCTCCTCGGTGCCGATGGTCATGAGGCCGACGCGGGGCCTGGCGACGCCGAGCATGACGCGGCAGTAGTGACTGCCGAGGATGGCGTTGTGGACGAGGTGTTCGGCTTTCGCCTCGGGGTTGGCGCCGGCGTCGATGAGGATGAAGTGGCCGTTTTCGCGCGGGACGACGGCGGCGAGGGCGGGGCGGGCGACGCCTTCCATGGTGCGGAGGCGGAGCGTGCCGGCGGCCATGAGGGCGCCGGTGTTGCCGCAGCTGACGACGACGCTGGCCTGGCCCTCTTTGACGAGCTCGATCGCGCGGACCATCGAGGAGTCGCGCTTGCGCTTGAGGGCCATGATGGGCTTGTCGTCCATCGTGACGACCTCGGAGGCGTGATGAATCACGAGGTCGTGGCGACGTGAGAGGCCGGCGCGCTGGAGCAGCGGCTTCAGCACAGCCTCGTCGCCGACGAGCGTGATGGGATTGAGGGTGGCGTGATGGCGGAGAGCCAGACGCACCGCTTCAACCACCTCGGCCGGGCCGAGGTCGCCCCCCATCGCATCGACTGCGATCCGCCCTGCTGCGCCCGAGGAAGTGACCATTCGCGTGAACGGCAAACCGTGGGGCCCGCGAGGGGAGTTCAGACCTCGACGTTGAGAACCTGGCGGCCGCGATACATCCCGTTCTTCGGGTTGACGCGGTGAGGACGGAAGGTGCTGCCGTCCGTCGGATCTTTGGCGAATTCAGGAGCCTTGAAAGCGTTGGCGGCGCGGCGATTGGCGCTGCGGCGTTTCGACTGCTTGCGTTTCGGATTGGCCATGGGAGGAAAGGTATTTGGACACGTGGCGCTCTCGTCGAAACGCCTGTTTTTAGAGTGAAGGGGGCGAGTAAAGAGCGGCGATTTTTCGCGTCAAGCGTCATAATGGACGCCCGTGCGTTGGCGAAACGTGAGGCGCGCGGCGAATGAAAGGCTAGAGCCAGCCGAGTGCGACGAGGGTGGTGAGGAGTGCGGCGAAGGCGAGGCGATACCAGGCGAAGAGCGCCATGCCGTGGCGCGAGAGCCAGCCGACGAGGAACTTTACGGCGAGGGCGGCGGTGACGGCGGCGACGATGCAGCCGAGGAGGATGTTGGGCCAGCCAAAGACGTCGATCATGGCGGTGCCGCTCTTGTAGCTCTTGTAGAGCGTGGCGGCGCTGAGCGTGACGAGGCCGAGGAGGAAGCTGAACTCGGCGGAGCGGCGTGGATCGAGTCCGGCGAGGTAGCCGCCAATGATGGTCATCATCGAGCGGCTGGTGCCTGGCCACATGGCGACGCATTGGAGCAGGCCGATGTTGAGTGCCTGCCCGGCGGTGAGTTCAATGCCGGGACTGTCCGACGCGACGGCGGGACGGCGACGGCGATAGCGCTCGGCCCAGAAGATGAGGAGGGCGCCGGCGACCTGGGCGATGATGACGGTTTTGACGGAGAAGAGATGTTCGTCGATCCAGTCGTGCAGGAGAAAGCCGAGGACGGCGGCGGGCAGGAAAGCGAGGACAAGGTTGCGGAGGAGTCGAAAGCCGGCCGGATCGCGACCGAAAAGACCGCGGATCATCGAAAGGATCGGACGCCAGTAGAGCAGAGCGACAGCGGCGATGGCGCCGAATTGAATGACGATCGTATAGGTGTCGGCGGCGAGGCGGACGGTGAGCGGCGTGCCGTCGGGGGTTTCGTCGCTCGGGGCGACGAACCAGAGTGCGCGTCCATCGGGGCGGCGGAGCGGTTGATCGGAATCGAGGCGCAGGGCGCGGGTGGCGACGATGAGATGGCCGGTCGAGGAAACGGGCAGGTATTCGGTGACGCCCTCGATGGTGCCGAGTGTGATCGCGTCAACGGCGGAGAGCGCGGCGGCGGGGACTTCGGGCGACGTGTTCGGCTGGAGCGCGGGTTGAGCGAAGGCGAATGGCGCGAGGAGCGGAACGATGATGCAGGCGAGAGGACGCACGCCGGGTTGGTTTCAACTTTCAGGACGTGGAGCAAATTTATTTGCCGGCGGCGGGACGGTCGTATCACTGATCGCACCCATGCCGAGCCTCGCCGAACTCACGACGCAACTCGAAGCCGGCCGCGAGTTGACGCCGGCGCAGGTGGCGGATGCGGCGGCGGCGCTGGCGGCGACTGAGGAAAGCGACGATCGGAAGGGAGCGTTCCTGACGGCGTTGGCGACGAAGGGAGAGACAGCGGAGGAGGTGGCGGCGTTTGCGCGGGCGTTTCGGGGGAGGGCGGTGAATCCCGGGGTCGAACGATGGGCGGACAAGGCGATCGACATCGTCGGCACGGGCGGCGATCACGCGGGCGGTTTCAACATTTCGAGCCTGGTGGTGCTGGTGCTGGCGAGTGCCGGCGTGCCGGTGATGAAGCACGGGAATCGCGGTGTGACGTCGAAGTGCGGCAGTGCGGATTTGTTGTCGGCGCTGGGCGTGAGTCTCGATGCGCCGCCGGACAAGTTGCGGCGGGCGCTCGATGAGCTGGGGTTCGTGTTCTTTTTCGCGCCGGGGTATCATCCGGCGTTCAAGCACATCGTGCCGGTGAGGAAGGCGCTCGCGGCGCGCGGCCAGCGGACGGTGTTCAATATCCTGGGGCCGTTGATCAATCCGGGGCGGCCGGCGCAGGTGCTGTTGGGCGTGTTTGCGCAATCATGGGTGTCGAAACTTGCGCAGGCGCTGGAGGCGCTGGGCGTGGAGGCGGGGCTTGCGGCGCATGGCGTGATCGATGCGCAGCGCGGGATCGACGAAATGACGACGGCGACGTCGAATCGCGTGCGGGGCTTTGGGCGGCTGCGGGACCTGGATGCGGAATGGAGCGCGGCGGAGTTTGGACTCGAGCCGGCGCCATTTGCGGAACTGCAAGGCGGCGACGTGGCGACGAATGTGGAAATCACGAAGGCGCTGCTGGCGGGCCGGGGGCCGCGAGGGCTGGCGGACACGATCGCGTTGAACGCGGCGGTGGCGATGTGGATCGTGGGAAAAACCTCGAGCGTGCGCGAGGGCGTGGCGCAGGCGCGAGAGCTCTTGTTGAACGGAGCAGTGGAAAAGAAGATCGCGGCGACGAAGGAGTTTTATGCGTCGTGAGCGGGCGAGTGCGGCGGCGAACAAGCGGCTTTCATGAAGAGAACCTATTTCGGCACCGATGGCGTGCGGGGCATGTATGGCGGGCCGGTGATCAACGAAGCGTTTGCGGAGCGGCTGGGGCAGGCGGCCGCGATGTGGCTGGGCGGCAAGGGTGTCGTCCTGATCGGACGCGACACGCGGGCGTCGGGTGTGGCGCTCGAGCAAGCGCTGGCGCGAGGATTGCGGGCGGGTGGAGCGGAGCCGGCGACGTTGGGCGTCGTGCCGACTCCGGCGGTGGCGTGTGCGGTGTGGCATGAGAACGCGGCGCTGGGGGCGGTGATCACGGCGTCGCACAATCCGGCGGCCGACAACGGCATCAAATTTTTCGGACCGGGCGGCGTGAAGCTGACGGATGCGGATGAAGTCGCGATCGAAGCGAAGCTGGCCGACGCGACGTCGAACGGCGCGAACGACGGCGCGCTGCGATTCGCGGGGGGAGCGGTGGAGGGCTATGTCGCTGCGTGCAAAAAGCTGGTGACCCCGAATGCGCTGGCGGGCTGGCGCATCGTGTTGGACACGGCGAATGGTGCGACGTGCGGCACGAGCCCGGTGGTGTTGCGCGATTTGGGCGCGGAGGTGATTGGAATCGGCGATGCGCCGAACGGGGCGAACATCAATGCGGGTGTGGGCAGCGAACATCCGGAGCGGTTGGCGCAGACGGTGCGCGAGAAAGGGGCGCGGCTCGGAATCGCGCACGACGGCGACGGCGATCGTTGTGTGTTATGCGACGAGCGCGGCGAGGTGCTGGATGGCGACGAGATTTTGACGATCCTGGCGACGCATGCGTTGGAAAATGGAAAGCTCGCCGAACGCACGCTCGTGGTGACCGTGCAGAGCAACCTCGGAGTCGATGCGGCGATCGCGGCGGCGGGTGGGCGGGTGCTGCGGACGGCGGTGGGCGATCGCTATGTGATCGAGCGGATGCGGGCGGAGGGCGCGGGACTCGGCGGCGAGTCGAGCGGGCATATCATTTGTCGCGAAGTCGCGCCGACGGGCGACGGGCTCGTGGCGGCGTTGAAAGTGATCCAGGTGATGCTTGCGACGGGACGGCCGCTGTCGGAGTTGCGGCAGGTGTTGCGGAAATTTCCGCAGGCGACGTCGGCGATCCGGGTGAAAGAGAAAAAGCCGATCGAAGCGCTGCCGCGCGTGATGGAAACGATTCGTGCGCTGGAAGCGGAGATGGGCGAACGCGGGCGCGTGCTGGTGAGGTATTCGGGGACGGAGCCGAAGCTGCGGCTGCTGGTGGAAGGGCCGACCGAGGACGTGGTGCGCGAAGGAATCGAGCGGATCGAGGCGGCGGTGCGGGCGGAGTTGCTGGGGTCGTAGGGGAGGGGGAATCGCCGGCGAGCAGGAGCCGGCGAAGTTTAGAGGCTGCGCGAGAGGCGGTCTTTCATTGCGTAGAGAATGGAGAGGGCGGCGAAGGTGAAAGCGAGGACGGCGCTGGAGTCGGAGAGGGAAAGAGGAGCTTCGCGGAGGGTTTGAAGGAGGGCGGTTTCGAGGGTGTGAACGGAATCGAGCGAAAGGCCGCGGAAGATCGCGAAAACGAGGCCCGCGAGGGCGGCGAGGGAAAAGGCGAGGGCGCGGACGAGAGGGTATTCGAGGAGGGGAACGGACCGCCGGGCGGGAGGCGGAAGCGCGGCGAGGACACGGGCGGAAAAACCGTCGTCGGGCAATTCGGCGGGCGTGCGGCGAAGCAGCGCGGCGAGATGGGCTTCGTCGTCGGGGGGGAGGTTTACGTTTGCGGGTTCCATGACGCGAGGAGGTGCCGGAGCTTTTCCTTGCCGCGGGCGAGGTGAGATTTGACCGTGCCGAGCGGCCAGGCAAGGAGCGCGGCGATTTCGGTGTGCGAGAGGCCTTGGTGAAAGCCAAGGTGGATCGCGAGTTGTTCGTCGGCGGAGAGGTGTTGGAGGGCGGAGGCGAGGTCGTGTTTTAAGTCGGAAGCGAGGCCGGTGGCGGCGGTGTCGCTGGGATGGGTTTCGTCGAGCTCGTCGTGATCGCGCTGGCGGCGGCGGGCGTTGCGCCAGTGGTTGTGGGCGATGCCGAGAAGCCAGGTGGGAAAGGTGGCGGTGTGTTGGAAGCGAGCGAGGCCGCGGTAGGCGCTCACGAAGGTGTCCTGGGCGAGGTCGTCGGCGAGGGCGGCGTCGCCGCGGGAGAGGTGACGGAGGAAATTACGGACGGCGGATTGATGCCGGAGAACGAGTTCGCCGAAGGCCGTGCGGTCGTCGTGCGAGAGCGTGCGGCGGATCAACTCGGCGTCGGAGCGGTGCACGGCGGAGCGAGGAGCGTGGATCAGCCGGTTTTCTTTTGTCGGAGGGCGCCGAAGAGACCGAAGAGCAGCATGGCGATCCCGACGAAACCGGGGATCGCGCCGACGTAGCGAAGCGGGCCCATGCCGAAGCCGACGAAAAACCAATAGAGGCCGGCGCCGACTGCGATGGAGATGAGACCGCCGCGGATGTCGTTGGCGGGTGAGGAGGGGCCGCGGCGGGACGGGTCGGTTTTGTCGAAGTTTTCCGGGAGCGGCTGGCCCTTTTCGAGGGCGAGACGGGCGGTTTCGTGCCAGAGGGCGCGACGGCGGTAGTCGAAATACATGGCGGAGAGGCCGAAGATCAGGCCGACGAACATGCCGCCGAGACCGAAGACGAGGCCGATTTCGTGACCGGCGAGTGCGAGAGGAGGGAGATTCATGGGATTGAAATGAAGGGTGGTTGCAAGGTGGGTGTCGGCGGCGGGGCGTTTGGATTCAATTTCGCCAAAAAAATTGCGGGCGGGGCGGGGGTTGGCCCAAGTAAGCGCATGGCTGAACCGCTGCCGACGGAAAAACCGGAGAAGAAAACGCCGCCGAGCTACGACCGCGCGACGTGGGTGAAGCCGTGGGCGCAGTTGAAGTATTTCACGTTTCAGCCGGCGATCTTTCCCCGCTTGCTGGGGCAGGTGTCGTCCGACGCGCGGCCGGGCGATTTCGTGAACGTTTATGACAAGAACGGAAATCTGACGGGCGGTGGATTGTTCAATCCGCGGGCGAAGATTCCGCTGCGGGTCGTGGCGCATTCCACGGAGCCGGTGAATGAAGGCTATTTCGAAATCGCGATCCGGCGGGCGGTGGCGTTGCGGCGGGAGATGTTCAAGCTGGATGAGACGACGGACGCGTATCGATTGATCAATTCGGACGGCGACGGGT
>JAEZAD010000054.1 GCA_023430565.1 Verrucomicrobiota bacterium
TGCAACCCAAGATCAGAATTTGAAACCGACGCTCAGCTGGTAGTTGATCGGCAGCTGCGGCAGCACGGTCAGATCGCCGAACGAGTCGGGCGACAACGACCGGAAATAGAACTCGTCCGTGAAATTGTTCACCGAAACTTTGAAGGTCCACGGACCCGAGCTCCACGAGACGTTCGCATTGAGAACCGTCGACGCCGGCAGCACGAAGAGCTGCGACGAGCCCGTCGCCACTTTTGCCGTGTAGATCGCGCCGACCGTCGCCGTCAGTTTTTCGGTGAACGAATACGTGCCATACAAGCTGAACAACCGATCCGGCTGCCCAGGCCGCTCACCGAAGAACGCCGTGGCCGGGAGCGTCGCGCGCAGCGTGCCGGCGTTCGCCATCGCCGGATCGTTGCCGGTCACGATTGGCGAAGTGTAAATCGTGCGCACCGTGAGCGGATAAAACACCGTCTTCTGAAACGTCGCCGCACCCGTGATGCTTAGTTGCGGAATCGGCACGAAACGCAGATCCGCCTCGATGCCTTCCGACTGCGTCGCGGTCGCCGTGTTCGTAATCGGATCGAACGAGGTCCGGTTTTGCCGATACGCCGCGACCCCGGCGAACAGCTTGTTTTCCAGCAGCTCCGCTTTCACACCGATCTCGCGCAGCTCCGAATCGTAGAGCGGCTCCGTGTTCACCGCTCCGGTCGACACTTCACCTGTCTGCCCCATCACCGGCGTCGGCTGCACCGCAAACGTCGCATAAGGCGTGATGCGGCCCGGCAGATCATACGAGAGGCTCGCCGAATACCCGAACGAGTTCTCGCTGTTCTCCGCCCGCGCGCCCGCCGGCGTCGACGACTCGAAATCGAAGTAGTCCTTGCGCAACCCCAACATCAACCGAGCGCGATCCCCGAAATGCACGTTGCTCAACAGGCCGAACCCAATGTCGGTATACGTGCTCTGCGTCTCGGAAATCCAGCGGTTCAGGTCCGGGCGCACGTAGGCGAGCCAGGTGCGGTCATTCGGCGTCGCGCCGCGCGAGAGATCCCGGCGATTCGCCAGTTCGAACAGGAAATCCGCCCGCGCCTGCACGTCGTAATAACGGAAGCCGGCGACGTATCCATTTTCCAAGCGCAGCCAGTCGTTGATGCGGATGTTGTGCTCGACGAGAAACTTCTGCTCGAACGAGAACGCCTCCTGCATCTGCGAGAAGCCGTAGCTCGCGTGCTTGTAGCGATCGAGGTAGTCCACGAACAGCTTGCTCGTGATCTTCAGGTCGGGGCTCGGGTCCGCGAAGACGTCGAAGAAGAACCCAAAGCTGTCCGATTCGCCGTTATCGATCGAGTCGATCAACACCTGGCTGCCATCGAGCGTCACGTTGCCCACCGTCGCCGGGTCGAGCTGATACTGCGGCCCGAGAACCGGCGCCGGCGTCCCATACACCCACACCGTCGTGAGCCCGCCCGCCTGCGCCTGCTCCGCGAGCGAAATCGCACCGTCGCCGTTGTAGTCGAGATTCAGCAGCGGCCGGCCCGCGCCATACGTGCCGCTGTCGATCAGCTCCTGCGTCACCCGATTCCAACCCGCGTTCTCCGTGCCGCTCCAATAGTGATACTGCTCGCCGAACTCGACGCGGATCGTCGGCGTCACGTCGATGTTGAACGTCGTCTGGATGATGAGCTGATCCTGAAATCCGTTGTTGTAATAGCTGTCGGAGTTCTCGAGCAGCACGTAGCCATAATAGCCTGCGCGCTTCCCGAACACCTCGCCCGGACCGCCGACTTCCGCCGTCACGAGCCGTTTGTCCCAGGAGCCGAAGGTTGCCTTCACCTCGCCCGTCGGCTTGTCCAGATAACGGCCGGTCTGCGCCCGCGCCGACTTCGGCACGAAATTCAGAAAACCGCCGACCTTGCCCGGACCGAAGAGCGGCGACGGCGGTCCGCGCACGATGTCGATGCGATCCGACGCCGCGATCGGCGTCGGATAATTGCCCGGATTCTCGATCCGCTTCATCCCGCGGAAATACGTCTCGCCCGGCGTGCCGCGCACGTCGATCTGCCCCGCAATGCCGTAGAACGAGCTCGTGAACGTGCCCGGTGCGATCGCCACGAGATCGTTGATCGTCGTCACGTCGTAGCGCTCGATCAATTCGGCGCTGATCACCGACACCGAACGCGGCGTCTCCCGCACCGATTGACCGAGGCCGAACACCGACTCGGTCTCGCCCTCCGGCACCACGCCGAACGGGTCGTTGCGCGATTCCTCCACTGCAAATTTTTCGAGCGTGACAACGTCGTCTTCGCCGACGAGCGGACCGGCGATCCCAGCCGCTAAAGTTCCCAGGACAAAACGCACGATGCGTTGATGAATGTGATGTGTGTGTTGCATGTGTTGGTTCTCTTGGCCCCGCAGTTTCGCGAGCGACTGTCGTTTTCCCCGCTCGCTTTCCGCCTGCCGCGCCTCCCGAGCAGAGCATGTGCCCCTGCGTCGCCGCCGGCGCGGGATTCGCCCCGCTGTCCGACTGGCGGACAAAAATCGCGCGCCCCCAAAAACAAAAAGAGCGCGGGCCAAAGCTCCGCGCTCTCGCTCGTTCGTTTTCTCGTGCGTCTACTGCACGATCGGAAACGTCGACCCGTCCATCAGGTTCAACAACCCGCCGGGATTGCCCTCATACGGCACCACGAGCCGCCACGTCATCGGCGTGCACGTGATCATGCAATAACGGATACGGTGCGGAAAACCCGGCGCGCCCGACCAGCGCATCTGATCCGCGACCGCATACATCTCCTCCTGCTCCCGCGCGACCTGCGCTGCCGGACGCGCCGCCATCAGCCCGCCGATCTCCATCTGCACAAACGCAGCCACTTTGTTGTCGCGCACGATCACCATGCCGCCCTGCAGTTCGGCGATTTTGTTCACGGCCACCGCCATCGCCTCGTCGCTCGTGCCGATCACCGTGATGTTGTGCAGGTCGTGCGACTGCGAACTCGCGACCGCCGAATCCGGTTCCAGCGGCCCAAGCCCCGTCCAGAAAATTTTCCCGATCTTTCCCTCGCCGCTGTAACGATCCACCGTCGCCGCCTTGATGATCTCGCGTGAGAGATCGCGCTGCACCACGCCGTTCACCACCGGCAGCACCGCCGTCTTCTGCTCGGGATCGCGATAGCCCGAAGACTGGATCGCCGCCGTCACCTCGGTCTTTCCCGCCGGCGCCACGATTTCGAAATCCTTCGCCGTCAGTGTGCGGCCGATGTTGATCGTCTTCGTCGCCCAGTCCGGCCAGTCGATCTTCGGCGTCTCCACGAGATACTTCCCGCCGTCCGACACCTGCACGCCATCCGCAAACACGCGCTCGATCTTCACCGCCTTCAGATCGCTCACGAGCACGACATCCGCGAATCGCCCCGGCGTGATCGATCCGACCCACTCGCTCACGCGGTGATGCCGCGCCGGATAATAACTCACCATCGCATACGCCGCCTCGACCGGTGCACCCGCCGCGATCGCCACGCGCACGTCCTTGTTCAACGTGCCAAGCTCGAGCGTCGCATGCGCGTCGAGATCGTCCGTCACCATCGAGACGTTCGACCAGTCCTTGATCCCCTGCTCGAGGAAGTATTTTACCGCCGGTGCGATCGCCGCTTTCTTGATCTGCAGGAAAACGCCGCGCTGCAGCTTCCGCCACGCCTCGTCGGGAAAACGCGTCTCGTGCTCGCTCGCGAGTCCCGCCGCCGCAAACGC
>JAEZAD010000083.1 GCA_023430565.1 Verrucomicrobiota bacterium
TGTCCGTCATCGTCGCCGCGTCGCCGAGATGCGTGTATTGCTTCAACGACGCGTCCTGAACTCCTCGATACAGCCGCCCCAGCGATCGCCAGCCGCCCACGATCGCCAGCACGCCATGCTCGATCTGCTGTAACACATCGTCTTTTCCATCCGGCCGGTGGATCTCCGCGATCCGCGCATCCCGATCGATCGTGGTATTGTCCCATTGCGGACGAAACAACTCCCACGCCAGCGCCAGCCCGTGCACCGTCCCCGCCTGCGATTCCACGCGTAAATCATAATCGCCCGCATCGTGCCATCCGCCGCGATCCAAACCCGGCACATGCTCGCCCGGCCGGAACTTCGTCAGCGTCGACGCGCCCTGCACATAACCGTCGAAATGATTATGATGCTCCGGCGCCATCAACGCGTCGTCCAGGTGACACACCCCGTGCCACACGCGATAACGGTCGTTGACGCGCATGTGACACATCTGCACCGGCAGGAAATACTCCACCGTCGGCTGCCACACGTGCCGCTCGAATACATCCGCCCCAATCTTGAACGCCTGCGATCGCTGCTCGCCGTAGCCGATCACATACATCCCCGGCGCCGTCACCTCGCTGAAATCCAGCCGTAGATAACGATACCGCAAAAACCGTCCCCACTCGCTCGCCCGCGCCTCGCGCACCTTCTCCAATCCCTCTGACGTCGCTCGAAACAACATGACCGGCTCGGTCGCCTCTTCGTGTTTATCCAGCTCCACCACCGCGAACTTCGGCTGCGCGGGATGATACCCGACCTGCGACACCTGGATCACCGGCTCCGATTTCCAGTCCGGAATCGCGTGCGGTGTCACCAGCCACTCGACCGCGTTCTTCGTCACTCCCTCCGGCACCAAAGCCCGCACCACGAACCATCCGTTGCTGTGCTGCGCCCGCCCATCCAGGAGTTCCAACTCCCCGCCCGCGATCGCCTCGATCGTCATCCGCACCCGCTCCGATTCCGGCGCCACCGTCAGCTTCGCCCCGCGTCCAAGCGGCGCCAGTTCATACCCGCTCGCCTCGGTCGTGCCCGGCCCACTTGCCTGCCGTGGAAACGGCCCCAGCGACTCGCCAATCGCGAACGACTTTCCGAAAAAATACCCCGGAAACAGCTCCAGGTTGAACCCAACCTTTCCCACCCATTCCACCGGCAGGGGCTCGTCCAAATCGACCACGATCCGAAACGCCGCCGTCCCCGCCGCCGGCTCCGGCACCACCCGCACGACATAGCTGCAGTTAAAATCCGGATACGTGATCGGATTGAACCCCGCGCGGTTCTTTTTCGGATCCGGATACGTCATCCGCACGCTGATCTCCTGCTTCGCCCGATCCACCTGGCGCTCCCCCACCACCGGCGTCGGCTGCCATTGCCCCGGCGTCGGCGTCAGCCGCAAATCCCCATTCGTCGCCACGCGCAACCCATTCTGGATGATCCCAACGCCTCCCTGATGGCTCTCCGGATAATAGTCGTGCGCGAGCATCACATTGAGCCCCCGCGTCTCCAGATACTCCTGCTCGTTGATCGCCAGCGGCGCTTGCACTGCCGCGGCTCGGCCCGCCGCCGTAAATAGGACCATCGATAAGATGCGAGAAAACATAGGATGCGGATCACGACCGCATCACCAACACACCAGAAACCCCCGCCCGCGCAACCACCCCTGCTTCCGCAACGCTCGCCGTCATGAGCGGCGAACGAACTCCGCCGCTCAGCCGAACCGACTCGCGAGCAGCCCCAGCACCCCGCTCGCCGCAAGCACCGTCACCACGCCAGCGCGAAACCACTGCATCGCCACAAACGCCCCCGCGCAGACCGCGACCGCAAACCCATCCACCGCCCCGCTCCGCCAACCGCCCGGAAAAAACACCTGCACCCCGAACCATACCGCAAGATTCAGCACCACGCCCACCACCGCCGCCGTCACCGTGCTCAACGCCGCACTCAACCTCGCATTTCCGCGCAGCCGCTCGATGTGCGGCGCCCCGAGAAAAATCCACAGGAAACACGGCACGAACGTCGTCCACGTCGTCATCGCCGCACCCAGCGTCGCCATCATCAACGGCCCAACGCTTCCCGCCTGATTCCAACCGCCGAGAAATCCCGCGAACTGCAGCACCATGATCAACGGCCCCGGCGTCGTCTCCGCCAGCCCGAGCCCGTCCAGCATCTGCGCCGCCGTCAACCAGCCGTGCTGCTCAACCGCGTTCTGCGCGACGTAGGGTAAAACCGCATACGCGCCGCCAAACGTCACCATCGCCGCTTTGCTAAAAAAAACTCCCTCCCGCACCAACACGCCGTCCCACCCCTGCCACAGCCCGGCCACCACCACCGGCGCCCACCATAACGTCACGGAAACGGCGATCACCTTTGCCGCGCGTCTCCACGTCGGCCGAACCGCCCCGGTCGAGCCGTGCGCATCGTCGATCACAAACGTCGCCTCCGGCTGTGCCGCGGAGCCCGACGACGAAGTCCCTGGCCCCGCTTTTCCATGTCCGTGATGCGCCGCGTCACTCGCAGCAAACGCCTTCCATCGCGCGCCGAGAAATCCCACCGCCGCCGCTACCGCCACGATCATTGGAAACGGCACGCGCAGAAAAAAGATCGCCACGAACGCCATCACCGCCACCGCCACCTTCGCGCCGCTCTTCAACGCCCGCCGTCCGATCCGCACCACCGCCGCCACCACGATCGCCACCACCGCCGCCTTCAACCCGTAAAACACCGCCGCGATCCACGCGACGTCTCCATGTCGCACATACACCCAGCTCAACGCCCACAACACCACCGCCCCCGGCAGCACAAACAGCGTGCCCGCCACAATCCCGCCCCACGTCCGGTGCAGCAGCCAGCCGCAATACGTCGCCAGCTGCGTCGCCTCCGGCCCGGGCAGCAGCATGCAATAGTTCAGCGCATGCAGAAACCGATCCTCGCCGATCCACCGCCGCTTTTCCACCAGCTCGGCATGCATGATCGCGATCTGCCCCGCCGGCCCGCCAAAGCTGATGAATCCCAGCTTCAGCCAGAACCCCGCCGCTTCGCGAAAACTCGGATGCCTGCCCGCCACTCCCCAAACGCTTCCCGCCCGCGGCGCCCGACGCAAGCCCGCCCGCTCACCGCCACGCAAACCCCGCCAGCGCCGCGATCATCAACAACACCCCCAGCGTGATCACCACCGGCGGCGCACGGTTCACGAACCGCACCTTCCGCCATCCCTGCTCCGGCGTCAGCTTGATGTTCTTCACATCCTCCTCGATTTCCTCGAGCCGCGCGTGACGCCGCCAGGTCATCCACACGCCCAACAACAGCATCCCCAGCGCACACGCTCCCGTCACCTCCCACACCGGCCTCGACCAGACGAGCGCGACCAACAGTTTCATCATCGCGTCGTTCATCGGCGAGCTTGCGGGTCGGCCATGGGGTGCAACTTCCCTACGATTCTACGCGCGCGAGGCGACCCAATTCATCGTCTTTCTCGCCAGCCGGTCCAGCGCTTCGACCGCCATCCGCAGGTGTTCCTCCCGCGTGTCTTCGATTTTGTTGTGACTGATCCCGTGCAAACTCTGCACGAACATCATCACCGTCGGCACCCCCGCCCGCGCCACTTCCGCCGCATCGTGCAGCGGCCCCGACGGCAACCGGTGCCCGCACCCACTCGTTTCACGAATCGCTTCGTCGCACAGCCCGATCAGCTCCTCGTGAAACAAGATCGGCTCGATCCGCCACAACCGCTCCCACCCCACGCTCACCTTCGCCTCCGCCGCGAACCGCTCGCTCGCCGCTCTCGCCTCCCCCAACATTCGCGCCAACGCCGCCCCATCAAGATGCCGCTGATCCAGCGTGATCCGACACTCCTCGACCACGCTCGTCACGATCCCCGGCTTCGTCGTGCACGAACCGATCGTGCACACACCGCCATGCCGCTCCGCGATCGCATAAATCTCCGGACTCATCCGCGCCGCCGCCAGAAACGCATCCTTCCGCCGGTTCATCGGCGTGCTCCCCGAATGCGCCGCCTGCCCGCGAAACGTCACCGCATGCCGCTCCACCCCAAACGTCCCCAACACCGCCCCGAGCGGCAGCTCCATATCCAGCAACACCGGTCCCTGCTCAACGTGCAGCTCGAGATACGCCGCCGCATTCTTCAACTCCACGCCGCTCTCCTTCACCCGCTCGAAATCGATCCCGACTTCCTTCAGCGCCTCCGGCAGCGCCACGCCATTCCGATCCTTCAATCCCCGCGCTTCCTCCATCGCGAGCGATCCCGAACACGCCGACGACCCGAATAAACTCTTCCCGAAACGCGCCCCCTCCTCGTCCGCCCAGTCCACCACGCGCACCGTCACCGGCGGCCGCCCGCCAAACTCCTCCGCGATCCGGCGCACAATCTCCACACCGGAAAGGGTGTTCAAACACCCGTCGAGCCACCCGCCATTCGGCACCGAATCGATATGCCCGCCGATCAACAGCGCCCGCTCCGACTCGCCCCGCAGCGTCGCCCAAAAGTTTCCCGCCGCATCCGTGTGCGTTTCCACCGGCAGCCCCGCCCACTTCTCCCGCAGCCACGCCCGCGCCTTCACCCACGTCGGCGTAAACGCCACCCGCTGCGCCCCGTCCCCATCGCCCGTCAACGCCCGCAACGCCTTCAGTTCTTCCATCGTTCGCTGGGGATTCAGTGACATGTGCGGCCGGACGCGGGGTTTGCAGCTTGGAAACTAGCAGCCGCCGCGCCACCTTCAACCCGGCAATCTCCCTCACGCCGCCGCTCACGCCATCGGCCTCGCCGCCCACCCCTCGCACGGCTTCTGCTCACCTCACGGTTCAAAACCATCGCACCACCATGCCGACCCTCGCCACCACCATCGACGGCCTCAAGCTCCCCAACCCCTTCGTCATCGGCTCCGGTCCGCCCGGCACCAATCTCAGCGTCATCAGCCGCGCCTTCCGCGAAGGCTGGGGCGCCGTCATCGCCAAAACCGTCAGCCTCGACGCCTCGAAAGTCGTCAACGTCTCTCCCCGCTACGCCAAACTCCACTCCGCCACCGGCGAAGTCATCGGCTGGGAAAACATCGAGCTCATCAGCGACCGCCCCTTCGCCATCTGGCTCGACGAATTTAAGAAGTGCAAAGACCTCCACCCCGAAGGCGTCCTCATCGCCTCGATCATGGAGGAATACAACCAGGACGCCTGGATCGAAATCGTCACCCGCTGCCAGGACGCCGGCGTCGACGCCTTCGAACTCAACTTCTCCTGCCCCCACGGCCTCCCCGAACGAAAAATGGGCGCCGCCATGGGCCAGGACCCCGACATCCTCGAAGAAGTCTGCCGCTGGGTGAAATCCGCCGCGAAGAAACCGTTCTGGGCAAAGATGACGCCCAACATCACCCACATCGAAGATCCCTCCCGCGCCGCCCTCCGCGGCGGCGCCGACGGCATCAGCGCCATCAACACGATTCGCAGCGTCATGGGCGTGAACCTCGACACCCTTCGCCCCGAACCCACCGTCGAAGGTTACACCACCCCCGGCGGCTACTCCTCGAAAGCCGTCAAACCCATCGCCCTGCGCATGGTGATGGAAGTCGCCCAACTCATCCGCAGCGAATTCCCCGGCCGTTCGCTCTCCGGTCTCGGCGGCATCGAAAGCGGCTCCGACGCCGCCGAATTCATTCTTCTCGGCGCCGATACCGTGCAGGTCTGCACCGGCGTCATGAAATCTGGATACGATTGCGTGAAGCCGATGTGCGACGAACTCCTCGCCTTCATGGCGAAGCACAAGTTCGAGACCCTCGCTGACTTCAAAGGCAAGAGCCTCGACTACTTCACCACCCACGCCGCCCTCGTCGAAAAACAAACCGCCCGCAAAGCCGCCCAAAAAGCCGCCGCCGCGGCAAAGACCGTCAAAAACGACGCCGAATGGACCGGCGACGACTTCGCGAAACAAGCCGACGCTTTGTCGCGCTGAGCGCGACAAAGCGAAGCTCCAAGCACCAACCTCCAAGCTCCAATGAAGCTCCAAGGACCAAGACCCAAGCTCCAACGGAATTCCAAATTTCGAAACTCGACGGCCGCTCGGTATCCAGACACCGCAGGATCGGCTTGGTTGGTGAGCGAAGACTCCACAACGAGCGGCTCCCATAGTTTCGACTTGGAGGAGCGCGCTGCCCGCTTCGGCGAATCGGTCGTGCGGTTCGCAAAACGAATCCCTCGCCATCCGGCCAACGATCGATTGACCGATCAAGTCGTCGGCTGCGGCACCAGCATGGGAGCCAACTACTGCGAAGCAAACGAAGGCGTCTCGAAGAAAGATTTCCGCTATGCCATCGCTCGCTGTAAAAAGGAGGCCAAGGAAACGAAATTCTTTCTCCGCATGATCGCTGCCGCGGAGCCCACCCTCGCTCCCGAAGCTCGCGAACTTTTCCGCGAAGCGAAGGAGCTCCACCTGATCTTCTGCAGCATGTATCGCAACGCCAGCTGACCTGTTGAGCATTGAGATTTGGAGCTTCCCTGGAGCTTGGATCTTGGTGCTTGGAGCTTTCCCATGTTTCCCTGCCTCCACCATATCGCCGGCACGTGGCGCCCCGACTCCCCCCTCCCCGCCACGCCCGTCTTCAACCCTTCCCTCGGCGAAATCATCGCCGAATGCCCCTCGGCCGACGCCGCCCTCGTCGACGAAGCCGTCTCCGCCGCCCACGCCGCCTTTCCCGCTTGGCGCGACACCCCCGCCGTCGATCGCGCGCGGATCTTCTTCCGCTACCGCCAACTCGTCGAACAACACTTCGACGAACTCTGCCACACCGTTTCCCGCGAGCACGGCAAGACCCACACCGAAGCGCGCGGCAGCGTCTTCCGCGGGCTCGAAAATATCGAATACGCCTGCAACGCCCCCTCACTTCTCTTCGGCGACACCCTCCAGAATCTCGCGCGCAACGTCGACTGCGAGACCCACCTCCAACCCCTCGGCGTCTGCGTCGGCATCACGCCGTTCAATTTCCCAGCGATGGTCCCGCTCTGGATGTTCCCCCTCGCCCTCGCCTGCGGAAACACCTTCGTCCTGAAACCCAGCGAGAAAGTCCCGCTCTCCGCCAATCTCCTCGGACAACTCCTCGCCGAAGCCGGCATTCCCAAGGGCGTCTTCAACATCGTCCACGGCGGCCGCGCCTGCGTCGACGCCCTCCTCACGCACCCGAAAGTCCGCGCCATCTCCTTCGTCGGTTCGTCTCCAATCGCCAAATACATCTACGAAACCGGCACGCGCCACGGCAAACGCGTCCAGGCCAACGGCGGCGCCAAAAACCACCTCGTCATCATGCCCGATGCCGACGTGCCGAAAACCGTCGAAGCCCTCTCCGTGGCCGCCTTCGGCTGCGCCGGCGAACGCTGCATGGCCGGCTCCACCGCCATCACCGTCGGCCCCGCCGC
>JAEZAD010000158.1 GCA_023430565.1 Verrucomicrobiota bacterium
GTGCCGGAGCCGAAGGCATTTGCGCTGCCGGAGGGCGACAAGGCGACGCGGATGGCGTGGTTGAAGGAGAAGGTGTTGAAGGACGAGGTGTGCTGCGCGCATGTGCCGCCGGGGAAACAGGTGGTGCTGGGGGTGGGGAACCTCGACGCGAAGATCATGTTCGTCGGCGAGGCGCCGGGGGCGGAAGAGGAAATGCAGGGGGAACCGTTTGTCGGTCCTGCGGGACAATTGCTGACGAAAATGATCGGAGCCATGGGGCTCCAGCGCAGCGATGTCTACATTGGCAATATCATGAACTGGCGGCCCGAGATGGCGCTCAACGCGAGCGGCGTGCAGTATGGCAATCGTCCTCCGACCGAGGACGAGATGCGTTACTGCCTGCCGAATTTGCGGGCGCAGATCGAGATCGTGAACCCCGATTTGGTCGTGGCGCTGGGTGCGACGGCGGCGTCGGGGTTGTTGGGGGCGGGTTCGTTCAAGGCGCTCGGCGAGGTGCGGGGGAAGTGGAAGGAGTTCGCCGGCAAGCCGCTGATGGTGACGTATCACCCGAGCTATATTCTCCGGAACCAGTCGAACCGTTCGAAGCGGATGATTTGGGAGGATTTGTTGAAGGTGATGGAACGCGCGGAGCTGCCGATCTCGGAGAAGCAACGCGGATTTTTTCTCGATAAATGAAAACGTTGTGGCGTGTGGCGGCGGCCCTGGTCGCGGTGGGAACCTATGCGTCGGCCGCGGAGACGCGGTTCGATTTCGACGTGCTGCGCGAGCGCGCGAAGGCGCTGGCGGCGAAGCCCTATGTGAAACCGGAGAGTCCGGTGCCGGAGTGGCTGAAGCGGCTCACGTATGACGAGCACCGGCTGATCCGCTTTGAGCCGGGGCACACGTGGTGGCGGAAGGAGAAGCGGCCGTTCGAGCTGCAGTTTTTCCATCCCGGTTTCGTGCAGGTGAACACGGTGCAGATCCACGAAGTGGAGAACGGGCGGGCGAAGCTGATTCCGTTCACGAAGGATCTTTTCATTTACGACCGGCTGAAGACGGGTGAGCTGCCGCCGACGATGGGTTTCGCGGGATTCAAGATCCTGTATCCGCTGAATCGCGCGGGCGACGAGCTGGGGGCGTTTCAGGGCGCGAGCTATTTTCGGCTGCTGTGCCAAAATGCGATCTACGGGCTGTCGGCGCGTGGTTTGGCTTTGGATACGGCGGAGCAGACGGGCGAGGAGTTTCCGGTGTTCACGGAATTCTGGATCGAGCAGCCGGCGAAGAACGCGAAGAGCGTGACGGTGTATGCGCTGCTGGACAGCCCGAGCGTGGCGGGCGCGTATCGCTTCGTGATTGCGCCGGGCGTGGCGACGGTGACGCAGATCAAGTCGACGCTGTTTTTCCGGAAGCCGGTGAAGACGATCGGGCTGGCGCCGTTGACGAGCATGTATTGGCACGGCGAGAGCACGAACGAGCCGACGAACGATTTTCGACCGGAGGTGCACGACTCGGACGGGCTTTCGGTGAGCACGGGAAATGGCGAGTGGATCTGGCGGCCGTTGACGAATCCGCGCGCGGTGCGGACGGCGGCGTTCAGCGACGCGAATCCGCGTGGATTCGGGCTGGTGCAGCGCGATCGCAATTTCGAAAACTATCAGGATCTCGAGGCGGCGTATCATGCGCGCCCGAGCGCCTGGGTGGAGCCGGTGGGCGACTGGGGCAAGGGCTCGGTGCGGCTCGTGGAGATCCCGACGCCGGACGAAACGAACGACAACATCGTGGCTTTTTGGACGCCTGAGACCGCACCGAAAGTCGGTGAGCCGCTCGATCTCGAATACAAATTGCACTGGCATCTCGGGACGATCCAGCCGCCGGCGGGCCGGGTGCTGGCGACGCGGCATGGGCGGACGAAGACGCATGAGGCGGATCTCGAGCGTTTCTTTATCGATTTCACCGGCGATCACCTCAACAAGCAGGGGGCGGACGCGAAGATCGAATCGGTCGTGAGCGTCGGCGAAGGTGCGAAACTCGAACACTCCATCGTCCAGAAGAATCCCTACAACCAGACGTGGCGGGCGGCGTTTGCGATTCGTCCGGATGGGTCGGGAAAGCCGATTGAGATGCGATGCTATTTGCGCGAGGACGGCGACGTGCTCACGGAGACGTGGAGTTATTTGTGGCAGCCGTGAAGGGGCGGGGCACCGCTGGCCGTTGCGACGGAAATGAAGCGGAGAGGCGCGTATGAAGCCCGAGGATAACAGAGACGTTTCCGCCTTCGCCAAGGCTGCGGCGGACGGGTCGCAGGCGCTCAGCGTGAAGGGGAAGGACGTGGCGGAGGCGGGTGCGATGGAGCCGCTGGGGTCGTTTCGGCCGACGACGGGAACGATGGAGGCGTGGAATGAGGCGTATGTGCGGGTGGAGGATTACTTGCGCGCGCACCGGATTCACAACCGGCTGCACGCGAGCCGGCTGATTCTGCGGATCCTGGCGGGCGCGGCGCGGCGGCATGCGGCCGATCCCTCGCTCGATCCGACGGCGCTCGCGGCGGAGGAGGCGGAGAAGATGATGGACGAATGGTTCGCGAACGTGCTCGACGAGCGCGAGCAGCCGCACGAACGAATCGCGGTGGATGGGCGGGTGGCGTTGCTGTTGAGCGACGGACCGCAGAAGTGGCCGTATGCGTTTCTCGAGGAATCGAATGTGCCGGAGGGGTTTCAGACGGCGATGCGCGAGAGTGCGCTGGCGGCCGGGCCGGATATGACGGTGTCGAGCATGGTGCCGCGGCCGATCGATCTTGGGCCGATTCCGGAGGCGGCGGGCGAAACGTTGGAGCGGTTCGAGCGGATGCCGATTTTGCGGACGCTGTTCTTGTGGCTGTTGTTCGCGGGGGTGCTGGGGGCGATTTTTTATGCGACGCGGTAGATCGATGCTCTTCCTATTCGGAGGTGAAAGTCCTTCCGTGGGGCTAAGCGACCCGCGTGATCCGCGGGTGCGGTTAGCAGCGGCTGTCGCCCTGGATTCTTCGCCTCGCTCAGAATGACAAAAAGGACTTCGAGGTTTTCTGTGAGGCACGACGCCAAAGGAGATGGGGGGCGGGACGCATGACCTTTTCGACGGTGCACGATCGGATGACGGTGGCGCGGCTGAACCGGCGGCGGTTTTCGTTTTTCTCGTCGATCTTCGTGATCACGAGCCTTGCGACGTGGTTCATGGCGGACCTGTTGTGGCGCGACGGGCTGACGGGCGTGGAGCTGACGCTGCTGATTCTGTTCGTGATTCTGTTCCTGCAGATTGCGATCGGGTTTTGCACGGCGCTGGCGGGTTTTTATGTGATCAACCGCGGCGGGGACAGCCGGCGGATCACGATGACGGTGGCGCGCGGCGAGGAGGTGCCGCTCGCGTCGACGGCGATCATCATGCCGGTGTTCAACGAGGATGTGAGCCGGGTGTTCGAGGGGCTGCGCGTGGTGTTTCGGTCGGTGGAGGAGACGAAGAAGCTGGAGCATTTCGACTTCTTCATCCTGAGCGATTCGAACCAGCCGTCGCAGTGGATCGTGGAGGAGACGGCGTGGGTGGAGCTGTGCAAGCAGGTGGGCGGGTTCGGGAAGATTTTTTACCGGAAGCGCGTCAACCAGATTAACAAGAAGGCGGGGAATGTAGCGGATTTCCTGAGACGCTGGGGGAAGAGCTATCGCTACATGGTGGTGCTCGATGCGGACTCGATCATGACGGGCAAGGCGCTCGTGCAGCTGGTGGCGTTGATGGAGCGGAATCCGGGGGCGGGCATCATCCAGACGGCGCCGCGGATCGTGAATGGCGAGACGCTGTATGCGCGGGTGCAGTCGTTTGCGAACCGCGTTTACAGTCCGCTCTTTCTGGCGGGGCTGAACTACTGGCAGCAGCACGAAGGCAACTATTGGGGGCACAACGCGATCATCCGGGTGCAACCGTTCATGGAGCATTGTTCGCTGCCGGACTTGCCGGGGAGCGAGCCGTTCGGCGGGCGGATTTTGTCGCACGATTTCGTGGAGGCGGCGCTGATGCGGCGCGCGGGCTGGGCGGTGTGGCTGGCGCACGACATCGAAGGCAGCTGGGAGGAAGGGCCGCCGACGTTGATTGAAAGCGCGAAGCGCGACCGGCGGTGGAGTCAGGGCAACATGCAGCACGCGTGGCTTCTGACGGCGCGCGGGTTTCGGCCGGCGAACCGGTTTCACCTTTTCATGGGCGTGATGGCGTATCTGTCGTCGCCGCTGTGGCTGCTGTTTCTGGTGATCAGCACGATCAATGCGTTCGATCTGGTGAACACGGTCTTCACCGGGCGGCGGCCGGAGGATTACACGTCGATCTTCGGTTATCAGGTGCAGGTGCCGGCGGCGTTGTCGCTGTTCGTATTCACGATGCTGTTACTCTTCCTGCCGAAGGTGGTGAGCATCGTGGTGATGCTGGGGCGGCGCGAGGAGGTGGAGCGGTATGGTGGGCGGGTGCGGTTCGTGTTGAGCGCGTTGAGCGAGATCGCGCTGTCGGCGCTGCTGGCGCCGATCAATATGATGTTCAATTCGAAGTTCGTGCTGTTCACGCTGCTGGGGCAGGGGGTTTCGTGGGTGACGCAGAAGCGGGAGTCGGCGGACGATGGGACGGACTGGCGCGAGGCGATCATCACGCACTGGGGGCACACGGTGTTCGGGTTGATCTGGGGGGCGTCGGCTTTGATTCTGCTGCCGGTGTTTTTCTGGTGGTTGAGCCCGGTGCTGGCGGGGCTGGTGTTGTCGATTCCGACCTCGATTTTGTTGAGCAAGGCGGGAATCGGGCGGCGGGCGCGGGAGCTGGGATTGTTTTTGATTCCGGAAGAGTCGCAGCCGCCGTATGAGCTGCGGCGATTGCGGCAGAATGTGGCCGAGTGCTACCGGCATCTGCCGCCGATCGAGCCGTTGCGCGCGGATTACGGTTTAATGCAGGCGGTGCTCGATCCGTATGTGAACGCGATGCACGTGGCGTTGTTGCGGCAGCGGCGGCCGAGCGAGGAGGCGCGGGAGTGGTTTGCGCAGCTCAGGAAGCGGCTGTTGCACGAAGGGCCGCAGGGATTTGCGACGAAGGAGAAAATGGCGCTGCTGCTCGACGCGGAGTCGATGATCTGGCTGCACCGGGAGTTGTGGAGCAGTCCGGCGAACGCGCTGGCGGATTGGTGGCGGCTCGCGATGCGGCAATACAATGTGCTGACGGCGGCGCCGACGACGGCGTTGTATCGGTGAGCAGGGCTGGGGGATTCCCGAGCGAAGGAAGGGATTTAGAGCTTCGGGACGGAGCCGCGTTTCGGCGGCTTAACCCAAACTATAGCCACTGAATTCTGTCATTGTGGGCGAAGCGAAGGATCCAGGGAAGTGGTCGCTTGCGTGCGCACACATGGATTCTTCGCTTCGCTCAGAATGACAGAAGGTGGGAGGCGGCGCGGGAACTATGCGAGGAGCTTGGCGAACTCGGCTTGGGCGCGGGCGAACTCGGCTTTGACGGAGGCGATCAAGGAGGTGACGGCGTCGAGGCCTTGTTTGGCGGACTGGTGCTCGAGCTGTTCGGCGACGGCGCGGACGGTCATCGCGCCGACGTTGGCGGAGCTGCCCTTGATGCTGTGGGCGGCGCGGGTGAATTTCGGGACGTCGCCGGCAGCGAGACTCTGGTCGAGCTCGGCGATGCGCTGGGGCGTGTCTTCGAGGTAGATTGCAATGATTTCGCGCAGGAACTCGTCGCCGTCGTCGGGGTTGAGCGCGCGGAGATTTTCGATCGCTTGCGAATCGATGACGGGAAGGTCGGCCATGGAGGTAATGAGTTGCCGGATACGGTGGTGGATCGGCTCAAACCGACCATTCGAAAGAGGTATTTTGCTCGATCTCGTCGATGGTGGTGAGGCCGAGCAGGACTTTTTTCAGGCCGTCGTAGCGGAGAGGGCGGTAGCCGACCTTGGCGGCGGCCCGGGTGATTTCCTGGGCGCTGCGACCTTCGGAGATGAGCGTGCGGATTTCCTCGGTGATGAGGACGAGTTCGTGAAAGGCGATGCGGCCCTTGTAGCCGGAACCGCGGCAGGCGGGGCAGCCGCGGCCGCGGTAGAACGGGACGTTGGTCAGACCTTCGTCGAGGAAGTAGCGGCGGAGGACTTCGGGGGAGGGCTGGTAGGCTTCCTTGCAGTTGTCGCAAATGCGGGCGGCGAGGCGTTGCGCGAGGACGCCGATGACGGACGGGGCGACCATGTAGGATTCGACGCCGATTTCGAGGAGGCGGACGATGGCTTGCGCGGCGGTGTTGGTGTGGAGGGTGGCGAAAACGATGTGGCCGGTGAGGGCGGCCTCGGTGGCGATCTTGGCGGTTTCGAGGTCGCGGATTTCGCCGATGAGGATGACATCGGGATCCTGGCGCATGAGGGCGCGCAGGATGGTGGAGAACTTCAGGTCGATGTGGGCGTTGACCTGGCTTTGATTCACGCCGGACAGCTGGATTTCGATCGGGTCCTCGATGGTGGAGATGTTGACGGCGGGTGTGTTGATCTCGTGGAGGGCGGCGTAGAGGGTCGTCGTTTTGCCGGAGCCGGTGGGGCCGGTGACGAAGATGATGCCGTTGGGGTTTTGGATGAGGCGCTTGAACGGCTGGAGGATGGTCTGGGAGATCATCATCTTATCCAGCGTGAGCATCGATTTCTTGCCGGTCATCGCGAGGATGCGAACGACGGCTTTTTCGCCATACGCCGAGGGGATCGTGGAGACGCGGAAGTTGGCGGTCTGGCTGCCGATCGGCATGGAGAACCGGCCGTCCTGGGGGAAGCGCGTTTCGGCGATGTTGAGGCCGCAGAGGATTTTCAGTCGCGAGATGAGGGCGCGGTGGAGCTTGCGGGAGTAGGTGAGGATTTCGCGGAGGTTGCCGTCGATGCGGAAGCGGATGCGGCAGATGGTTTCCTGGGCCTCGATGTGGAGATCGGTGGCGCGCTCGCGCAGGGCGAAGTAGATGATCTCGTCGAGGATTTCGGTGAGGGAGTTGTTCTCGGCGAGCGAGGCGAGTTTGTCGCCGGCGGATTCGGAGCGGTCGAAGAGGCTGGAGTGCTCGAGTTCGCTGAGGCTCTCCTCGATGTTCTTCTCGGTGCAGTAGTGGATCGCGATGGCATCCTCGATTTCGCGCGGGAGGGCGAAGACGGGGCTGAGGGGGATTTGGGCGATCTGGCTGAGGCGCTTGACGAGATCGGCGTCCCCGGGGTTGGCCATCGATACGGTGAGGACGCCGTTGAGAACGTAGAGGCCGATGGCCTTGGTTTTCTTGGCGATCTCGATGGGGATTTTTTCGATGGCTTCGTCGGTGATGACGGAGGCGAAAGGGTCGACGTAGGCGACCTCGAAGGAGTCGGCCCAGAGTTTGCAGGCGTCGTCCTTGGGCAGGATCTTGTCGTCGATGAGCGACTGGAGCAGCTCGAGGCTGACGCCGTGGCGTTCGACGAGCGCGGCGAGTTCCTGGACGTAGTCGAAGTCCGGGCGGCGGCGGATGCTCGCGAGGAACTGGCTACTTTTTGGATTTAACACGGCGGCGCGGCGTCTGCGCTTTGAACAGCTTGCCGATTTCGGTCTGGTCGAGCTTTTCCATCGCGAAGGAGGCGGCGGCGCGCTCGATCTCCAATTCCTGGAGCATCTGGGGCAGCGAGTAGCGAACTTCGGCGATGGTGGACAGGGGGACGGGCGGCGCGGGCGGGGGATGGTGGGTGGGGCTCATTCGCTGGAAGGGAAGGGGGCGCGTCACTCTTCGGTTTCGAAGCAGCTCTCGATTGTCTCGGTGAGGGCGCGGGCGATTTCTTCCTTCGGGGTATCCTTGCGGATGTAGTTGGCCGCGCCGAGGGAGAGGGCTTCGTCGATGCTCTGGCGGTTGACGATCGAGGTGAGCATGATGACGACGCAGTCCGGATCGACGGCTTTCAGGTTTCGCAGCGTGGCGAGGCCGTCCATGATGGGCATGGAGATATCGAGGAGGACGAGGTCGGGGTTTTCGCGCTCGTAAGCGGCCAGAGCCTCCTGGCCGTTGCCGGCTTCGACGATATTCGAGGCTCCGAGCTGTTTGAGGATGAGGCCGACGAATTTGCGGATGTGCGGTTCGTCGTCGACGAGCAGGATGGTCCCTTGAAAATTCATGAGGCGAGGGGAAGCGTGACCCGGAATTCGCAGCCGCCGCCGGGAAGGTTCTCGGCGACGATCGTGCCGCGGTGAGCCTCGACGATTTTGCGGCAGATGGCGAGGCCCAAGCCGGTGCTCTTTTCGCCGCCGGTGGGTTGGACGGAAAGGCGGCCGAAATCCTTGAAGAGCCGGTCGCGTTCGTTTTCGGGGATGCCGGGGCCCTGGTCTTTCACGCCGAAGCTGCACTGGCGGTCGTCGGCGTGGAGCTCGACAGTGATCTTCGAACCGGGCGGCGAATATTTCACGGCGTTGCTCAGGAGATTGTTGATGACCTGCTGGATTTTCGCGGCGTCGATGGCGACCTGCGGCGGCGGCGAGGGCGGGGTGAAGGCGATCTGCGTGTTTTTTTTGGCGGCGTCGATATTGGCGAGGTAGACGGCCTTGCCGATCAGGTCGGCGACGTCGTGGGGCTCGGGGGTGATCTTGAGCTCGCCGGATTCGATGGTGGCGACGTCGAGGAGCTCGTTGACCATGGTGAGCATCGACTGGCTGGCGGTGTGAATGGTGTTGATGAGGTCGAGCTGGTCGGGCGTGAGGTCGCCGACGACGCCGTCGCGCAGGAATTCGGCGAGGCCGCGAATGGAGGCGAGGGGGTTGCGCAGGTCGTGCGCGGCCATGCCGAGGAAACGGTTCTTGGCGGCGTTGGCCTTGCTAAGTTGTTCGACGAGCATCTTCTGCTGCTCGGCGAGGAGCTGGCTGTGGAGGTGGGTGCGGATGCGGGCGACGACTTCGCGGGTTTGAAACGGTTTCGGCAGGTAATCCACGCCGCCGGCGGAGAGGCCCTCGATGACGTCCTCGGACTCGTTTTTAGCGGTGATGAAGACGATGGGCGCGCAGTCGTCGCCGTGCTGGCGCTTGAGCGCTCTGCAGGTTTCGAAGCCATTGATGCCGGGCATCATCACGTCGAGGAGGACGAGGTTGGGCTTGAATTCCGGATACACTTCGAGGGCGCGTTCGCCGGAGTCGGCTTCGGCGAGCGCGTAGCCCTGCTTTTTCAAGATGCCGCTCAGGATGCGGATGTTGAGGCGGTCGTCGTCGACGATGAGGATGCGCCGGCCGGTGAGATCAGGGGCGGAGGATTGGGGTTGCTCCATCGGGGATGGCGTCGTCGACACGGCGGAAAAGTGGCGGAAGGTTTGGGCGCAGCGGAGACGCATGCAAGGGCGCAGTTGGGCGGGGATGAAGGGCGTAGTCCGTGCGGTGCGGAATTTTGCATCACGGAATAGGAATACGTTGATATTTGCACTTGCCTGCCCTTGGCGGTGCGTGTTGTTGTCGCGGCTCCCCTTATGGCGAACTCATTCGTTTTTTCCTCCGAGTCCGTGGGCGAAGGCCATCCGGACAAGGTTGCCGATCTGATTTCCGACAGCGTGCTCGACGCCTGTCTCGCGCAGGACCGGACCAGCCGGGTGGCGTGCGAGACGATGGTGAAGTCGAACATGGTCATCCTCGCCGGGGAGATCACGACGAAGGCCAAGCTAAACTACGAGGCGATCGTGCGCGCGGCGATTCGCGATATCGGCTACGTGAACAGCGATGACGTGTTTCACGCCGACACGGTGTTCATCAACAATTATCTCACGCGGCAGTCGCCGGACATCGCGCAGGGGGTCGACGCCAAGAAGGCCAAGGGGAAGAAAACGGCGGAGCAGGGCGCGGGCGACCAAGGCATCATGTTCGGCTACGCGTGCAGCGAAACGCCGGAGTTGATGCCGACGCCGATCATGTTTGCGCACCGGCTCGGACGTGAGCTGACGAAGGTGCGGAAGAGCGGCGCGGTGAACTGGCTGCGGCCGGACGCGAAGTCGCAGGTCTCGATCCGCTATGAGAACGACAAGCCCGTCGAAGTGGTGAACGTCGTCATCTCGACGCAGCACACGGACGATGTCTCGCACGCGCAGATCGAAAAATTCCTGATCGAGAACGTCGTCCGAAAGGTCGTCCCGGCCTCGATGCTGACGAAGCGGACCGAATATTTGATCAATCCGACCGGCCGCTTCGTCGTCGGCGGGCCGCAGGGCGATTCCGGTCTCACGGGCCGCAAGATCATCGTCGACACTTACGGTGGCTGGGGCCGTCACGGCGGCGGCGCGTTTTCGGGCAAGGATCCGTCGAAGGTCGACCGCTCGGCCGCTTACATGGGCCGCTGGGTCGCGAAGAACATCGTGGCCGCGGGTCTCGCGACCCACACGGAAATCCAGTTCGCCTACGCGATTGGCCATCCGCAGCCGGTGTCGGTGCGCGTGGAGACGTTTGGCACGGCGAAGCTCGGCATTTCCGACGAGCAGATTACAGCCGCCGTGCAGAAAGTTTTCAGTTTCAAGCCCGCCGACATCGTTTCGCAGCTCGATTTGCTGCGGCCGATTTACCGGCAGACGACGAACTACGGTCACTTCGGCAAAGCCGGGCTGCCGTGGGAAAAGACCAACAAGGCCGCCGAGCTGCGCGCCGCCATCAAGTAACGCCAGTCTCTTAACAACATCATGCCCACTTCCTCCGCCACCGCCGACAAGGCGCCGAACTACCTCGTCAAAGACATCTCGCTCGCCGATTGGGGCCGTAAGGAGATCTCGATCGCCGAACACGAAATGCCGGGCCTGATGGCCGTGCGGAAGAAGTTCGGTCCGTCGAAGCCGCTCGCCGGCGTGCGCATTACGGGATCGTTGCACATGACGATCCAGACCGCGGTGCTGATCGAGACGCTCACGGAGCTCGGCGCCGACGTGCGCTGGGCGTCGTGCAACATTTTCTCGACGCAGGACCATGCGGCGGCGGCGATCGCGAAAGCGGGCGTGCCGGTGTTCGCGTGGAAGGGCGAGACGCTGGAGGAATACTGGGATCTGACGTTCCACGCGATTTCGTTTCCGAACGGCAAAGGCCCGCAACTCGTCGTCGACGACGGCGGCGACGTGACGCTGCTGATCCACAAAGGCTGCGAACTCGAGGAAGGTAGCGACTGGGTGAATACGCCGTCCGGCTCGCACGAGGAGCAGGTGATCAAGAATCTCCTGAAGAAAGTTCACGCGCAGGATCCCTTGCGCTGGACGACGCTCGCGAAGGAATGGCGCGGCGTTTCCGAGGAGACAACGACCGGCGTCCACCGGCTTTATCAGATGCTCGAGAAGGGCAAGCTGCGCGTGCCGGCGATCAACGTGAACGACTCGGTGACGAAGTCGAAATTCGACAATCTCTACGGTTGCCGCGAGTCGCTCGCCGACGGCCTCAAGCGCGCGACCGACGTGATGATCGCGGGCAAGGTCGCGTGCGTGTGCGGCTACGGCGACGTCGGCAAGGGCTCGGCGCATTCGCTGCGCGGTTTTGGCGCCCGCGTAATCGTGACCGAAATCGATCCGATCAATGCGCTGCAGGCGGCCATGGAAGGTTTCGAGGTCAACACGATCGAGTCCACGCTCGGCGTGGCGGACATTTATGTGACGACGACCGGCAACAAGGACATCATCACGCTCGAGCACATGCGGAAGATGAAGGACCAGGCGATCGTCTGTAACATCGGCCACTTCGACAACGAGATCCAGGTCGACCGGCTCAACCAATCCGACGCGAAGCGGACGAACGTGAAGCCCCAATACGATCTGTATACGTTCCCCGGCGGCCCGAGCATCTACCTGCTTGCGGAAGGCCGGCTCGTGAACCTTGGCTGCGCGACGGGGCATCCGTCCTTCGTCATGTCGAACAGCTTCACGAACCAGACGCTCGCGCAGCTCGATCTTTGGAAGAACAAGGACACTTACGCGATCGGCGTGTATCGGCTGCCGAAGCACCTCGACGAGGAAGTCGCGCGGCTGCACCTGGAGAAAATCGGCGCGAAGTTGACGACGCTGACGAAGGATCAAGCCGATTACCTCGGCGTGCCGGTCGAAGGCCCTTACAAGCCGGATCACTACCGGTATTGAGGTTCGTGCTTGGTGGAAAAATTTCGGGCTCTGGGAGTTTCCCAGAGCCTTTTTTTTGTTCGCGCGGTCGAGCTGCGGAAGCGCTGAGCAAAAGGAAGGCGAATGAATCGGCGCCCTTCGCAGAGGTCCGATTTTTGCAGCTTGAACGAAACCGTCGCGCGTCAGATTCAGGGTTAGCTTTGTTTACGCGCCCCTGATCATGTTTCTCCTGCTTCCGAACGTTCGCGCCCGCTGCGGTGCTTTGTCGCTGATGGTCGCGGTGCTGTTGGGATGGGGCTGCCAGCGGCAGGAGATCACGGCGGCGGCGAAGCCGGCGAAGGCGGCGCTCGTGGAGGCCTTGGACCGCTATGTGCCGGAGCCGATCGGGAACGCGTTCGAGGGCAAGCCGTGGATCTCGCACGTCAACATCGTCGACCTCGACCGCGACGGCCGGTCCGATGTTTTGGCCTGCGATGACAAGCTGCTGGCGGTCGTCTGGCTGCGCCAGGTTGCGCCGGGAAAGTTCGAGGAAACCGCGCTGGCGACCGGGCTGTTGGCGCCGGTGCATGCGGAGGCGGTGGACATGGACGGCGACGGCGATCTCGACGTGCTGGTCGCGTGCATGGGCGAAGTGTTTCCCAACAACGACAAGATCGGCTCGGTCGTGATTCTGGAAAATGACGGACAGCAGCGTTTCACTTTGCGCGTCCTCATCGACCAAGTGACGCGCGTGAGCGATGTCCGCGCGGGCGATTTCAACGGCGACGGACGACTCGACCTGGCGGTCGCGCAGTTCGGCTACGATCAGGGGGAAATTCGCTGGATGGAAAATCTCGGCGGCTGGCAGTTCAAGAGTCACAACCTCCTGAATCTTTCCGGCGCGATCAATGTGTGCATCGCGGATCTGACCGGCGACGGAAAGTTGGATATTGTGGCGCTGGTGTCGCAGCAGTGGGAGGAGGTGTATTTGTTCGAGAATGACGGCCGGGGAAATTTCACGAACAAGATCATCTTCGGTTCGACGAACGAGGATTACGGCAGCAGCGGCATCAGCCTGTGCGATTTGAACCGGGATGGCCGCCTTGACGTGCTTTATACCAACGGCGACGGCTTCGCTTATGCGGACCCGGGCTCGCGGCCGTGGCATGGGCTGCAGTGGCTGGAGAATCGCGGCGACGGGTTTTTTCGTTTTCAGCGGATCGGCAATCTCGCGGGGGCTTACAGTCCGGTGGGCGTCGATCTCGATGGCGACGGCGCGACGGACATTCTTTGCACGAGCGGGTTCAACGACTGGAGCAAACCGAACGCGACCTCGCTGGTGGCGTTCATGAACGACGGGCACGAGAATTTTTCTCCGCACGTGCTGGCGTATGAACCGATCCAGCTCATCAGCTGCGCGGCGGCGGATCTCGACGGATCCGGCCGGCCCTCGCTCGTGACGGGAGGATTTCTTTCTTATCCGCCCTTCGACAAAATGAGCCGGATCACACTCTGGAAGCCGGCGCAGAAACCGTGAGGCGTGAGCGGGCCGATGAAACGACGCACGTGGATTTTTGCGATCGCGGGAGCGATCGGGATCGCGGTGCTCGTGGGCGTTGGGCCGCGGGTGTGGGAGAGCACAGTGACGCTAGCCCGTCATCGGCCGGCGCCGCCGGCGTTGGAAACGCTTCCGGGGGAAGCGCAGGACCGGATTTATGCGGCGGACCGCACCGCGCAAAGCCTGTGGCGCTCGCGCGACGGGATGGCGGATCTCGCGCGTCTTTATCAGGCGAACGGATTTTTCGAGGAGGCGCTCGCTTGTTACGAAGGCTTGCGGGCGGTCGA
>JAEZAD010000213.1 GCA_023430565.1 Verrucomicrobiota bacterium
CTGCTCCCGCGCACAATCCTGCAAACACGCGAGATTCGCCCGCAGCTCCCGCGACGCCTTCGCCGGCAGCGAATACGTCATCCAGTTTCCCTCCCGCCGGCATTCCACCATCCCGCGCTCCCGCAGATAACCCAGATGCTTCGAAATCTTCACCTGCGGCTCCCGCAACACCGCTTGAAAATGACACACGCACAACGGCCCCTGCGCGAGCACGTGCAGCAGCCGAAGCCGCGTCGCATCGCACAGGCACTCGTAGATTCGCACCAGTTCCACGGCCCACCCATATTCCTTTGTCGGAATATAGATCAAGCGCCAATTTCCGGCTTAACCCGATTGTCACGCGTCGCTCAACACGCGCACGGCCGCGCCTGCCGCCGCTCCCAGCCGATGATCTTCCCCGTCCGGTCGAACTCGAACCGGCAGCACTGCTGCAGCTTCTTCTTCAACATCGCCCGCCCCCGCCGCACGCGCGACTTCACCGCCGTCAGCGACAGCTCCAGCCGCAACGCGATCTTCGCCAGCGGCAGGCCTTCGATCTCCGCCAGCCGCACCGGTTCGCGATAGGCCGTCGGCAACTCCTCGAGAAACCGCCGCGTCGACGCCAGCACCGCTTCGCGCAACTCCGCCACTTCGTCCGCCGGCTCCGCCGTGAGACTTTCCGGCAATTCTTCGCTCGGCCGCTGACGCCGGTAGTGATCCGCCAGCGTCGTCCGCGCGATTCGATACACCCACGCCTCCAGCCGCTGCCCGTCGCGCAGCGACGCACGTGAACGGTAAACCTTCAACAGCGTCTCCTGCGTCACGTCGTCCGCCGTTGCCTCGTCCCGCACCCGCCGCCGCACAAACGCCCGCAGCTTCATCGCGAACTCCGCCACGCCCGCATCGATTTCCGCCGTGCTCATTCACCCCTCCGCTCTCGCGACAGGCACACCGCCACCGACGGACACAACTCGCGAAACTCCGCCGTCGCCGCGATCGCCGGCGGCGCCTCGATCCGCGGCGTCACCCGAAACCTCCGCTGCGCAAAAAACTTCACCGCCGTCGTCGTCAACAGCCACCACCGCCGCACGCCCCACTCCGCCGCTTTCTCCTCGAGGGCTCGCAACAACGCATCGCCGATCCCCGCACCGCGCCACCGCGAGGCCACCACCAGCGACCTCAGCAACGCATCGTCGCCGCACACTTCCGCGCCGATTGCGCCGACGATTTCATTTTCCCGCCGCGCGACCAGAAAGTGCGCGATATGCGCCGCAAAATCCTCGTGCGGCAGCTCCGCCGCCTGCAACAACGCCGCGATCGCCACCACGTCTCCGTCCTTCGCCGGCTCGATCTTGATCTCCGATAGAACGGAGCGGCTGCCTTCAGCCGCCCCCGTTTTCGTTCCCTCGCCCATGTCGTTCACGCGTCCGGTTTATACGCTGTCACCATCGCACTCACGACAAATTCTCCCGCCGTCGGCGCATCCGTCCATTGCGCGATATACTCGCGCGAACTCTCCTTCGGCACGATGTCCACCCGCGCGAATCCCGCCGCCTTCAATCCTTCGCGCAACTCGTCCAGCGGCGTCGCTCCGCCGATGCACGCGCCGATCGCCGCGAGCTTTTGCCGCAGTTCCTTTGGCAATGGCTTCACCGCCACCACGTCCGCGATCGCCAGCCGACCACCGGGCTTCAACACCCGAAACGCCTCCCGAAACACCCGCGGCTTTTCGGGCGATAGGTTGATCACGCAATTCGACATGATCAGGTCCACCGTCGCGTCCGCCACCGGCAGCGCCTCGATCTCGCCCAATCGAAACTCGACGTTCGCGATCCCCGCCTTTTTCGCATTCGCCCGCGCTTTCGTGATCATCGCCGCCGTCATGTCGACGCCGATCACGCGCCCCGTTCCGGCGAGCTGCCGCGCCGCGAGAAAACAGTCGAAACCCGCCCCGCTGCCGAGATCGAGCACCGTCTCGCCCGGCTTGATGCTCGCGAGCGCCAGCGGATTCCCGCACCCAAGCCCGAGATCCGAGCCCGCCGGCGCCGCCGCCAGCTCCTCCGCGCTGTAGCCGAGTTTTTCGCCATAGCTTCGGTCGCTCTTCCCGCCGCAGCAGCCGCCCGTCTGGCAGCCGCAGCCTTCGTCCGCTTGCTCCGCGATCGCACCGTAGCGCTCGCGCACATAGCTGCGAATTTCGTCCGTGTCGTGAGAGGTCGTCATGTTCGTCATATGAATAGAGGTTCACTCCTGCAGACGGGAAACGCCTCTCCGGGACGCAGGGTTTTTCCCGAACGTAATAAAACTCGTTGTTCTGCAACGTCGCAGACCTACACTCGGCCACGCCCCTAACCTCCTATGAAAAAATACCTCGTCGAGTTCATCGGCACTTTCTTCCTCGTGCTCACCGTCGGCCTCGCCGTCCGCCAGAACGCCCCGCTCGCCCCCATCGCCATCGGTTCGATTCTCATGGTCATGATCTTCGCCGGCGGACACGTCTCCGGCGGCCATTTCAATCCCGCTGTCACCCTCGCCGCCTTCCTTCGCGGCCGCTGCGAGAAAGGCGACGTCCTTCCGTATTGGATCGCTCAATTCGCCGCCGGCGCCGCCGCGGCCGGCCTCGTCAATCTTCTCCTCGAAGGCCGCGTCGACGCCGCCGTGATCGCCACCCACCCGCGTCTCGGCTCCTTCATCGTCGAATTCCTCTTCACGTTCGCGCTTTGCTGGGTGGTTCTCAACACCGCCACCGCCAAGGCCACCATGGGCAATTCCTTCTACGGCCTCGCCATCGGCTTCACCGTCCTCGTCGGCGCCATCACCGTCGGCGGCATCTCCGGCGGCGCGTTCAACCCCGCCGTCGGCCTCGGCGTCTTCACCATGGGCCTCGAGTCCTTCGCGCAATTCGGCGTGTATCTGATTTCCGAATTCGCCGGCGCCGCCGTCGCCGCCGTCGCCTACCGCCAGATCAACGGCCTCGACTGACGGGCCGCCAGCAGCTCGTCCGCCAACCCCGACCGGCTAACACTCCGCCCCAAAAGAATCGGCGCGCCGAGGCGCGCCGCACTCCTTTGGTGTTTTGGACTTTGGGTGTTTGAGTTTTCCGCGGCTGCGTCGCGTTCAGCGACGCATTCCGCGGTGCAGCCGGCTCGCCGGCTTCGGCGCCGCCGCCGCACTCTCCGCCAGCGCCTTCTCGTCGAACAGCGCCGAATAAATATACGGAAACCCTTCGATCTTCTTCCGCTCCACGGCCATTCCCATGTAGCGCTCGATCGATCGCGCGTCGCGCACGTCGTCTTCCGTCACCAACGTGAACGCATCGCCGGTGTTGTGCGCCCGTCCCGTCCGCCCGATCCGGTGCACGTAGTCTTCCGCATTCTCCGGCACGTCGTAATTGATCACGTGCGACACGCCCGCAATATCCAGGCCGCGCGCCGCGATATCCGTCGCCACGAGCACTTCGTATTTGCCGCTCTTGAAGCCATCCAGCGCCTCGATCCGCTCACGCTGACTCCGATCCGAGTGCAGCACGCCCACCGTGTGGCCGCTCTGCTGCAGCTTCCGCGCGATGCGATCGGCGCCCATGCGCGTCCGGCTGAAAATGATCACGCTCTTGAACTCCGTCTGCTCCAGCAGCAGTTGCAGCAAATCGAATTTCTGCGACGCCACCACGGGATAAAACGCGTGCGCCACCGTCTCCGCCGGCGACCGCTGACGGCCAATCTCGACCTTCACCGGATTGTTCAACGCCCACCCCGCAAGCTGCTCCAGCTCCGGGGGCAGCGTCGCCGTGAAAAACAGCGTCTGACGCGCCTTCGGACACTTCTGCACGATCCGCCGCACGTCCGGCAAAAAGCCCATGTCGAGCATCCGGTCGACCTCGTCGAGCACCAGGATTTCGACGTCGTCCAACGAGCAATTCCGCTGCTCCAGA
Organism: Verrucomicrobiota bacterium; assembly: GCA_023430565.1. Lineage (GTDB taxonomy): Bacteria > Verrucomicrobiota > Verrucomicrobiia > Opitutales > Opitutaceae > Opitutus. Next base: position 3,908 of record JAEZAD010000213.1, read on the forward strand.
TGATCCAGCAGCCGCCCCGGGGTCGCCGCCAGGATGTCCACGCCGCGGCGCAGATCGTCGACCTGTTTCCCGTATCCGACGCCGCCATACACGATCGTCACGCGCAGATCCGTGAACTTCGCAAATTTGTGAAACGCCTCCTCGACCTGCAGCGCCAGCTCGCGCGTCGGCTCGAGAATCAAGCACCGCAGCTTCCCATGCCCGCCCAGCCGCTGGATGATCGGCAGCGCAAACGCCGCCGTCTTTCCCGTGCCCGTCTGCGCCGACCCGATCACGTCGCCGCCCTGCAGCACCACCGGAATCGCCTGCGCCTGAATCGGCGTCGGCGAAACATAGCCCATCTCCTGCACCGCGAACGCCAGCGCGTCCGACAGCCCGAGCTTCGAAAACTCCGTGTCCATCTTCGGCACGTCCACCGGAATGGCCGGCTTCGACGGCGCCGAGCGCGGATGGTCAAACGTATCGTCCTTGCGCGGACGCCCGCCGTGCTCCGCCTGTCCGCCGCCCCGGCCATGGCTGCTCCGGCCACGCCCGCCGCGTTCATCCCGCCGGCCGTGCCCGCCCCCTTGCGTCCGATCCGATCGATCCGACCGGGACGTCTTGCCGCCCGCGTGCGATCCGCCGCCCTGCTTCGCGCCCTGCGTGGGACCGTGGCTCTTCGCCGGGCGGTTTTCGCCGCGATGTGGCGTCGAATGGGCTTTGCCCGGAGAAGTCGTTTTGCCGCCGCCGGTGGCGGTCTTGGGCTGACGCGAAGGCGCGATCGTTTCGCGAAGCTTCGCAAAGATTTTCTTTAACATGAGAGCGTAGGTAAAACGCGCTACGCTCGCCGAAACCGCCGCCTTTGCAATCACCGATATCGCCGCGCGCTCCCGCCCGCGCCAGCCACTCCGCGAGACCCGCGCGCCTTACAGATTCGCTTTGATCTTCTCCAGGATCGCCAGCGAAAGGTCCTGATCGCCCACCACGCCCACGCGGATCCCGATCTTCGTCACATTGCCCGCCATGTTCTCGAGCTTGATCTCGATCTTCTTGTCGGCCGCATTGCGTGCCACGATCACGCCGAGCAGCGCATCCTTCCGCTCGCTGACTTTAACAAACTGCAACTCCTCGATCGCCTCCTTCGTCGCGCCAAACGACCGGTCGAGATCCGCCGGCAGCGTCGTCTGCAATTCGCCCCGCACCCACGCGACCGCCGCCGCGCCCGCCGCCCCCGCGGCCACCACCGCCACACAGCCCGAGCACGCCAGCATCGCCGCGCCCAAAGCCACACTTATCCACATCGCACGCCAGTTCCGAGGGTAACGCATTTTCATAAAGTTGTCTGGATGGCGCCCATAGACATCCAATCCCACGAATCGTTCAATCCTGTTCACGCTTGGCTCGCCCCCACCGCACGCCATCGTCGATCGCACTCCCGCCGCGATGAACGCCGACGTCCTCTGGCTAGCCCGCCTCGCCCTCGACCAGCAACTCCTCACGCGGGCTCAATGCGCCGACGCCTGCGCCGCCCTCGGCCCCGACCCCGAGCTCGTCGCCTTCGCGCAAAAACTCATCGACGACGGCTTCGTCACCAACGTCGAACTCCTCGAAAAACTCGCCGGCCTCGCCTACACGAAAGGCCAGTCCGGTCCACCCGCCGCCAACCCATTCCTGCCTGACGCCGACGACCCTTCGTCCGAAGCCCCCGCCCCGGCCCGCGCCGCGCCGCGCTCCACCCCGCCGATCTCCTTCCCGTTCGACTCCGTCGGTTCGATGCCGCCTGCCGCCCTCGCCGACGCGATGCGCTCCCTCCTCAAAACCGTCGCCGCGTCCGGCGCGAGCGACCTTCATCTTTCCACCGGAGCCCGCCCCTTCCTGCGCAAAAACCGCGCCCTCTCCTTCCTCTCCGACCGCGTCCTCACCGCCGACGACGCCCTTCGCCTCAACACCGCCGTCCTCACCGACTCGCAGCGGAAAATCTTCCTCGAACGCAAAGACTACGACTACGCCCTCGCCCTCCCCGCCGCCGACGCCTCCGCCCCGCCCGACCGTTACCGCGTCAACCTCATGTTCCACAAGAACGGCGCCGCTGGTTCCTACCGCATGGTCCCCGATCGCGTCCGCACCCTCGCCGACCTCGGTTTCACCGCTCACCTCAAAACCCTCGAAAAACTCCTCTCCTACCACAACGGCCTCATCCTCATCACCGGCCCCGTCGGTTCCGGCAAAACCACCACGCTCGCGTCGATGGTCGACACCCTCAACCGCTCGCGCACGGACCACATCATCACCGTCGAAGACCCCATCGAGGTCGTCCAGCCCGCCCGCGGCTGCAACGTCACCCAGCGCGAAGTCGGCCCGCACACCCAATCCTTTTTCACCGCCCTGAAAGGCGCCCTGCGCGAAGACCCCGACGTCATCGTCATCGGCGAACTCCGCGATCTCGAAACCATCGAGATGGCCGTCAGCGCCTCCGAAACCGGCCATCTCGTCATCGGCACGATGCACACGAGCGACGCCGCCACGACCCTCAACCGGCTCCTCGACGTCTTTCCGCCCGCCCAGCAAACCCAGATCCGCGCCAGCGTCGCCGAAAGCCTCCGCGGCATCGTCTGCCAGCGCCTCCTGCCCGCCACCGACGGGACCCTCGCGCTCGCCTGCGAGATCCTCGTCAACAACACCGCCGTCTCCAACCTCATCCGCGAGGGCAAATCCGCCGGCCTCCGCAACACCATGGAAACCGGCGTGCGCGAAGGTATGTGCCTCATGGATACCTCCGTTTTCGCCCTTTACGAGCGCGGCACCGTCACCCCCGAGACCGCCCTCGCCAACATCAACAACCGCGTCCTCCGCGCCAAAATCATCTGACACCGGGTAGGTTGCGCGCTCGCGCGCAACCTCACGCCCCGATTTCAGCGTTTCAGCCTTTCAGCTTTTCAGCCTTTTCCTCAGATGCCCGCCATCGACTCCCTCCTCCGCACCCTGCTCGAACGCGGCGGCTCCGACCTCCACCTCACCGTCGGCCTCCCGCCCAAAGCCCGCATCTCCGGCGCCCTCACCCCCATCGCCGACGCCCCCGTCACGGCCGCGCGGATGGAATCGCTCCTCAAGGAAATCGTCCCCGCGCGCCGCTGGAACGACTTCCTCGAACGCCGCGACCTCGACCTCGCCCACGAAATCCCCGGCTTCGCCCGCTTTCGCGGCAACTACCTCTACAACCACTGGGGCCAGGCCGCCGTCTTCCGGCAGATTCCCGCGAAAATTCTCTCCTTCGACGACCTCAAGCTCCCCGCCGCCCTCAAGAAACTCTGCCATCTCAACGAAGGCCTCGTCGTCGTCACCGGCCCGACCGGTAGTGGAAAGTCCACTACCCTCGCCGCCATGATCGACTACATCAACACGAACCTCTCGAAGCACATCATCACGATCGAGGACCCGATCGAGTTCGTTCACCCCAACAAGAAATCCGTCATCGTCCATCGCGAGGTCGGCGAGCACACCGAATCCTTTGCCGCCGCCCTCAAAGGCGCCATGCGCCACGATCCCGACATCCTTCTCCTCGGCGAGATGCGCGAGCTCGAGACCATCAAGCTCGCCCTCGGCTGCGCCTCCATGGGCATGCTCGTCTTCGGCACGCTCCACACCAACAACGCCCCGAAGACCGTCGACCGCATCATCAACGCCTTCCCCGCCGATGAGCAAAACCAGGTCCGCGTCATGCTCGCCGGCTGCCTCGCCGGCGTCGTCGCCCAACTCCTCTGCAAACGCGTCCCCAAAGGCCGCTGCGCCGTCCACGAGATCCTCCTCACCCACGAAGCACTCCCCAACACCATCCGCTCCGGCCAGATCGCCAACATCAAATCCATCATCGAGAGCGGCAGCGCCGACGGCATGGTCACGATGGACAACAGCCTCATGGCTCGCGTGAAGGACGGCACCATCGAACCGAAAGAGGCCTACATGAAAGCCGCCAACAAAGCTCTCTTCGCCCCGCTCCTCCCCCCCGGCGACGCCCCCGCCCACTGACCCAAAATCGTTCTCGTTCTCTTTCTCGTTCTCGTTCTCGCGCTTGGGCGGTTGCGGCGGAGACGGGAGAGAACGAGAAAGAGAACGAGAACGATTCATTGCCATGCCCGTCACCATCCGCCCCGCCACACCCGCCGACATCCCGCTCATCCTCGAATTCATCCGCGCCCTCGCCGACTACGAAAAACTCACCCACGAG
>JAEZAD010000281.1 GCA_023430565.1 Verrucomicrobiota bacterium
GGCAGATGCAGTCGCGGATCGGGTTGAACTCGGGCGTGTGCATGATCGGCAACATGGGCAGCCGCACGCGTTTCAATTACACGATGATGGGGGACAACGTGAACCTAGCGGCGCGCATGGAGAGCGGGGCGAAGAGCTGGGGCGCGTATTCGATGTGCACGGACACGACGAAGGCGGCTTGCGTGCAGCATGGCGGCGATCGGGTCGTGTTTCGTTCGCTGGGACGAATCGTGGTGAAAGGGCGCACGCAGGCGGTGCCGATTTACGAGATCGTGGGATTGAAGGAGGACGTGAGCGAGAAGGCGCGCGAGTGCATCGCGCTCTTCGAGCAAGGGCTGGCAAGCTACTATGCGCGTGATTGGGCGGGAGCGGTGGAGCTGTTTACGCGAAGCAAAGGATTGGAGCCGAACGTGCCGGGTGTAACGCCGGGCGTCGTGAGCAATCCCTCGTTGGTTTATCTGGAGAAGGTGGTGCCCCAGGCGATCGCCGAGCCGCCGCCTGGGGACTGGGATGGGCGGTATGTGATGAAGGAGAAGTAGGGCCGCGGTGCCGGCCGGGCCAGGGAGGAAGGAGCAGGGAGCAAGGAGAAGGAAGAGGAGAGGTCTACTGCGTCCCAAAGTTTTTTGTCGCGGTGGGGGCGTTAAGTTGCTGGCATGGCGCGCCCCGAATGACTCCCCCAGCCGAAGCTCTCGCGGTGATTGATGGCTCGCTTTGCGAGTTGGCGCGCACGGGAGATCGCATTTTGAAGCATGCGCCGCTGGCAACCGCGGTGGTGGAATTTAGAAACGGGCCGCTGCGCACGTATGTGCGGGAGCATCCGTATGGGCTGCTGCCGGGGTTTCCAAATCTCTACTGCTTGGACGGCGACAGTCGGCTCATGTGGGTCGCGGAGTGGCCGGTGTCGGACGATCTCTGTGCGGTGATTGTGGACGAATTTCAAAACGAGCTGATCGTGAAGTCGCTCAGTGGGGCGACGGTGCGGCTCGATTCGAGCACGGGCAGGTTGGTGAGTTGGACGGCGAAAGTGGCGGCGGCGGGGTAGGGGATTGCGAGGCAGAGCCTAGCGCCCTCGTGAGGCTCGCGGGCGGAGGTTGGGGACACGCCCGGCGGGACGTCGGGCTCCACCTACGTGCGGCGGCCCATTTTTGGGGGCATGGGGAGCGGGGCGGTGCGGGAGGGCATGGGCGCGAAATCGGGGCGCTCGAGGCCGGTGACGAGGTCGGCGATTTTCACGGGCTGGCCGGTTTCAAAGCAGCGGTTCGCGGCCACGCCGACGAGGATCGAGGCGGCGCCGCCGCGTTCGTCGGAGGCGCGCTTGTATTTATCGGCCGGGGACGACGGCAGGAAGATTTCGTCGAGCATGACCTTGTCGCCGCCGCCGTGACCGCCGGTGCCGGTCCAGGGCTCGAGTTCGCGGGCTTCGCCGCGGAGCGGGATGACCTTGGTGGTGATGCCGCCGTCGGCGATGCCGCCCTGGACGGTGTCGGTGCCGTTGACGTAGACCTGTTCGACGATCGTGTGCTCGACGCGGCCGAGGGTGCCGTTGAAGACGATGGTGTAGCCTTCCCAGGCGTTGAAGGCGTTGAGGGAGTAAGCGAGGGTGACGCCGTTGTCGTAGTTCACGAGGACGTTCATTGTATCCTCAATATCGATGCGCGGATTCCAGACGCACTGGTCGCGGAAGTAGCCGTCGTGTTTTTCCTGGTCGAGGTAGAGCGATTTGAGGCTGGGGCTGGCGGCGAGGGAAAAGAAGAAACCGCATTTGTCCTTTTCGGGGCAGGTGTGGCAGCGCTCGTGGTAATTTTTCAGACCGAAGCGTTGGGCCATTTCGGGCGTGTAGAACTCGCGCTTGCCGGTGGCGAAGACGGTGGCGGGCATGGCGCCGAGCCACCAGTTCACGAGGTCGAAGTGGTGGGTGGATTTGTGGACCATGAGGCCGCCGGAGTTCTTCTTTTCTCCGTGCCAGCGGCGGAAGTAGTCGGCGCCGTGATGCGTGTTGAGCATCCAGTGAAAATCGACGGAGAGGATCTCGCCGATTTCACCGCTCATGAGGATGTCCTTCACCTGGGTGCGGGGCGGGGAGTAGCGGTAGTTGAAAGTGACGCGGAGGTTGCGGCCGGTGGTTTTTTTGGCGTCGAGGATGCGCTGGCATTTCTCGGCGGTGGTGGTCATCGGCTTTTCCGTGATCACGTCGTGGCCGGCCTGCATGGCGCGGACGATGTAGTCGTCGTGCGTCGAGTCCATGGTGGTGACGATGACGACGTCGGGCTTCGTTTCCGCGAGCATGCGTTCGAAGTCGGCGGCGGCGAAGGCGGGCGGCGGTTTGGCGCCGTTGGCGGTGGAGCGGGAGCGGGAGAGTTCGAGGCGGCCGCGGTTGGTGTCGCAGAGGCCGACGAGCTCGGCGTGTTCGGCGTAGGTTTTTTCGATCGCGTCCTTGAACATGGCGTGGCGCGAGCCGGTGCCAACGATGGCGTAGCGTTTGCGGCGGACGGTTGATGAGGCGGCTGGCGTGGTGGCGGCGAAGAGCGAGGGACCGAGGGCGGCGCCGAGGCCGGCGAGGGAGGCGTTTTTCACGAACGTGCGGCGGTCGAGAAGCGAGGGGGTGATCGGAGGCATGGCTTTGGGTGTTGGGGTGAGCGGAAGCGTATGACGGGGTGCTGCGGGGCAAGTTCCGGAGCGCGCTCGTCGTTGCGCGGCGTGCTCTGAGGTGTTGCCCACGGAACACACGGAACCGGATTTTCTGCGTTCTTCCTGGGGCGATAAATCGTGCGTGTGTGTAGTTATTCGCCTGGGTGGTGGGCCGGGCGTTTTTCGAGAACGACGAGCAGGCGGGTCGCGAAGAGTTTGGGAAAAGCGGACAGGGCGCGGTCGAGTTGCCGCATCAGGGGCAGGCACGCGGTGGGAAAGAGCTGCGGCTTGCTGAAGCCACCGGAGGCGACGTAACTGAGCGAGGCGAACGGGTGGATTTTTAGCAGCCGCCACGCGTCGAGCTCACGGCCCCGTTCACCGCGAACGAAGATCCGCCACGCGGACGATTGGGCGGCGAAATAAGGGGCGTTGGCCAGATCGGTGCCGGCCGGAGCTTGCCAGGAGATACGTTGGGCGAGGCCGAGGGGTTCGTGATGGAAGAGCCCGTAGATGAAGCGGCCGAGCAGACTGGTCGCGGGCTCGAAGAGAATCAGGCGACCACCGGGCACGAGAACGCGTGCGAACTGGTCGAGGGCGTTGCCGGGGAATTCGAGGTGGTGCCAGACGTCGAAGAGGATGAGGTTCGCAACGGAGGCATCGGCGAACGAGAGCGTGTAGGCGTTTTCCTGGCGATCGAGCCACGGATTCGGAAAGAGGTCGGTCGTAATGCAGTCGGGGACGACCTGCTTGATGTTGCCCATGCCCGAGCCGAGTTCGACGGTGGCGCCGGCGAGGTCGCGGCGGAGTTCCGATGCGATCGTTTGATAAAAGCCGTGGTAGATCGCCTGCAGGAGAGGTTTCCGCTCCCAGGCGCGGCGGTTGCTGAAGATCTCCGTGTTGTGCTGCGTGGAAGGGATCGCGGAGTCGGGGGCCATGCGGGCGAGGGGAAGAGGCGCGAGGTTCGGCGAGGAGGTGGGAGGCATCAATGCTTTTGCGGGGGCGCACGGGACGGCGGTGGCGGGAAAAAACTTGTCGCGCTACCTCGCGGGCGAAAGCTGGGGCGTTCCAGCGCAACGTGTGCACTTCATGACGAATCAAGAGCTCGCCCGGCATTTCGACTCGATCAGTGAGACCGATGCGGGAGCGCGGCGCGTGCAGGCGGGGTTTCATGCGCAGATCGCGGAGCAGCTGCGGGCGTTGATTCCGGAAGGTTCGCGTGTGCTCGAGGTGGGGTGCGGACGTGGGGCGTTGCTGAGGGCGTTGCGACCGGGGCGAGGCGTGGGTGTGGACATCAGCGAGAAGATGCTGGCGCAGGCGCGCGCGGCGGATCCGGCGGGGACGTGCGAGTATCGGCGGGAAGAGGCGTGTGCAGTGCGCGACGAGGAGACCTTCGACTACGTGGTGCTGGATTATTTGGTCGGGTATTTGGCGGACGTGCAGGCGTGCTTGGAACGGCTGCGGAAGGTGGCGGAGCCGCGGACGAGGTTGTGCATCACGTCGGTGAATGTGTTGTGGACGCCGGTGCTGAAAATGGCGCAGTGGTTTGGCGCGGTGACGCGTCAGCCGGCGAGCAACTGGTTGTCGACGACGGATCTCGTGAATCTGCTGGAGTTATCGGGCTGGGAAGTGGTGCATCGGAGCACGGAGCAGTTGGTGCCGGTGCGCGTGCCGCTGGTGAGCGGGTTTTTCAACCGGTTCGTGGTGCGGCTGCCGGGATTGAGGCATTTCGGGTCGAG
>JAEZAD010000297.1 GCA_023430565.1 Verrucomicrobiota bacterium
AAATCCTGGTGGACCGACGAAACCGTCCTCCACGTTTTCCCGCACTGGAACTGGCCCGGCCGCGAAGGCGAAACGATCGAAGTCCGCGCCCACAGCAATTGCGACGAGGTCGAACTGCTTCTCAACGACACGTCCCTCGGCCGCCAAAAGATGCCGCGCAACGGACACCTGTCTTGGAAAGTCAACTACACGCCCGGCACGCTCCTCGCCCGCGGCTTCCGCGATGGAAAAGAAATCGCCACCACCAAAGTCGAAACGACCGGCGAACCCACCACCCTCGCGCTGACCCCCGACCGCACCACGCTCGCCGCCGACGGCCGCGACATCTCCGTCATCACCGTCGAAGCCCGCGACGCCCAAGGCCGCCTCGTCCCCACCGCGAACGTTCCCGTCACCTTCACCCTCCGCGGCCCCGCCCGCATCCTCGGCGTCGGCAACGGCGATCCTTCGTCCCACGAACCCGATCAATATATCGCGCAAATCCGCACGATAAAACTCGGCGAATGGACCGCCCCCGACGGCTCCGTCAAAACCGGCCAAAACCTCTTTGAGGCCACCTTTGACCGTCCCGCGCTCGCCGAAGGCGAAACCGCCACCCTCCTCCTCAACGCCCTCGGCACAAACCAAACCGCCACCCTCAACGGCGTTCCGTTATATCAAAACGCCGCGCCCACTGAGTCCCGCACCCAAGTCACGCTCGACGTCTCCACCCTCCGCGATACCGGCAACACTCTCCGCATCGAAGCCACCCGCTACGAAGACTGGGGCACGCGCGACACCCTGAAACAACTCCACCCCGCCACCCTCCGGATCGACACGCCCGCACCGAGTTGGCACCGCACCACCTTCAACGGCCTCGCTCAGATCATCGTCGAAGCCACCAGCGAGCCCGGCACACTGACCCTCGAAGCCGAGAGCGCTGGACTGACCTCCGCCAAAATCGAACTCCAGGTCCAACACGGCGTCCCCGCTGGGCGGTAGGTCACTCCATTTCGATAGACGGCCCGAGCGGTGAAACGTGCAAGCTCAGCGGCTCGGAACTTCGCGCGAGGTTCACACCTTGCTTCGTCCCGTGCAATTTTCCAACGTCGCGCCCATGCGTTTCCGTAGGACCGGGAGGTGTCGGCACGTCTTGTTGATGGGGCTCTGGTGCGCTTGCTACGCGCTTCTCGCCCCGCTCGCGCGCGCCCAGGACAATGCCGCGCTGATCGAGCGCGCGCGACAGGCCAACGACAGCCGCCAATTCGATCAAGCCCGCGCGGATCTGTCCGTGGTGCTCGCGCGCTCGCCGTGGAACGAGGGCGCGATGCTCGAGCAGGCGCGCTTGTTCTATTTCGAGCGCAACCACGAGGATGCGTGGAAACACGTCAACGCCCTCCTGGGCGAGTATCCACGCAACGCTTCCGCATTCAACCTGCGCGCGCTGCTGAACTTCGAATTCAAGAAGGACCCGGAAGCCGCTCTCGCCGACCTCGCCTCCGCGGTGCAGCACGACCCGACCCTCGCGAAGGCCTTCATCAACCGCGCCCGCATCTTGCGCACGCTGAAGCGCCCGGCCGAAGCGTTGGAAGAGGCCGACGCCGCCATCGAACTGGAGCCCGAGAACGGCGCGTTCCGCTGGACCCGCGGTCATATTTTTCTCGAACTGAAACAGCCGGTGAGGGCGCTGGAAAATTTCAACGACGCCATCGACCTGATACCCGACGACGCCGAGATGCGGATCCGTCGGGCGACGCTGATCCACTCGCTGTGGACGCCCAACTCACAGGCGGAAACCTTCAACGGGATGAAGCCCGATATCGAGCGCGCGCTGGAGCTCGTCCCGGGCCATCCGGAAGCGCTCCTCCTGCGCGGTCTTTGCCTCGAATTCGAGCAGGACTTTGCCGGGGCTTTCGACAATTACTTCGAAGCTTACCAGAAGCTGCCGAACGACTCGCGCGTTTGGGGGGCGCTGCAGAAGACCTGCCGCACCCAGTTCGAGCCGGGCCGCGATCCCTCCCGCGTTTACCAACTCCTGGAAGATGCCAAGGAGCGCTTCGTGCGCAGCGATTACGCCAACGAGCAGGCCTTGGAATTGGAGGCCTTCTTCGGCTTCATTCCGGTCAACGTGTCCGACACCGATCCGGCGCGCCTCAGGAACAAGGACTACCTCGCCGAGCTACTTCGCAAGAAACCCGGCAATCTGCGTCTGCTCTACCACGTCCACGCCGGCGTCATTGGTTCCGACGCCGAGCAGGCGATGCGCGTTGTCCTTCGCGACCACGACCCGGCCAAGGACGCACCGTTTGCCGCTCTCGCCGCGGTCCATCTGTCCAGAATCCTGCGGAGCTGGGGCGACGCGAAACCGGACCGGGAGAAGGCCCGGCTCTACCAGGAAGCGGGGCAATGGTTGATGACTGCCCTCGCGGCCGACCCTTCCTCTCCCCGCGTCAAACGCGAAGTAGCGACATTCGAACAGCAGACCAAGTCCTTTGCCGCTGAACGGGCCGCCAACGCCCAGGCGGCCGAGGAGATGGCCGCCCGCCTGGAGGATCTCAAGCGACGCTTCGAGCAAACTCGCCACTATATTGAAGCCACCGACGCCATCGCAGCGAAGCACATGCAAAGTGCGAAAGACGTTCTGCGAAACAGCCGCACCGCCAATCAAGGCGACCTCAACCGGTCGTTGACCTACAAGCAGAGAGCCTGGGATGCCAAAAAAGGCACCATGGTGGGCGTGGACACCCTGATCAAAGACCTGAATGCTTTTCTCGGCGCGTATCCGAACGCATCGAAGGAGGTGCGGGACTCGTTCCATGAAGCCCGGAACTATCTCGTTTGGAAAAAGGGTGAGTTCGAGGCCATGGAAAAAGAGATGAAGTGATCCGCAGACCCACCTCGCCGGAACAACCACACTTTTTACTCGGAGGGACCCGATCGGACCACACGAGCTTGAGCTGCGTAGCAGCCGAAAAGGGTCAGGCTGATATTTGTTGATCGACAAGCCAGCGCTCTCCAGCGCCTCGCCGTCCGATCCGCGTGCGCCAGTCGGTTCGGCTTACCACCACTTCCTCCGTCCCTCCGTGCCTTCGTTGTGAAATCCAGCGCTTTCCGCCCCGAACTTCGTTCTCGCCCGCCGACCCGCACTGACCTGAAACATTCACAACCAAAATTCCGCATGCGCTTGTTCGATCACATAGACCTGCGGGTCCGAAATCTGGCGGAAGCCGATCCGTTCTACGCGATGATACTCCCGGCACTGGGTTTTCCGACGCGCCTCCCCGAAAAAGACTGCATCAGCTACGATGCGATCAGCGACCATCCCAAGCCCGAGTGCATCAACCTGACCGAGGACCCAAACCACGCGCCGAATCAAACCCGGATCGCGTTCTGGCGCGACACCCGGGAAGACGTCGATTTCTTCGCCGCGATCTTAAGGGCCGCCGGCGCACGCAACATCGAAGGCCCCGAGCTGTGCACCGAATACAGTCCCGGCTACTACGCCGTGTTTTTCGAGGATCCCTGCGGCAACCGTTTCGAAGTGTGCTGCCGCTGCGCAAAATGAACCACGCCTCCCGTCACCCGAGTCGATGATCACGCCACCGATCCCATCTCCAAAATAAGAGCACCATGGCTAAATACCTCATTTCCTTTCCCAGCGCGGCGATGGTTGTGCCCGACAGCGAGTGGGCGGCGGTCGTCCGCGACTCCCACGCCGTGATCGAGGAGGCAAAAGTCGCCGGCGTCTACGTTTTCGGCGGCGGCATCGACGAAGCCGTGCCTCCCGTTCTTGTCTCCGCCGACGGCAAAGCCGCCGAGGGAGGCTACCCGTGGGCCCCTCCGCTCAATGGCGGCTTCACCGTCCTCGAAATCCCCTCGCGCGAAGAAGCCATCGCGTGGGCCGCGCGCATCGCCAAGGCGTGCCGCTGCAGCCAGGAACTGCGCGTCTTCGGGTTCGACCCACAATCATGAGGGCGGTCAGCTAGAACGGGGTCAGGTGCCCGAAACCGGTCAGGCTGCTGTTCGTTGATCGGCCGGCCCGACGCGCAGGCCTCACGCCACATTCGCGCTCAGCTGAGCGCGCGCTTCTTCAAAGAACCCCATCGCCTGTTCATGCGCACAACTGCTATTGAACTCTTCGGTGCGCCATGTGCGAGACCCCCGGCGGGCAGGAACCGAAAGCGCGGATCAGAGGGACGCACAGCAGTCATGACATGGCTGCCATCCATCGATCGCACACTCCGCGCGGCGATGCTGTTCTCCGAAATCCAGCCGCCGGAACGCCTCTTCCACCATAAGGTCGACAGGGACATGAACGCGCGCGCGACTCACCGACAGCGTCTGCGCCTCTCCCGCGGCACGGAGTTGTCCTTCATCACCGCCGGAGAACCGACCCGGCCCGCCCTGCTGCTCCTGCACGGCACGCCGCACTCGGCTCAATACTTCCGCCACGTCGCACCCGAGCTGGCGCACGTCGCCTATGTGATCGCGCCCGATCTGCCCGGTTTCGGCGAGTCCGACGTCCTGCCCACCGCGTCGTTTCCCGCCTACGCCGATGCCATTGCGGAGCTGCTCGACCGGCTCCACGTCGGCTCGCGCTATATCTACCTTCACGACTGGGGCACGCCCGTCGGACTCCACCTTGCGATGCAGGCGCCCGAGCGCGTGTCCGGCCTCATCATCCAAAACGGCAACGCCCATCGCACCGGTTTGAGCCCGCAATGGGACCCCGTGCTCGCTTACAGTTCGCAGCCGACTCCGGAAAACGAAGCGAAAGCCACCGCTCACCTGAACTTCGAAGGCACGCGCGGCACCTACACAACCGGCGTTCCCGCCGACCTCGTCGCGGGACTATCCCCCGAGCGTTGGGAAGAAGACTGGCGCGTGATGCAACTCCCCGGCCGCTTCGAAAAAGAACGCGCGCTCATCGCCGACTACGGCCGCTATATCGCTCGTTTCGACGCCATCGCGGACTACCTAAAACGCCACCAACCGCCGGCCCTCATGATCTGGGGGCGACACGATCCGTTCTTCGCGCTCGCCGAAACGCTCTCGTGGATGGAGGACCTGCCGCGGATGGAAGCGCATATCCTCGACGCCGGCCACCTGCTGCTGGAGACGCACGCTCCCACCGCCGCCGCGCTCATGCTTAACTTCCTTTCGCGCAACCAAGCGGAAACGGACAGAACGCGGTAGAAGGCGTGAAACTCCACGAGGAATCGATGGCGCACGGTCCTCGTTCGCGAACCGGCCCTGCGACACCAAAGCTCAAAAGCAGCTCATTTCTTGCACCTTCTGCGTCTTCTTGCGGCCCCCCGGCGCGGCGGTTCCGTGCCGACGCCCACGTTGCATCGGGAGGAACGGGATGCCCGCCACTGGTCCGCCGCCCTATGGTGCCGCGTATCGCTATCGGCTATCTTTTGAACGCCATGAACCCCACCGGCCTTCTATTCCGCGCCCTCCTCATCGGCGGAGCTCTCCTCGGCACCGCTCACGCGCAGCTCGTTCACCTCACCGGCACCCAGCAACTCGACGGCGGCAGCGGCCTGATCTTCCGCGCCAACGACGCCTCCATCCCGTGGAACCACAGCGGCGGCTTCGTCTCGCGACTCGATCTCTACTACGATCCCAACGATGCCGTCGGCAGCGAGGGCTACTACTCCTTCTCCAATCCCGACCGCAACGTGTGGCGGATCAAGGTCCACGCTTACGGCGGCCTCGGCGACTTCGAGCTCATCCGGCCGCTGCAATCGCTCTCCGTTTTCGAGTCCGGAATGGTCTTCGAATACGACGGACCGGACTTCGTGGAATTCGACGTGCGCTTCGACTTCGCCAGCCCTCTCGCCGATCCCTCCACCTTGATCCCGCCGTTCGAATTCAGCAGCGCGTCCTATTTCCTCCAGGCCGGACAAACCGTTTTCGACATCCCCGATCTCGCCGAGGCTTACGGCGGCGCCGTGTTCGAAACCTATGGCGGTAGCTTCGCCCAGTCCGTCGACTTCACGCCCGTCCCCGAGCCGTCCACCTACGCCGCCGGCGCCGTCGCGCTGCTCGGCCTCGCCCTTTGGCTTCGCCGCCGTCGCAGTTTAGCGGGAGCCGACCTCACCGGCGCCGTCACCGCGAAGACACTCACGTCCTGAGTTGACGGACTGCGCCGCGCGTCGGCAGAAAACACCTCCGTCTCGTCGAGAGCGGAGGCCCGTCGGGCAAAATCAGACCCTGCTCGTCGAACTCTCGGATGGCTGAACCCGAGACCAACGAGGACACCGCGACCCCTCGGATCGTCTCCGCGCGTCTCTGTGGTCCATTCCGAACCCGCGTGTCGAAAACCGCGCCTCCGTTCGTCCACGGAAGGAATCCCCTTCCCTTCACCTCGTCTCTCCCGCCGTGAGCAAACTGAAATGCACTCTCGCCGGTCCCGGCGTCGCTCACCTGAAATATCGCATCGTCAAAGCCTCCGGTTGAACGTCGCCGGAGTATCCGTGCCTCCGCGTCTGCGTGGTCCTGGCTCTATTTCCCTCCCATCGCCACGCACCGCCGCCGCCGCACCGCGATCGCCGCACCCGTCAAAACCAACGCACCGATCGCATACGTCGACGGCTCCGGCACCGGCATGATCTCCGCCGTATAACCGTAGATGCGGCCGCCGCCATACCCCTCGACCACGTCCGCCACAGGAAAGTAGGTCCGGCCCGCAAAAACGCTGAAGTTCGGTTCTGCGAATTCCCATTCGCCCAGTGCCGGCAGCGGCGGAATCGGCAGCAGCCCTTCCGTCGGGATCACCGAATCGAAGATTAGCAGCAGCTCGAAATCTTCGAACACACCCGGTCCGAATCGCTCGGAGATAAACAACAGGCTGTTTTCACTCCGAAGTATGCTGTCAACCGACCGCGTGATCAGAAACTCATGGTCCTGGAAAGGAACATCCACGTTCATCTGCCACCAGTTCTTGCCCGGCCGCATCCCCACCAGCGGTGCCTCCGCATCATAGTAGAGGTCAAGTTTCGTCACGAAGCCGAATTCGTGATCCCACGGGCTGGCCGCACTGCTCGTGTGGAACAGAATCCCGGCGTCTTCGACACCGATGTCGAACGACATATGGATGAACTGCGCAGAAGTCGGGGCGCCGAACGCTCCGGCGAAAGCAAAGAATGCCGCGAGAATGCTTCGAGGGGTCATGCCCACAGTGTATTCCCGCCGGCTACAAATCGGTATCGGAGCCCGCGCAGCTCCGCGGATAGCGTTTTCGCCGACGAGTCCATCGGCCCGCGACATGAACCCGCCCCGCGCGCTGCCGCTGCCGCCGACCCGCCTCGATTCCCCGCCAGATCTTCAACGACACGGAGGAAGAGACGCTTTGGTTGATCGTCGGGGCCAGGCCAGCTCCGTCGGCAAATCACGCGATAGCCTTCGATCGGTTTCATCGCGAACAACGAACCGCCCGCCCGCCGTCTCCTTGCCAGCCGCTTCTTGCTTACGACCATCACACCGCCCCACTTTTCTTCCACGGCCCTTCGCATCCATTCGCGTTCATCCTCACTTCCTTCCGAAACCCTCCGCCGATGTCCTTCGACATCCTCGCGCCGCACTACACGTGGCTGGAGCGCCTCCTCGCCGGCCCGCGCCTCCAACGCGCCCGCGTCGCTCACCTCGACGCCCTCGCCGACTGTAACCGTCTCCTCATCGCCGGCGTCGGCCACGGCCACTTCCTTCGCGCCGCCGCCCATCGTTTCCCCTCGCTCGAAATCCTCTGCCTCGACGCCAGCGCTCGCATGCTCGCTCACGCCCAGCATCGCACCCTCTCCGCGCCCAACCCCGCCCGCCTTCACTTCCATCACGCTCCCCTCCCTGAGTTTCAACCCACCCTCAACACCTTCGACGCGATCGCCACCCACTTCTTCCTCGACTGCTTCCCACCCGGCGAACTCGCGTCCGTCATCGCCGCACTCGCCGCCGCCGCGCGCCCCCGCGCCCGCTGGCTCGTCACCGATTTTTCAATACCCCCGCACGGCTGGCGCCGCCACCGCGCCCGCGCCATTCACGCTGCCATGTATGCCTTCTTCCGCCCCGTCACCCGGATCCGCGCCCGCCGCGTGACGCCACCCGACGCGCCCCTGCGCGCCCACGGCTTCAACCTCGCCGCCCGCCGCACCTTCGAACTCGGCCTCCTCCAATCCGACCTCTGGACCCGCCTTTCACCTCCGCCACCCTGACCTCTCCTCGCCCGCGCGAAGGCTTTTTTGCGCCGCATGCGCCTCCCGCGTCACCGCTCGCGCTTCAAACGCATTCGCAGCTCCGCCAGCAGTCGCTCGCATTCCGCCGCGTGCAGCCCCACCTCCCGCTGCACTTCGTCGATCCACGCCCTCTCGGCCAGTTTCTCGCGTCGACAAAACTCCACCACCAAACGCACGCGCTCGAGCTCCCGCTTCACCACGCCCAGCCGTTCGATCGCACCTTCGCACTGCAACGCCGTCGGACGCTTTTCCGCTGTATCCAAATCCTGGATCATCCGCGCCGCTGCCCTCAACGCGTCGCCGACGTCCGCCATCGTGCTCGCCGCGATCGTCATCTCCGGTCGCGCCTCCCCCTTCCCACCCGCAACGTCCGTCGGCGCTTCTTCCACGCGCCCTTCGCCCGCGCTCCGCTCCTGTTCCCACTCCGCGCCGTAATCCTCTCCTGCGCCCAGGTCTTCCGCCGCGAGCAGCCGCGCCCGATGATTCTTCCGCGCCGCCTCGTTCAACTCCCGCTGCCGCTGCTCCTCCGCGGCCGTCATCTCCCACGCCGCCTCCGGTGAGATCGAAAACCGGTAGCTCACCGCCTCGATCAACACGCGCTCGTTCGCCAGGTTGAACCACTCGAGATAAAGCCCGTTGCTCCAGCTCCACGCGTCCCGCCTCCCCCCGCCACCCGCTCCCGGCAACCATCCTCCCGCGCGATGGATTTTGATCTTTCGCGACGCCGTGAAATCGCCCACCAGCCCCCGCTGTCGCGTCGCCATCGCGCCGACAATCGGCAGGCGCCGCGGCGAAGGATTGGTGAACTCCATTCGTCGCCCCGCCAGATCCCGCCACGCGTCGCCCGTCAGCTCCAGTTCCAGCGGCTGGTCACGCCCGCACAGCCAGAGCCTCCCCGTCACGTGTCCGCGCGTCCGATTGTCGATTTCACCACGTATCACCGCTTCATCCAGGCGCCACGCCATCCCGCAATCGTCATGCATTTAACGCCGCGCACAATCCCTGTCTGTGTCTTCAAACTTTTCTCGCCGCCGCAGCTCGCCCGGCTGAGTTCTTGCGCACCTCGTCCGTTGCTGGCCTCTTTCCCGCCGTGGTCGCGCCTGTCTCCTCCGCTCCCGCCCTCCGCTGGCGCTGGCTCGCCCCGATCCTGGTCGTCGTCGCCCTCGTCCACCTCACCCCGCTCGGCTCGATCGGCGATCGCGCGTTTTTCGACGCCGCCGCCCGCCACCCACTCGAGCACACCCCGCCCCCCGACGGCTCCGCTCTGATCCTCTTCGACGACGCCAGCCTCGACGCCCTGCGCGACGCCGATCTCGACGCCAACTGGCCCCCGCCCCGCGCCGCCTTCGCCGCGCTGCTCGCCGGTCTCGAACGCGCCGGTGCCCGCAAAATCATCCTCGATTTCATTTTCCTCGATCGCTCCTCCGACACGTTTCAAGACCAGCTTCTCGGTTCGCTCTCCGCCGCCTTTCCCGAGGTCGTCCTCGCCCGCACCCCCACCCACGCCCCGATCGTCTGGGATGCCGCCTTCACCGCCGCCCACCCCGATCTCTTCGCCCAACCTCGCACCGGCCTCGCCGAAGGCACTCCCGATCCCGACGGAGTTCTCCGCCGCTACGCCGTGCCCGACTCGCTCGCCGCCGCCGCCTTCGACTCTCCTCCCGCCCCACCCGGCGGGCTCCTGCGCTGGCACGGCGGGATCGAACAACTCCGCGACTCGCCACCCACCCCCGTCCTCTCCGCCGCCCGTTTCATCCTCGCCGGCCTTCCTCTCGTCAGCGACGCCGTCGACGCCGCGCCCGATCTCGCCCCCGCCGCGCTCGCCCAATTCCTGAAAGCCTCACCGCCGCTCACCGGCCCCGGCTTCGACGAGGTGCGCGATCGCATCGTCTTCGTCGGCGCCTCCGCCGCCGGCACGTTCGACCAGAAACCGTTCGCCATCGGCGGACTCGAACCGGGCGTTCTCCATCACTGGACCGCTTGGGCCAATCTCGCCGGCTCCGGCTTCATCCGCCCGCTTCCTTCCGCCACCCCGCTCATCCTCGCCGCGCTCTTCCTCGCTCTCGTCATCGCGATCGGCATCCGCGTCCACTCCATCGCGCTCCCGGTCCTCGTCGCGCTCGCACTCATCCTCGGCACCTTCGGCGCCGCCTACGCCGGTCTCTCCGCGGGCTGGTTCCTTCCGCCCACCACGCCCGCCTCCGCCGCCGCCCTCGCCCTCCTCGGCGTCGCCATCGATCGCTTCTGGTTCGAGCAACGCCGCCGCCGCGAGGTCCAGGCCATCTTCGGCAGCTACGTCGCCCCGGAAGTCGTCGATCTTCTCGTCCGCAATCCCGCCGCCATCGAGCTCGGCGGCGAACGCCGCGAAGCCACCGTCTTCTTCTGCGACCTCGCCGGCTTCACCGACCTCTCCGAACAGGTCTCGCCCGAACAGCTCCTCGATATCGTCAACGGCTACCTCCAGGAAACCAGCGACTGCCTCCTCTCGCACGGCGCCTACATCGACAAATACATCGGCGACGCCGTCATGGCTGTATTCGGAATCCCGATGCCGCTTCCCGCCCACGCGCTCGCCGCCTGCCGCGGCGCCCTCGCCACCCAGCGCCTCCTCGCCGCCCGCAACGAACACCTCGCCCGCACCTACCGCCGCACCCTCGGCCTCCGCATCGGCATCAACACCGGCGAGATGATCGTCGGCAACATGGGCTCGCATCGAAAAAAGAACTACACCGTCCTCGGCGACTGCGTGAACCTCGCCTCCCGCCTCGAGGGCGCCAACAAGGAGTTCGGCACCGGCATCCTCCTCGGAGAGAACACCGCGCGGCTCGTGCGCGATTCCCTGATTCTTCGGCCCCTCACCGCGCTCCGCGTGAAGGGCAAACACACCGCCGTCCCCGTCTACGAGCTGGTCGGCGAGCCGGGCGACATCGCCCCCGACGACGAACATTTTCTCGACACCTACACGCGCGCGCACGCGCTTTACACGTCGCGCCGTTTTTCCGAGGCTGCCCGCGCCTTCGCCGATGCCGCCACGCTCGCGCCCAAGGACCACATGACCGCCCTGCTCCTCGCCGAATCGCGCCGCTTCGCGCAAAACCCGCCGCCGCCCGACTGGCAGCCCGTCCTTTCCCTATCCACAAAATGAATACCCGTCTTCTCGCCGGCGCCGCGCTCCTCCTCGCGTCCGCCGCCGCCGCGTCCGCCGTCTTCACCGCCGGACACGAGGCCTACACCAAGCGCCTCCAAACCGCACTTCTCTCCGAGCCCAAGCTGCTCGCCAAACCCGTCGCCCAGCTTCCCTACGCCCAAAAACTCCGCGTCGAGGAAATCCAGGGCTCCTGGCTTCGCGTCTCCGCCGGCCACCGCTCCGGCTGGATCTTCGCCGGCAATCTCTCGGAGGAAAAACCCTCCTCCACCAAAGGCCTCGACGGCCTTCCCGTCGCCGCCAGCGCCACCACCGCATCGACCGCCGCACGCCCGCTCACCCCCACCTCGACCGACTACTCCCAACGCCGCGGCCTCGGCGACGCCGCCGCCGACCTCCAATGGCTCGAGCAGCAACACGCCCTCCTCCCCGCCCACACCGTCCAGGAATTCCTCCAATCCGAAAAGAAGGGAGAATTCCAATGAGCCGCTCCACCCGCCCGCTTCTCGCCGGCCTCTCTCTCTCCCTCGCGTTCGCGTTCTGCGCGCCCACCGCCTCCGCCGCCTTCGACCTCAACAAAGCCCTCAACACCGCCAAAAGCCTCGGCAAGGTCGCCAAAGGCGTCGCCGGCATCGGCCCCGCCGAGGAACTCGCCATCGGCGAGTCCGTCTCCCTCGAAATCATCTCGACCTACGGCGGCCTCGTCCGCGACGCCGCCGCCACGCGCCGCGTCAACCTCCTCGGCCGCTCCCTCGCCTACTACTCCTCCCGCCCCGAACTCGAATGGAAATTCGGCCTCCTCGACTCGCCGGCCTTCAACGCCTTCTCCGCCCCCGGCGGCTTCGTCTTCCTCACCCGCGGGCTGTATGAACTTTGTGGTGACAACGACGACGCCCTCGCCGCCGTCCTCGCCCACGAGATCGCCCACATCACCGGCAAACACGCCCTCAACATCATCGCCCGCGGCGAATTCGTCTCCGGCGCCGCCGATTTCGCCGCCCTCCGCAGCAGCGACGTCGCCAAAGCCCAGGCCCAGCTCAGCGCTTTCGACACCTCCATCGGCAACCTCGCCAAATCGATCCTCGAAAAAGGCTTCGATCCGCAGACCGAGTTCGGCGCCGACCAGTCCGGCCGCAACCTCGCCCTCACCGTCGGCTACGCCCCTGGCGCCCTCCGCCACATCCTCACCCGCCTCCAGCAACGCACCGGACCCTCCGTCGCCGTCTTCTCCACCCACCCCCCGCTCGACCAGCGCATCGCCCGCCTCCCCGACGAACCCGTCACGTCCGCCCCGCGCGAAACATCCGTGGCCGACGCCCTCGCCGGCATCTCCGCCGATCTTCCCGCCTCCGCCGGCACCCACTCAGCCAACGAACTCGCCCCCGCCTCACTCGACGAAGACGACGCCGCCTTCGCCGCCGAAGCCGACGACGACGAAGCGTTTGCTAAAAAGAAGAAGAAATAGCTCCCGCTCCTTTATTGGAAGTTGGAGCTTCCCTGGAGCTTGGATCTTGGTCCTTGGAGCTTCCCGCCACGGCGGCACCCCGGGGACGTTTGGCGGTCGACAACACCATGAAACATTCGCTCTGCCTCCTCGTCCTGCTCCCGTTCGTGGCGGGCTGCTCCTCCACCTACTACAGCGCGATGGAGAAGGTCGGCTTCCACAAACGCGAAATCCTCGTCGACCGCGTCGAGGAGACCCGCGACGCCCAGAACGCCGCCAAGGAACAATTCGCCAGCGCCCTCGAGGAATTCCTCGCCGTCACGAAAATCGACGGCGGCGAACTCCAGGCCAAATACAGCTCCCTCAACCGCGAATTCGAACGCAGCGAAGAACGCGCCCGCGAAGTCCGCGAACGCATCGACGCCGTCGAAGACGTCGCCGAAGCCCTCTTCGACGAATGGAAGGACGAGCTGAAACAATACTCCAACGCCAACCTCCGCCGCGAAAGCGAACGCGCCCTCGACATCACCCGTCGCCGCTACGACGACCTCATCCGCGTCATGCGCCGCGCCGCCGACCGCATGGAGCCCGTCCTCTCCACGTTCCGCGACCAGATCCTCTTTCTAAAACACAACCTCAACGCCCGCGCGCTCGCCTCGCTCACCACCACCAACCGCGAACTCGAAGCCGACATCACGCGCCTCATCGCCGACATGGAAAACTCCATCCGCGAAGCCGAGGAGTTCATCAAAACCCTCCGCGACGAGACGCCCGGCTCCTAATCCGCCGTAGCAGCGAGCGCCCCTCCTGCTCGTGCTCGT
>JAEZAD010000338.1 GCA_023430565.1 Verrucomicrobiota bacterium
GCCGCACTCGTAGGCGGAATCCTTGATCTTCGTATGCTTCGCCCGCTGGCCGAAGAAGTGACTCGCGCCGATCACCACACCGGTGATGCCGGCCGCGAGCAGCGCCTGGATCAAAAAAGGAAAGTAAGCAGCGGAACCCATCGCAGGGGAAATTGGGCTCAGCAATCGACGCGAGACAAGTGGGAAAGTGCCTTCCGCCCCCGCTTTCCGCTTCCTCCGCCGCGGGCTGCCAACGACCGCCGTTCCCCTCAAGACCCCACGTCGATGATCTTCGCCGTGCGCACCTTCGTCGAACCGACGCCCAGCGTCTCCGCGAACTCCAGAGTGCGAATCTCCTCGGGCACCGGCTGAAATCCGTTCTGCTTGCGCAGCTGGTCGATCTTCGCGCGCATCAGCGCATCCATCATCACCGGATCCGTGCTCAACCACAGCAGCGGCTCCGATGAAGCGTAGAGGGAATTGAAATACGGCCCGCCGATATACTGAAACCGCTCCAGGCTCGCGATCGTGAACATCCACGTCTGCCGCAGTTCCGGAATCGCACTCATCTCCGCCACCGCCGCGGGCGCATTCGCCGGCGAACGGAAAAAGCGCGCCGTGTTCGACGCGTTCCACAACGTCGCATTCACCAGCGCACCGTTGATTCCGAGAATCGCGTGATCCGTATAGACCGGCAGGTTGATCCAGAAGTCCGCATCGAGAAACAGCGGCGTCGCCAGAAAGCTCTTGCGGTCCTCATCCCGCGTCGTGTCCGCATCGTAACCCTCCGTCTGCTCCGCCGCGAAAATCGGATCGAACCGCTGCGGCAGCGGCGAATCGTAGAACCACACCGGATCGTAATAGCGACCCGACTCGAGCACGTAGATCGGGTGCTCCTTGAATGGCGACTCGCCCGTCACCAGCGATGGCAGATAGCCCGTCATCCGCAGTCGCAGCTGATTCAGCCCCACCAAAAAGATGTCCTTCGTTTCAAATCCCCGCTTCTCCAACGCCGCGATCACCGCTTTCACAAGCGGGATCGGCGTCGCCATGCCCGGACCCGAGTCGCTGTAGATTTTCAGCCCGACTTTTTTCTTTTCACCCGGCGCGAGCTTGCGGCCCGTCTCCGCCTCGAACTCCGAAATCAGCCGCTCGACCTGACGCGAGTAAGTGGCCTCATCAAAGTTCGGCAGCCGCGCCTGCCAGATCGGCGCCGGCGGCGCCTTCGGCGGCAACCCGCCAGCCGTTTGGCCGCTCGCGGTCAATACACCAAGGCCGAGCACGGCCACGGCCAGAACCTGGAAAAAAGGCAGACGCATACGTGTGTGAGTCGTCGGACGATTGCTAAAGTTTCCACCTAAACCCGGAAGCCCATCCCGTCAAAGGGCGGGGAACTTGACAGTGGGTGGGGCCGCTTGAAAGTGCATTCTTCGCCAGCCGCCCGCGGGGTGTGCGCTCGTCCATGCCCGTCATCAAACCATCCTGCGTCCGCGACCTGAAACTCCGGATCAATCTCGCCGACGTCGTCTCGCGCGTCGTGACCTTGCGCAAGGCCGGCGGCGCGCGACTCAAGGGCCTGTGCCCGTTTCACAACGAGAAAACCCCTTCCTTTCACGTCGATACCGACAAGGGCTTCTACAAGTGCTTCGGCTGCGGCAAGGCCGGCGACGCGATCACCTTCGTCCGCGACACCGAGCAGCTCGGCTTCAGCGAAGCCGTCGAGGCCCTCGGCCAGCGCTTCAACATCCCGATCGAATACGAGGAAGGCTCCGGTGGCCCCAGCCGCGAGGAACGGTCGCTCCGGCAGGAGCTCTTCGATCTGCACGATGTCGCGGCGGAGCATTTTTATCAGGCCTTCAAGACGCGCGACGCCGCCGGCGATTACATGCGCCAGTATTGGACCGATCAGCGCCGCTTCACCCTCGAACTCGCCGACGAATTCAAGATCGGCGCCGCCGACGCCGCCGGCAGCGGACTCGGCGCCGCCTTGCTCAAGCGCAAGTTTTCCGAAGAAGCGCTCCGACGCTGCGGACTGTTCTTCATTTACGAGGACGCGCAAATCACCCCCGGCGCCCTCCGCCCGCGTTTTCGCGGCCGCCTGATGATCCCGATCCGCGACCACCAGGGCCGCGTCGTCGCGTTCACCGCGCGGCAAACCCAACTCACCCCCGAAGACGACCCGGCGCGCGAAGCCAAATACGTTAACTCCCCCGAAACGCCCATCTTCACCAAAGGCAACCTGCTCTTTAACCTCGACCGCGCCCGCACCAGCGTCGGCGAAAACAAACCTTTCGTCCTCGTCGAAGGTCAGCTCGACGCCCTTCGCTGCTGGTCCGTCGGCCTGAAAACCGCCATCGCCCCCCAGGGCACCTCGATCACCGAACCCCAACTCATTCTCCTCCGCCGCTATCACCCGCAGGTCGAATGCTTCTTCGACAGCGACTCCGCCGGCCAGAAAGCCGCGCTGCGCTTCCTCCCGATGGCGCTCAAAGCCGGCCTCGAAATCCGCTTCCTCACCCTCGCCGGCGCCGAAAAACTCGACCCCGATCTCCTCTTTCTCGAACGCGGCCTTCCCGCTTACGACGAAGTCCGTCGCAACGC
>JAEZAD010000107.1 GCA_023430565.1 Verrucomicrobiota bacterium
GCTGGCGGCGGGCGGTGGCGCGGCGGGAGGGCGGGATCAGGGCGGGGCGGAGATTGGTGACGAGGAGCGTCGACTCGCGGAAGCGGGCGAGTTGTTTCAGGCCGGCCATGATTTCGGCGCGGGTGAAGAGCGGTGTGGAAGCCGCGAGCGTGAGGGATGCGTCCCAGTGATAGAAACCGTGGCGGGGGAGATGCGTGAAGAGCTTGGCGAGGAGCTCGGCGGCGGCCGCGTTGAAGGCGGCGTCGAATCTGGCGGCGAGCTCGGGGTGGGCGGCGGTCTGGGCGGCGAGGTCGGCGAGGCTGAAGGCGATCGCTTCCTTGATCTGGCGCGCGAGATAGAGGTCGTGGCCGGTGACGTGCGCGAAGAGCGCGTCGATGAAATGGAGCCGGCGCAGGTCGTCGCGACTGAAGGCGGGCATGACGGCGGATGCTGCGTCAGATCGCCTGCGAGCAGGCTCCTACATGGTGGGGTTTAATGCGGCGGGTTGGTGCCGCCGCTTTTCGGTTTCGGAAGAGAACCGATCTCCTGGACGAATTCGGAGACGTCGCGAAATTCCTTATACACGCTGGCGAAGCGGACGTAGGCGACCTGATCGACGGTGCGGAGGCGTTGCATGACGGCGTCGCCGATGGCGGACGAAGGGATCTCGGCGTCGTATTGGGCTTCGAGGGCGTCGATGACGTCCTCGATGAGCATCGCGATTTGTTCGGCGTCGACGGGGCGCTTGTGGCAGGCGGCGCGGACGGCGTGGAGGAGTTTTTCGCGGGAGAATTCCTCGCGGCGGCCGTCGCGTTTGAGGACGACGATACCGTCACGGACGAGCGTTTCGGTGGTGCTGTAGCGATGGCCGCACTCGAGGCATTCGCGGCGGCGGCGGATGGTCGAGCCCTCCTTGCTGATGCGGGAGTCGATCACCTTGTCCTCGATGGAGGTGCATTTGGGGCAGCGCATGGGGAGTTTAGTTTTGGCCCACGGAAGACACGGAAAGGCTGCGGGATTCGGTGTGGTCGGTGTGTTCCGTGGGCATCAATTCAGTTCGAGGAAGTTTTTGAGGATCTGCATGCCGCCGTCGGTGGCGATGGATTCGGGGTGGAACTGGACGCCCCAGATGGGAAGGGATTTGTGGCGGAGGCCCATGACTTCGCCCTCGGCGGTTTCGGCGGTGATCTCGAGGTCTTGGGGGAAAGTGCTGCGTTCGATCAGGAGCGAGTGGTAGCGCGTGGCGGCGAAGCCTTGAGGGAGTCCGCGGAAGACGTCGGTGTCCTTGTGGAGGATCGGCGAGGTTTTGCCGTGCATGAGGCGGGAGGCGCGGATGACGTTGCCGCCGAAGTAGTGGCCGATCGATTGGTGGCCGAGGCAGACGCCCAGGATGGGTTTCACGCCGGCGAAGGCTTTGATCATGTCGAGCGTGACGCCGGCTTCCTTCGGCGAGCACGGGCCGGGGGAGAGGAGGACGCGGTCGGGGTTGAGCGCGAGGGCTTCGGCGGGGGTGATCTCGTCGTTGCGATAGACCCGCTGCTCCACGCCCAACTCGCCGAAGTATTGGACGAGGTTGAAGGTGAAGGAGTCGTAGTTGTCGATGACCAGGAGCACGCGGCGAAAACGTCCCACGTGAAGCGGGGGTGGTCAAGTGCCGGGCCGTGGCAGTGGTGGCGTGGATACGGGTGGGGGCTGTGCTTGCGCGGGGCGGGGGCGACGTGCATAGACCGCGGCTAACGTTGCACAAAGGCATGGCGGAACACTTCGAACTTCTGAAAACGGACACGGCGACGGCGGCGCGGCGGGGCCGGCTGCGGACGCGTCATGGGATCGTGGAGACGCCGATTTTCATGCCGGTGGGGACGCAGGGGACGGTGAAGTCGGTCACGCCGGTGCAGTTGCGCGAGATCGGGGCGCAGATCATTCTGGGCAACACGTATCATTTGAACCTGCGCCCGGGCAGCGAGGTCGTGCGCGAACTCGGAGGGTTGCATGGGTTCATGGGGTGGGACGGGCCGATTTTGACGGACAGCGGCGGGTTTCAGGTTTTCTCGCTGGCGAAGTTGCGCGACATCCGGGACGACGGCGTGGCGTTTCAGTCGCATCTGGATGGCGCGAAACTGTTTCTCGGGCCGCGGGAGGTGATGACGATCCAACAGAATCTCGGCAGCGACATCGCGATGGTGATCGACGAGTGTCCGCCGTGGCCGTGCGAGCGCGAGCCGTGTGCGAAGGCGGTGGCGCGGAGTTTTCGGTGGGCAAAGCAGTGCAAGGAGATCGCGACCGAGAGCGGGTTTCTGGCGAACGGGCATCATGTGTTTGCGATCGTGCAGGGGTCGACGTTCGACGACCTGCGGCGGGAGGCGGCGGAGGCGCTCGCGGCGTTGGACTTTCCTGGATACGCGGTGGGCGGCGTGAGCGTGGGGGAGCCGGAGCCGGAGATGTTGAAACAGGTGGGGGCGACGACGCCATTCATGCCGGCGGACAAGCCGCGTTACACGATGGGGCTGGGGACGCCGCCGCAGATTTTGAAGATGATCGCGCTGGGCGTGGACATGTTTGACTGCGTGCTGCCGACGCGCGTGGCACGGAACGGATTGGTGTTCACGCCGGACGGGCCGATGAATTTGCGGAACGAGAAGTATCGGACGGATCCGCGGCCGATCGTCGAGGGCTTGGACAACTACACATGCCGGAATTTTTCGCGCGCGTATCTGCGGCATGTGACGCTCGCGGGCGAAATCATCAGCTGCACGCTGCTGACGATTCACAATCTGCATTTCTACCTCGATCTGATGGCGCAGGCGCGGGCGCATCTCGAGGCAGGCGATTTCGGGCCGTGGCATCGCGCGTGGATCGAGCGTTACGAGGCGGGCGCGGCGGCGCGGGTGGGTGCGGTTTGAGGCAAGCAAAAGGCCCGCGCGCCGGAGGGCACGCGGGCCAGGTTGTTTTCAGTTTATGCTAGCAACCTCGCTCAGAAGCGGAAGGCGACGCCGACCTGATAGATGATCGCGTCGCTTTCGACGAACGTCACACCGGCGATACCGGCCACCTTTTCGGTGAACCAGTGGTTGACGCCGGCGGTGAACGCCCAGGAGCCGTCGCTGCCGCTGTCGAACGCGTCGTTGTAAGCGACGCGGCCGGTCAGGGCGGTGCGAGCGCCGAGGGCGAGCTCGGCACCGACGCCGAGGCTCCAGAGGCCGTCATCGTCGCTGGCGCTGCCGCCGAAGCCGCGGGCCTTGGCCCAGGCGTAACCGACGGTGGCGTCGGCGAACACCTTGACGTTTTCCGCGACGTTCACGAACGGCGTCAGCGAAGCGCTGATCGCGTGTTCGCGATACTTCACGCCGCCGTCGGAGAGGCGCTCGTAGCCGTAGCCGAAGCCGAGGTCGAGATTCGCCGACAGCGGCAGGTTCGCACCGATGCTGCCGCCGAACGCGTTGTCGAGGCCGCCGGCATTGCGGAAGTCTTCCACAATAAAGCTGGCGGCCGCGTAGCGCTGGCCGAGCAGGCCGGCGGACGTGGCCACCGGCGCGGAATCGGTTTGCGCGAACGTGCTCGACGCGGCCGCGAGAGCGAGCGCGCTGAGGAGGATCTTGGTATGGGTCATGTTTGTTGTCTTGGTTTGGGTCCCCGAAACCCGAAAACGAGTTTCGGGGGGTGGGGTTGCTACGGCTGGCGAGCGGTCCGGCAATCAGAATAATTTCGTGTCTTGGCGGAACTTTCGGCGGCGGTTGCGGTGTGCATTGGGCCGCCGTTCAGCGTTTTGCTCGAAACCGGCGGGCATCGGCTTCAGCGTCCAAGGACCTTCTCACCATGCGCATACTCGTCACCGGCGGCGCCGGATTTCTCGGCTCACATCTTTGCGATCGGCTGCTGGCCGATGGGCACGAAGTCATCGCTTTGGACAACCTGTTCACGGGCCGAAAAATCAACATCGACCACCTGCTGGGGAATCCGCGGTTCGAGTTCGTGCGGCACGACGTGATCGATCCGTTCAAGTTCGAGGTCGATCAGATCTACAATCTGGCGTGTCCGGCGTCGCCGCCGCACTACCAGTTCAACCCGATCAAGACGACGAAGACGTCGGTGATGGGCGCGATCAACTGTCTCGGGCTGGCGAAGCGCGTGAAGGCGCGGGTGTTTCAGGCGAGCACGAGCGAAGTTTACGGCGATCCGTCGGTGCATCCGCAGCCGGAGAGTTATTGGGGCAACGTGAACCCGATCGGGCGGCGTTCCTGCTACGACGAAGGCAAGCGCTGCGCGGAGACGCTCTTCTTCGATTACCACCGCGAGAACGGCGTGGATATTCGCGTGATCCGGATCTTCAACACCTATGGGCCGCGCATGCACGAGGCGGACGGGCGTGTCGTATCCAATTTCATCGTTCAGGCGCTGCGCGGCGAAGACATCACGATTTATGGCGACGGTTCGCAGACGCGGTCGTTCTGTTTCGTGAGCGATCTGATCGAGGGCTTCGTGCGGTTCATGAATCAGGATGAAACGATCGGGCCGATGAACCTGGGCAATCCGGGTGAGTTCACGATGCTCGAGCTGGCGGAGCGGACGTTGAAGCTCGTCGGCGGAAAGTCGAAGATCGTGCACAAGCCATTGCCGGCGGACGACCCGAAGCAGCGGCAGCCGGACATCTCGCTCGCGCGCAAGGTCCTGAAGTGGGAGCCGAAGGTGCCGCTCGAGGATGGGCTGAAGCATACGATCGAGTATTTCCGGACGCGGGTGTGACGGGGTGGGGCGCCCGCGCGGCGGCGTGTGGCTGGCCGATTTTGCCATTTGCCAAGGACGGGCGGCGAACTAGCGTTTGGCCCTTTCATGCTGTCGTTTCTCTTCAAACGCTTTTCCGGCCGGCATTATCGAAAGTTCCTCGAGTCGTGCCGCCCCATCGTCGCACGCATCAACGAGCTCGAAAAATCCTATCAATCGCTGACCGACGAGCAGCTCCGCGCCAAGACCGACGATTTCCGTGCCCGGCTCGCGGCCGCTTCCGACAAGAAGGCGGCGCTGAACGAAATTCTCCCCGAAGCGTTCGCCACGGTGAAGAACGCCGCGCGGCGACTCGTCGGGCGCAAGATCATCGTGTGCGAGCACGAGCTCACGTGGGACATGGTGCATTTCGACGTGCAGCTGATCGGCGGCATGGCGCTGCACCAGGGCAAGATTTCGGAAATGGCGACCGGCGAGGGCAAGACGCTCGTCGCCACGCTGCCGCTGTATCTCAACTCGCTCGTCGCGCGAAATACGCAGCTCGTGACGGTCAACGATTACCTCGCCCGCCGCGACTCCGAGTGGATGGGGCATCTCTACAACTTTCTCGGCATCACCGTCGGCTGCATCCAGCAGCAGATGCCGCCGGACCTGCGGCGCGAGATGTATGGCCGCGACATCACTTATGGGACCGCGAGCGAGTTCGGTTTCGATTACCTGCGCGACAATGGCATGGCGACGCGCAAGGAAGACCAGGTTCAACGCGACCACTGGTATTGCATCGTCGACGAAATCGACTCGATCCTCGTCGACGAGGCGCGCACGCCGTTGATCATTTCCGGCCCGGCGCCGATCGAGCGCGAGCAGCCGTTCACACGGCTGTTGCCGCCGGTGGATCGACTCGTGAACGACCAGATCCGGCTTTGCAACAAGATCGTCGGCGAGGCGAAGGAGTTGCTGGAAAAGCCGGGCGCGACCAATGACGACAAGCAGGCCGCTGCGCGCAAGATGCTCCAGGTCAAGATGGGGCATCCGAAGAACAAGCAACTGCTCCGCCTGATGGAGACGCCCGAGTGGCGCAAGCTGCTCGACAAGGTGGAGACGGAGATGAACTCCGACCTCAATAAGGAGGAGCTCTACCGGCTCAAAGAACAGCTGCTCTACGTCATCGACGAGCGGCAGCACCAGGCCGACCTCACGGAAATCGGGCGGAGCCAACTGCGGCCGGACAACCCCGACGCGTTCGTGCTGCCCGACCTCGCGACCGAGTTCAGCGAGCTCGACAAGACCACGACGATGACGCTCGAGCAGCGCGAGGCGCAGAAGCTCGCGTCGCAGCAGCGCTACGCGGAGGTGTCGGAGGACATTCACGCGATCTCGCAGTTGTTGCGCGCCTACTCGCTCTACGAGCGCGACGTCGAATACGTCGTGCAGGAAGGCAAGGTGATGATCGTCGACGAAAACACCGGTCGCGTGATGCCGGGCCGTCGTTGGTCCGACGGGTTGCATCAGGCGGTCGAGGCGAAGGAAGGCGTGACGATCGAGCGCGAGACGCGCACCTACGCGACGATCACGATCCAGAATTATTTCCGCATGTATGAGAAGCTGGCCGGCATGACGGGCACGGCGGAGACGGAGGCGACCGAGTTCAACGACATCTACAAACTCGCGGTGCAGGTCATCCCGACTAACAAGCCCTGCATTCGCGCCGACAAGAACGACTCCATTTTCAAAACCCGCCGCGACAAATACGCCGCGGTGGTGAAGGAAATCGAGGAGGCCAACAAACGCGGCCAGCCCGTGCTCGTCGGCACGGTTTCGGTGGAATCGTCGGAGGTGTTGTCCCGCATGCTGAAGCGGGCGGGCATCATCCACACGGTGCTCAATGCGAAGTTTCACGCACAGGAGGCCGACATTGTGGCGCGCGCGGGACAGCGCAGTGCGGTGACGATCGCGACGAACATGGCTGGCCGCGGCACCGACATCAAACTCGGTGAAGGCGTGCGCGATCTCGGCGGGCTTTACGTGGTCGGCACGGAGCGGCACGAGTCGCGCCGCATCGACCGGCAGTTGCGCGGCCGTTGCTCGCGTCAGGGCGATCCGGGGCGGACGAAGTTTTTCCTGTCGTTGGAAGACGACCTCATGCGGCTGTTCCTGCAGGGCAATCTGGCGTCGCGCCTGATGGAAGGTTCGATGCAGGAAGGCGAGGAGCTCGAGCATCCGTGGCTGAACCGCTCGATCGAGAGTGCGCAGAAAAAAGTCGAGCAGCAGAATTATTCGATCCGGAAACGGCTGCTTCAATACGACGACGTGCTCAACCAGCAGCGCGAAGTCGTTTACGGGATTCGCAACGCGGCGATCCATGCCGATCGGCCGAAGGACATCATCTTCGAGCAGATCGAGGAGGAGTTGATCAACCGGCTCGAGGTGGCGGGCGTCGATGCCAAGGCCGGGGCCAATCAGACGGCGACGGAAAGTTTGGTCGGCTGGGTGAATTCGCATTTTCCGATCAGCCTGCGGCCCGAGGAACTGTCGGGTGGAAACGTTGAGTCGCTGGCGGCGATGCTGCTGGACCGGATCAAGAAGGCTTACGCGATCAAGGAGTCGGTGGAGATCCCCGAGGCGCTCGGCTCGCTCGAGCGCTATGTGGTGATCAATGCGATCGATCACCACTGGCAGGAGCATCTCACGGAGATGGAAGACCTGCGCAAGAGCATCGGCCTGCGCAGCTATGGGCAGAAGGATCCGCTGGTCGAATACAAGGGCGAGGCGTTCCGCTTCTTCGAGGAGTTGATGAACAATGTCCGCCTGCAGATCTGCACCGGCCTGTTTCGCAGCGCCTCGAATCTCGAGTCGTTTGAAAACATGCTCGCTTTGCTGAGCCGCACGGCGCGTGCGGTGGGGCCGACGGATTTGCCGGCGCCGGGGCGTCCGGGCGTGCCGCCGGTGCAGACGCGAAGCGCGGTCACGACCGGCGGTTCGACGGCGACGGCGGTGGCGCCGGAGCCGGAGGAGGAGATTCAACTCCCGAAGGTGACGATCCGCCGCGACGTGCCAAAAGTCGGCCGCAACGATCCTTGCCCCTGCGGCAGCGGGAAGAAATTCAAGCAGTGTCACGGGCGGTGATCCCGTATGCGGGCGTCACGCCCGCGCGACCCCATGGCGGACGCGGCATCTGAACCTTACGTCGATCCCTACGCGCCGAAGCCGTCGATTTTCGACCGCTTCGGTGACCGAGTGGCGGCGCTGGCGGTTTTCGTGGCGACGGCGGTGCTGACGGTGCTCTCGTTTCCGCCGTTCCACACGCCGGAGTTTGCTTACGCGATGCTGGTGCCGGGCATCCTCTGGGCGTATCGAAAACCCGGATTCAAGCTTTACGCCGGGACGCTCTTTGCGGCGCAGGCGGTGGCGTGGACGATCATGCTCGCGTGGCTGCACCACGTCACGTGGGCGGGGCTGCTGCTGCTCGGGCCGATCGTCGGCGCGTGGGTGGGGGTCTGGTTTCTCGCGGCGTGGTGGGCGATGCCGAGGATGCTGGAGCGGCCGGCGTTCACACGGATGGCGGCGATGGTGGGATTGGCGGGGTTGTGGGTCGTGATCGAGTGGACGCGCACGTGGTTGTTGACCGGCTTTCCGTGGCTGCCGCTCTCGGTGAGCCAGTGGGAGCGCTCGAGCGTGCTGCAGATCGCGTCCTACACCGGCGCGTGGGGGATTTCGTTCGTGCTGGTGGCGATGAACATCGGGTTTTCGGCGATGACGCACAGTTTGTTTGCGGGGCAGGGCGGGTGGAATTTTCGCCGGCCGGAGTTCCTCCTCGCGCTCTTCATGCTGATGGCGTGCGTGAGTATCCATGTTCAGGAGACGTTTCAGCGCGGGCGCTACGCGGTGCCGCTGGCGCGGGTGGCGTTTGTGCAGCCGTATATCCCGCAGACGTTGAAATGGGACCCCGCGGCGGGGCGGTCGATTCTTGATACGCTGCAATCGACGACGATGGCGGCGGCGGCGACGCGGCCGGATCTGATTCTCTGGCCGGAGGCGAGCACGCCGTGGGCGGTGCAGGGCGACACGAACATGCAGGCGTTCGTCGAGACGCTGGCGCGGCGCGCGAATGTGCCGCTGCTGATCGGCTCGATCGCAATCGAGAACAACGACCAACCGGATGAACTGTGGCTGAACGGCGCGTTCGTGGTCGATCCGGTCGCGGGGGTGCAGACGGATTATTATGCGAAGCGGCATCTGGTGCCGTTTGGCGAATACGTGCCGTTGCGGCCGTTGCTCGGCTGGTTGTCGAAAGTGGTGCCGGTGGGCGACGACGATTTCTCGCCGGGCGAAGACTCGTCGCCGCTCATCGTGTCGCTGCCGAACGGTCCGCTGACGATCGGCTCTTTGATCTGCTACGAGGACATTTTTCCCATGCTCTCGCGTTATAGCGTGCTGGCCGGAAGCGACGTGCTCGCGGTGCTCACGAACAACGCCTGGTATGGCGAAGGCGGCGCGGCGCACCAGCATGCGGCGCACGCGGTGTTGCGGGCGGTCGAGACGCGGCGGCCGGTGCTGCGTTGCGGGAATGGCGGCTGGAGCGGGTGGATCGACGAATTTGGCGCGGTGCGGACGACGGTATTGAACGAGGCGGGGAGTATTTATTTCCGCGGGACGCAGACGGTGGACGTGACGCGCGACGGTCGCTGGGCGGAGCGGAACAGTTTTTATGTCGAGCACGGCGACTGGTTCGTGATCGCGAGCGCGATCGCGGCGGCGCTGGCGTATGGCGCGCTGACGGTCGGGGCGACGCCGCCGCGACGGAAATTGAGGTCGGCCGAATAGGGGCGCGTTACGGCAGCCGGGCGCGGGCGGCGACGATCTCGGGCGGGAGCGGCTCGGGGGCGATCCAGCCGCGTGTCGGGTAATCGCGGATACGGTCGATCTCGCCGGCGAGGTGTGCGGGGTAGTCGATGCGCTTGCTTTGGTAGAGCTGGTGTTCGCGGTCGAAGTCGGTGGGAGGAAGGCAGCGCCAGACCTGGAGCCCGGGAAGGAGTTTTTGCAGGGTGAGTTTCACGCGGCGCAGGCGTGACGGCGAGGCGACGATCAGCGCGGTGCGCAGGCCGTGGCCGAAGGCGAGGTCGGGAAAATCGCGCGCGAGCAGCGCAGTGGTGAACTCGATGTTTTCGGCGGTGTTGGTGGAGCGGTTCTCGACGACGATGTTGTGCGAATCGATGGGCGGATGCGTGCGAAGGATTTCGTCGCGCCAGGCGTCGGCTTCGGGCCGGCCGAGGTCGGCGGTGCCGGCGCCGATGCCGCCGGTGAGGACGATGCGCCGGGCGTGGCCGCGGGAGTGGAGCTCGCCGCAGAACGCGGCGAGCGTGAGGTCGAACATGCCGAAACCGATGACGGTGTCGCAGGGCAGCGGGGGCCGTGCGTCGGTGACGGAGAGGTAGGCGAAAATCGTCCGCGCGGCGGAGTCGAGGTCGGCGCGATTCATTCGCCGATGATTTTGACGAGTGCGCGTTTGCGGCGGAGGCCGTCGAATTCGAAATAGAAGATCTGCTCCCACGGTCCGAAATCGAGCTGGCCGTCGGTGATGGCAACAACGACCTCGCGGCCCATGACGGTGCGTTTGAGATGGGCGTCGGCGTTGTCTTCGCCGGTGCGGTTGTGGTCGTAGGCGGCGTGAGGTTTCTCGGGGGCGAGTTGCTCGAGCCAGCGTTCGTAGTCGGCGTGGAGGCCGCGTTCGTCGTCGTTGATGAAGACGCTCGCGGTGATGTGCATGGCGTTGACGAGGCAGAGGCCTTCGCGGATGCCGCTTTCGCGGAGACACGACTCGATCTGCGGGGTGATGTTGACGAGGCCGCGGCGCTGCGGGAGCTCGAACCAGAGTTCCTGGCGGTAGGATTTCATGGCGACGCGGACGTCAGTGCGGCGAAGGCGGCTTCGAGGCAAGGGCGCGCTGCGCGATTTCGCGGGCGAGGGGCGACGCTTTTTCGGAGCGGGCGATACCGGAGAGATACGTGCGCACGAGTTCGTGCTGGTGGGTGTTGGAGCCGAGGGACCAGACGGCGGTGCGAAAGATGATCGCTTCGCGGATCTCGTTGGCGGGAGCGTCCGGATTTTTGGGGCGGCCTTTTTCGTCGAGCGGGATTTTCGCCGCGGCGGGCGCGTAGGCTTCGGCGACGGCGACGAGGTCGGCGATCGGCGTGAAACGACCGCTGGCCAGGAAACGTCCCCAGTGAACGTCGAGCGGTCCGCCGAGCTGTGGGCGTGGCGTCGGGGTGGGCAGGCCTTCGCGACGGGCGAGCGTGATGGCGTCGCGGGCTTTGCGCGGGAGGTCGGCGAAGGGCTCGTCGGACGCGTGCGAGAAGGCGAGCACGCGCGCGAAGAGGCGGCGCTCGGCGGGCTGGCTCGCGGCGGCGAAGTGTTTTTTGAACTGTGGCACGAGCCAAGGGTTGTCGGCGAGGACGCGCTCGTAGAAACCGAGCAGCACGCCGTGGTGGTTGGGCGGACGGGTGGCGAACGGCGTCCGGCTGAAGGCGATCAGGGCGGGGAGCGCCAGCCGCGGATGGGGGCGGGCGTGATAGGTGCCGAGAAAGCGGTCGAAATTGACGTCGGAAGGGAGTGGCAGCGGATCGTTCGAGGACGCGACGCGCACGGTGATGGTTTTCTCGACGGTCTTTTCGCTGACGCGATCGGTGAGGGTGCAGGTAAAACGATATTCGCCAGTCGGCTCGCCGGGAGAGGTTCGGAATGA
>JAEZAD010000137.1 GCA_023430565.1 Verrucomicrobiota bacterium
CGGCTTCGGCGCCGAAATCTCGAACTCGATCGAAATCGCATCGAACAACTCCTTCTTCAACTGCTCGTCCGCGATCGCCTGGTTGAACTGCTGCGTCGTCATCTGCCCCTGCGCAAAATCCGCCGCCCGTGCCAAATCGTCCATCGCCTTCACCGGGTCGGGTGGCGGACCGACCGTCGGATTACGGCTATCGACCGTCGTGGCAAACGCCGCACTCTGCAACTGCCGCTGCAATTCCCGTTCCGCCACCATCTGCTGCTCGGTCGTAAAAGCCTGCAGATGCAGCTGCGCCCGCATCGATTGCATCCTCGGGTCGTTGCGCGGCAGGTAGGTGCGCTCCGTCTTCAAATTCGCCAGCGTCGCCGTCGCCTCCGTCAGCTTCAGCGACTGCTCGATCTTCAGATTCAGCGACTGCCGGGAGGTCGGGATGAACTCCGGCCTTCCGCCCACGTTCACCACCCACGAACTCCCGGAGACTTCCCGGACACGGCGAAACATCTTCTCGTGCTCGACCGCCACATCGACGCCCATGAACAACGTATGCGTTCGCTCCCCCGAACTGGCAGCCACCGGCGTAACCTTGGCGGGAGCCGCCGCCTGGGCTGCGGAGGCGACAATCCCGGCGACCAGGAATAATGTGAGCGTCTTCATGGTAAAGTCGTGGTTCGATCAATTCTGCTGGAGCGCGAGCGTTCTCACCCGCGCGAGATAA
The DNA here is from genome assembly GCA_023430565.1 of Verrucomicrobiota bacterium. Taxonomy (GTDB): domain Bacteria; phylum Verrucomicrobiota; class Verrucomicrobiia; order Opitutales; family Opitutaceae; genus Opitutus. The sequence continues at coordinate 713 of JAEZAD010000137.1, forward strand.
TCCTGCACGCCATCGGTCTTCTGCAGGCTCAGCGCCTTCTCGAGATACTCGATCGCACGATCGTAATGACGCAGCTTCAGCTCGATGTTCGCCAGCTCCAGGCTCGCCCGATACGTCGTCTCCGGCACGCGATGCGCCGCCTCGAACGCAAACGTCGCCCGCGCCCAGTCCTCCTCCGCCGCATGCGTCCGCCCGATGCTCAACAGCGCCCGTCCATTCATCGGCGCCAGCTTCAGCAGCGTGTCCAGCTCCACTCGCGCCTCGGTCCACTTCTGCCGCGCGATCAACACGTCGGCTTTCGTCTGCAACATCGCCACCCGCCCCTCCGGCGTGAGCCGCCGGCCTTCGAGCACACGCGCGATTTTTTCCGCGTCGTCCAGCTTCCCGCCCGCGATCAACACCTGCGCATAATGCACCAGCTTGCCTTCGCCGAGCGACGGCGACGGCTCCAGCACGCGCGTGTAAATCGCCAGCGCCTCCGGCACCAGCTTCTGCTCCGCATACAAATCGCCAAGCAGGATCAATTCGTCCGTCCCCGCCACCCCCGCGCCCATCGCCGCCTCCAACACCGCCGCCGCCTCCAGCTTCCGCTCCTGCGCCAGCAGGATGTTGCTGTAGGCGAGCCAGAATCGCGTCGCCCGCGGATCCTCGGAAATCAGGGTCTTCACCAGCGGCTCCGCCCGCCCAAATTGACGCCCTTGGATGTAAATCCGCAGCAGGCCTTCCTTCCAGTCGACGTTGTCCGGCGCTCCGGCCAGCGCCTGCATGTAGGACATTTCGGCGGACACCACGTTGCCCGTCTGCTCCAGGCTGTAGCCGAGCAGTCCAAACGTCGTCGGATCCTTGTCACCCAACACCACCGCTTTCGAAAAACACGGCACCGCCTCCGCAAACCGGTCCGTCGAATAATACAGCACGCCGAGGTTGTTCCACGCCCGCAGAAACGTCGGGAAACGCTCCACCGCACTCCGGTAGTGCGTCTCGCACTTCTCCACCTCGCCCGCCGAATAATACGCATTCCCCAGGATGAACTCGAAGGCCGGGCTCGGCTTTTCCTTCTCGTCCACCATCGCTTCCAGCAGCCGGATCGCGAACGCCGGATTCGTCGCCAGCATCGTCATCACCCGCTCGTAAAGCGCATACTCCTCCGCCGTCATCTCCGGCTCGCGCTCCTTCAGAAACGAATTCGATTCGTTGATGATCCGCTTCGGGTCCAGCTTCGGCCCCTTGCCCTTGGACGCCGACTCCCGACGGCGCATCTCCTCCTGCAGGTTCAGGCCGCCATCGCTCAGGTCGATGTCCGCCGCGTGCACCGACGCGATGCTGCCAAGAAGAACGACGAGGATGAAGGTTTTCATGCGTTCAGGATTCGAAAGGCGACCCATCTCTTCTCCACGTCACCGCCACCGACTGCTGCAGGAGACACCGCACCTTGCGGCCTTTCTTGATCGCCGGCGTAAACGCCCACTCGCGCCGCACGCTGTCGACGATGATCTCGTCGAACTTCTCGTTGCCCGACGGATTCAGCACGCGCACGCTGTGCACCGAGCCGGTGGTGTCCACCGTGATGAGCAACAGCACCCGCAACATGCGCGCCTTGCCCCGCACGTTCTGCGGAATGAAAGGATTCGGCCGCGACAACACCCGCGGCCGCTGGTCCACCTCCGTCGCCTGAAACACCCGCGAGAAATCCGCCTCCACGTCCATCTTCGGCTTAAACTCCGAATGCAGCTGCGCCACCTGGATTCCCGCCGTCGGCGGCACATCGCTGTGCGGCATCAACATTTCCAAATCCGGCGGCACCACCGCGATCTTCACCGGACTTTCCGACGCTCCCACCTCCAGCCCCGCAAACGGCGTCACCGCCGGCGCCACCACCTCCGGCTGTTCCACGATCCGCGGCGGCGGCGGCTCGAGCGGCATCGCCATCGCTCGCAGATCCGCGATTTCCACCGGCTGCTCCACCGTCCGATCCCGCTCGAAATGCGCGATCGCCCAAAACAGCCCTGCCGTGAAACCCAAACCCGCCACCACCGCCAGCACGCCGTCGATCGCACTCTCGTGCGACGCTTCGAAACGGAATCCTTCGGCGGTCGTGCTCATGCGAGCTCTCCTCAATCCGTCCGCGCCGTCGCGAACTGCACATTCTGAATCCCCGAGCGTTTCGCCTCGGTGTAAACCGTCGCAAACACTCCCAGGCTCGAGGCGCGATCGCCGCGCACGATCACCGTCGGCGTCCGTCCGATCGCCGCCTGTTTCAACACCGTCGCCACCTGCTCCGCCTGGATTTCCTGCCCGTCGAAGTAAATCCGGTTATCCGCCGTGATCGCCACGAGCAGCGCACCCTGGTCGCTGCTGATCGATCCGCTCACATCCGGCTTCTGCACCTCCACCCCCGGATCGGCTACGAACGAACTGCTCACCATCAGGAAAATCACCAGCACCATGATGCAGTCCACCATCGGCACCATGTCGATGTGCGTGCTCTCGAACCGGCTGTGTTGTGTCCCGCGTCCGATCATGCCGCCGCCCTCCCCGCGCCGCGTTCGATCGCGGTCAACACCTGCACGTGCCGCTGCACCTCGCGATGCGCCAGGTAAACCAGCAGCAACGCCGGGATCGCCACCGCCAGCCCCGACTCCGTCGCCACCAGCACTTCCGAAATTCCATGCGCCAGCCCTTCCATCGAGCGATCCCCGCCCGTTCCCGCGAGACTCTCGAACGTCTTCTCCATCCCGCTCACCGTGCCCAACAGCCCCAACAACGGCGCCGCCGCAATCATCGCCCCGAGCGCCATCCGCTGCCGGCGAAACGATTCCTGCACCTCCGAACGCAGCCGCCGCAACGTCGCCGGCGCCCCCGCCAGCTCCTGCCTCGCCACGCCGATCGCGCGGCGCGTCCTTCGCAGCGACAGCAGCAGCCGGAAACACCGCGAATACAACAGCACCGAAAGCGCCACGATCGGCACCATCACGATCCCTCCTTGATCCAGCAGTTCGAGCAGCGGTTTCATGTCAAACCAGGGCCGGCGCTTCGTCGCTCGCCGTCGCCTTCAATTTTGCCAGTTCCGCCGCCATCACGAACTCGAGCGCATGCCGCTCCAGCATCGCGAGGTTCTTGTGAATCCGGTGCGCGAGGAACCCATGCACGACCAGCGCCGGAATCGCCACCGCCAGTCCGAGCTCGGTCGCCACCAGCACCTCGGAAATGCCGCTCGAAAGTTTCCCCGCGTTGCCCGTGCCGAACACCGTGATCAACGCGAAGGTCTTCACCATGCCGACCACCGTGCCGAGCAACCCCATCAACGGCGCCGCCGTCGCAATCACCGCCAGCAACGGCAGCCGCCGCTCGAAATGCAGCCGCTGCCCCAGCAGGACCGATTGCAACCGCTCCTCCAAAATCGCCTTCGGCTCGTCGCGATGACGCAGCCCTTCCGCGAACAGCTCCCGCGTCGTCGCCCGCAGCGTGCCCAACGCCCCCTCCGCTTGCGCCCACGAACGCTCCGATAGCGTCGCCAGGAACCGCTGCACCTTTTCGCGCGAATCCACTTTCATCTGCGCCACGTCGCGTAGCTTGCTCAGGATGAGCAGCAACGCCACGACGCCGACGCCCACGATGAAATACGCCACCACGCCGCCCTTGCTCACATGTTCCAGCAACGTGCCGCGTGTCTGCTGCAACCGCAGCGCTTTCCCCCCCGACGCGTCGCCGATCATCGTCCCCATCTCGCCCGAGAAAAACGTCGTCGCCTGCTCCCGCGGCCACTCCGGCAACGCATGGCTCGTCGGGAAACGCGAACCCTCCCGCGGCCGCAACACCCCCGGCGCCCCGCTGTCGTCCGGCAGGAAAAACGTCTCCGGCCCCGCAAACGCCAGCGACCCCGTTGCGACCAGATTATTCTCCGCGAGCAGCGCACTCCCTTTTTCCACCTGCCCGCCGAGCAGCCGCTCCGTCCGCCCGAGCATGAATTCCGTCACATCCAGCGCACCGCGCAGATTCGGCCCGCTCGCATTGTCCTCCAGCGCGCGCTCAAGCGCGCGCACCTGCTCGCCGACGAACTGCTCCTCGCCCGCCGCCAGCCCCGCGATCAACGCCCGCAACGCATCCTGGCTCAACGTCGTGATATACGCGCTCGTTTTCCGCTGAGCATCCAAGTCCTGCAGCAGCTTCCGTTTATCGCTGCCGGCCGACTCCGCGCCGGTCTCCAGCCGCATCGTCTCCGTCTCCGCCGCGATGATCCGATCCTCGGCCGCTCGCATCTCCCGCAGGAAAGGCGCCTTCTCGCCCGCGATACGCTCCCGCGTGCGCGCCAATTCCTCCGTCGCCTGACGAAAACGCTCCGCATACTGCCCCGCCGCGCGGTCCATCGTCGCATCGAAACTTTCCGCCGCACCGAGCAGGGGCCACGCCACCAGCATCCCCGCACCGACTCGAATGATCGTGAGAGCTTTCATGGGACTTCAGCGTTGAGTTGCACCCGCGAAACGCGCCGGCACCACGACCAGCTCCGGATCGCGTTGGTCGTTGTAGATCGCGATCAACCGGCCCACCGCCTCGACCGCGTCCGGCGCCGGCGTCCAATTCCATCCGCCTTCACCCGGCCCGCCCAGCCACGCCCGGCTCGTCGCCCGGTCGAGCGCGTAGCCATGACTCAGGCCCCAATAAATCGTTTCCACCGCTTTCGCCCCCGGCTCGCCTTCGAGCTCCAGCACTTCCTCTCCGCAGCTGACCGTCCCATTGAACTGCGCGCAGCGGTTCAACACCGTCATCGTCAACTGCATCCGCTCGCCCGGGCTCAGCTCCCCTTCTTCGAGGCTCTTGAACGAAAACTCCAGCGCCGACGCCAGCCGCGGCGGCAGCTTCGCGCGCAGTTCGAGCAGCCGACGGCCAAACACATTCAACCGCTCCTCCGCCGCCGCCAGATCCGTCGCACCTTCCGTCTTCTTGTCGGCGAGCGCCGCCATTTCGCTGCGCTCGTCCGCCGTCTTCGCCCGCAGGTGTTCCCGCCGGTCCTCGATCAGACCCGCACGCTCCTTCAATCCTTCGACCGTCGTCGCCAGCAACGCGCGCTCGTTCTCCCATTCCGTTTCGATCCGCACCGTTTCCGCGCGAACTTTCACCCATTCCGTCGCCGCCTTTTCCACCGCTTCCACCTTCGACATCTCCGCCGCCTCCAGCGCCGGCAATGCCAGCGGCAACAACATCAGCGGCACTCGCCGCAATCCGCGGCGGAAGGGAGACTCGAGGGAGAACAGCCAATCGCTGACACGACCGCGAAAGTCAGCGCGCGAACAGCGACCGAACAGGGCAGATGTAGACATGGGGGTGAGCGGGAAAAGCTGGAAGCGCTCTCAACGGGCACTCCATCAGGTGGGGCGCGACCACGAATCCTCCGATCGCCCCCGGCGGTCAAGCCGCCCGCTCGTGACATTTGTCACAAATGATCGCTCCCCCGTCGCCTTGCCACCTCGTCGCCTCATCGTCAGAACTCCCCTGCCCGTCGACCGCCCGCACGAGGCCGCGTTACCGCCACCCCGGATGTTTCTACCCCATCGAGTGCCGCTGGCTCTCATGCTCCTGCTCACGTGGAGCGTCCTCCCCGCCGCCGCGGAGTTCGGTCCGCCGCGCGCCCTCGCCGTCCTTCACGAACCCGGCAGCGCCGCCATCAAGGGCGACGTGCGTTCGGTCACACGCCTCGCCGATGGCACGCTCCTCGTCGGGTCCAACCTGCTCGCCGCGTTCGACGGCACGAACTGGCAACCGATCGAAATCCCGGGCGCCTACGGTTTTCGCGCGCTCGCCCCCGCCGGACCCACCGCCCCGCACCGCGCCTGGGTCGGTGCGATCGGAACCGTCGGCTACGCGGAAAAAGATCCGCAGAGCCGCTGGCACTACACGTCGTTGCTGCCCGCGCTCGCCGCCGCCGGACTCCCCGCCGTCAGCGATGTCTGGTCCGTGCGACCGCTCGGCGACGGCGCCGTGTGGGTCACCAACGAGCATGCCTTCCGTTGGACCCCGCCCACCGCCGAACGCCCGGGCCACTTCGACGTGTGGCACCTTCCGGCGAAATCGCGCCTTTCCGCTTTCGGCGGCGGCGACACGGTTTGGATTCACCAGGAAGACATCGGCTTGCTCCGCGTCGAACGCGACCGCCCGCCCACGCTGGCCCTCCCCGAAGCCTCGCTTCCGCAACGCCCCGTCACGTGGCTGATTTCTCCCACCCGCCAGCCCGCCACGCTCCTTCTCGGCTTGAAAGACGCCGCTTACCGCTGGACCGAATCCACCGGCTTCACCCGCCTCGACTTCTCCGACTCCCTCGAAGGATCCCTCGCGACCGATGCCGCCGAACTCCCCGGCAACCGCATCGCCGTCGCCACCTTCGACAACGGAATCGTTTTCGCCTCCTTCGACGGCGCACCGCTCGGACATACCTCCACCGATCAGGGCCTCGCCGACAACAGCATCTATTCCGTCTTCGCCGACGCCGACCGGTTGTGGGCCGCCTCGCCCCTCGGCCTCTCGCGCCTCGACGGCGCCGGTCGCGTCGACTTCTTCGAACGCCAATCCGCGCTCGACGGCGGCCGCCCGCTCGAGGCCCTCTCCCACGAAGGCCAGACCTACCTTTTGACCACGCGCCACCTCCTGCGCGCATCAACTCGCGACACGGCTTCCTCTCACGAACTTCAGCCGGTGCTCTCCGCCGCCGGCGTCTTCGCCGACCTGCTCCCTTCGCCCGACGGACTCTGGGTCGGCGGCTTCGGCGGGGTATGGCGCCTCGCCGGCAGCAACGTCCGCCAGGAATATTTCGCCTCGAGCGACATTCTCCGCCTGTGCCGCACCCAACGCGTTCCTCGCGGTGTCCTCTTTCTCGACGGCTACCGCCTCAAACTCCTCGTCCCCTCCGCGCGTGGCGACTGGGTCACGCGCGATCTCGCCGCCAGCGTTTCCGACTCGCCCGTGTCGCTGTTTGAAGATCCTTCGGGCGACGTCTGGGTTTCGACGATGACGCAAGGCGTCGCCCGCTTCAAATGGGCCGACTCCACTCCCGCCCACGCTCCACGCCTCCAACTCGTTCGCGCCTACCGCGGCGGACTCGGATTTCCCGCCCAGGCCGGCCGCACCGAACTCATCCCGTGGGGCGACCGGCTTTTCGCGTTCACCGAAACCGGCATTCTTTCTCTTCGCGCCGACCAGCTCGGTTTCGAGCCCGCACCCGAATTCGCCCCCTTTGTCGGAATCGCCACCACACCGTTCTCGCCCGACGCGCCCGCCCACTGGCTCGTTCGCTCCCGCGCGCTCGCCCACACGAGCATATTCTCCGTCCTGCGCGTGGAGCCGCGACCCGACGGTTCCCTCGCCACCTCGCCCGTCGAAGTGCCCGGACTCGACTCGCTCGGTCCACCCACCTCGATCGCTCGCATCGACGACTTTCTGTGGATCGGCAGCACGCGCGGCTGGCTCCACGTCGACGCCCGCCCGCTGCGTTCTCCGCCCGCGCCCCCGCCGCCGCCCCTGCGCGCGACGCGGTTCGAAAACGGCGCCGCCTCGTTCGCCTTTCACTATGCGCTCCCCGCCGCCGCCGGCGGCGACGTCCTGCTTTATCAAACGCGTCTCCACGGCGCCGATTCGGAATGGTCGCCGCCCTCGCCGGAGACGTCCCGCACCTTCGAAAACCTCGCGCCGCAAAATTACCGCTTCGAGGTGCGCGCGCTGGACCGCTTCGGCCGAAACGGGCCCATCGCGAGCCACCCCTTCTCGGTGCTCGCTCCCTGGTGGAAATCCGCTCCGGCCTTCGCCGCCTACGCGATTCTCCTCGCCGCCGCCGTCGCCGCAGCCGCCCGCTGGCAGGTCGCCCGGCTGCGCCGCCAAAACGAACAACTCAACCGCCTCGTCGCCGAGCGCACGCGCGAGATCGAGCTCGCGAGCACCGCGAAGAGCGAGTTCCTCGACAATGTCAGCCACGAGATTCGCAACCCGCTCAACGGCCTCACCGGCCTGCTCGCGATGTTGAACGAGGACCGGCTCGACCCCCGCGAACGCGAGCTCGCCCGCTCCCTCAAATCCGTCGCCTCCACGCTCACACAGGTCTTCGAGGACGTCCTGCAATTCTCGAAACTCGAATACGGCTACGGCCGGCTCGAACGCCGCCCCTTCGCCCTGCGCCCGCTGCTCGACGACGTGCTCGCTCTGTTCGCTGCGCAGGCCCACCAGGCCGGCTGCGTTCTTCGCATCGCCTGGCCCGCCGGTTTCGCCGACGGCTTCGAAGGCGATCCCGACAAAATCAAGACCATCGTCGTGAACTTCGTCGGCAATGCGCTGAAATACGCGCCGCGCGCTCCGATCGAAATCCGCGTCGAAGCGACCGGCGAGGCCGACGGCCTCGTCGATCTTTACCTCGACGTGATCGATCACGGCCCCGGCGTTCCCCCCGAGGAACAGGAATTGATCTTCAAGAAATTCGTGCGCGGCAAACGCGCCCGCGACAGCAAGGTCGCCGGCACCGGTCTCGGCCTCGCCACGTGCAGCATGCTCGCGAAAATGATGAACGGCAGCGTCGGCGTGGACAGCACGCCCGGCCGCGGCTCCACGTTCTCGCTCAAGCTGCTCCTGCCCCGCGCGCCGCTCGCCGAGTCCGCCAAACGCCCGCCCGAAACACCGCCGCCCGAAGCACTCGCCGGCCCCTTGCTGATCGTCGACGACGAGCCCTACAACCGCACCGTGCTCGAGGGCATCGCACGCGAGCTCGGCTCCGTCGCCGACTCCGCCGCCACCGCCGAAGAAGCGCTGCAACGGCTCGCCGGGCGCGATTACACCGTCGTGTTCCTCGATTGGGAATTGCCCGACGGCAAAGGCGGCGACGTCGCCCGCGCCCTCCGCACCCGCGCCACCTCCCCGCGCCCGATCATCCTCGCCACAACCGCCCATGATAGCGACGAGATGCGGCAACGCTGCCGCGACGCCGGCATGGACGGCTTTCTGCTGAAACCCTACGACGCCGCCCGCGTCCGCCACGCGATCGCTCTGGCCGCCTCGCCTTCAACACCGACCGCCGCCCCGTCGACCCACGCGACGAGCCAGCCCGCCAACGGCACCGAGAACGATCTCGACCACGGCGCATTCGAATTATTCTCCCGCACGCAACCCTGCGAACCCGCGACCGCCCGCGCTCGCTACGTCGAAGCGATCGACGAACACGCGCGCATCATCGCCAACGCCGTCGCGACCGGCGACACCGCCACGGTCTCGCGCGAAGCCCATCGTCTGCGCGCGCTCAGCGGACTCGTCCGCGCCACCGCGCTCAACCGCGCCGCCGCCCACCTCGAAGACATCGCGCGCCGAGGCGCGGGCCCCGCCTGCGCCGCCGCTTGGACCACCACCCATCGCGCGTGCGAAGAACTTAAAATCCGCCTGCGCACGTAGGCCCCTGCCCGCCGGCGATCGGCCGAACCTTCACAACGTCGCCCGCCGCACGCGCGTGAATCCTTTTTCGATCGCGTAGCGCATCAGCTCCGGCGTGCCGTGAATCCCGAGCTTGCTCATGATCTGGCTGCGGTGATTCCGCACCGTGCCCGACGCGAGCCCGAGCCGCCGGCCGATCTCGTCGTTCGACAACCCTTCGCCAAACAACGCCAGCAGCCGCTGCTCGTGCTCCGAAAGGATTTTGCTGAACTCGACCGGGTCCTGATGCATCGCCGTCCGCAGCCGCTGCGCCACCGACGAAAAATACGGCTGCCCTCGCATCACCGTGTGGATCGCCTCCTTCAACACCGCGAGCGGCTGCTCGTTCTTGTCGACGAAGCCATGCACGTTCGCCTTCAACGCCCGATGCAGGGACACCTCGTCGGCATGCGACGTCAGCGCGATCACCTTCACCCCCGCACGCGCCGCAATCAGCTCCGGGATGAAATCCAGCCCATCGCCGTCCGGCAGCACCAGATCCAGGAAGATCAGATCCGGTTGAAACTCCCGCGCCACCGCCACGCCTTTTCCGCCCGTCCCCGCCCCCCGCACCTCCGCCTCCGCAATCACATTCCCACACGTCACGACCAGCATGTCGCGCACGAGCTGATGATCTTCGATCACGAGGATTTTCACCGCGCGCCCGATCTGCCCATTCCCCCCGCCCGTGGCAAGCCGCCTAAAATCGCTTTCTCAACGTCAAATACACGCTGCCCCGCCGAAGGTCTCCATAGCTGCTGTAATAACGCGCACTCGAACCTTCGAACGGCGGCGCCGTGTTGAAGACATTGTTCGCTCCCACCTGCACCGATACGCCGGACACCAGCCGCCGCCTCCCGGTTCGATCGCCATCGGGAAACGCATACCCGACGTAGCCGTCGTGATACATCTGCTCGCCCACCCACTCGCCGCCATGTGTCTTCGCCGACCGCTGCCCCACCCGGTAATGCCCGTAGAATCTCACCGTCCATCCCGCCGACCAGCGCCCGCCCGTCCAGTTCACGCCGCCATATCCGACGAACTTCGGCTGCGCCTGCGTGATCGCACCCGCACTGTTGATTTGCTCCTCTCTCGGCAACCCCGGCGCCAGCCTCCGTTGATAGTGCTGCCAGCTGTTGCCGATGACAAAAAACTGCCAGCGCCCCGCCCGTCGCGTCGCTCGCTCGTAATCCACCGCCAGATTGTAGTTCACCGAACGCGAATCCAAAACGTTCATCACCGTTCCATCGACAAACGTGATCGGCCCCACGCCATACGGATCGCCGGGCGCCACCGGCCCGCGGATCACACGTCCGGGAAATTGATCCTCGTGGTCCACGATCGACTGCCAGCCGAATAACCGAATCTCGTCCCGTCGCCGAATCACCGTGGAGTCGAGGGAAAGCCTAAAGCCCGGGACCACCGTCGGCTCGAACACCACGCCCACCGTCACATTGTCGGAATGCTCCGGCTGAATCGCGGGATTTCCCCCCAGGCTCACCGTGGCTTGCGTGGTCCTTTCGCCTCCGCGCTTCGGATCCTGCAACGGAAACGGAAACCACCCGGTCGGCGAAAAGGGCAAGCCCAGCAGCGGCGGCGTCATCGGCCTGATCTCGGCAAAATCCGGCGCGCGAAATCCCGAACTATAACTCGCGCGCAGCATCACGTCGGCCATCGGCCGGTAGCGCACCCCCGCCGTGAAACTCGCCGAATCATACGCCACATCGCGACCCGACGCGTCCACATCGCGAACATCGAAACGATCCCAGCGCCCCGCCAGTTGCACATCGAGCTGCCCCAGCCCCCTGCGCGCATTCGCCTGCGAAACCACCGGCAGCCACGCCTCGCCATATACATGCAGGTCCCGCTGCGATCCGCCCGGCGCCCGCGTCTCGTCGAACTCCCCGCTGCCGGAGGTCGCCGATTTCTGCCGCGTCACGCTGTCACGCCGGCCGCTCTCCTCCGCCCCGAGCCCGAACGCCGCCGTCACCTCCCCCGCCGGCAAACGCCCGAGCGGTCCGCCCGCGCGCAAATTGAACGACCGCAACCACGCGCCGTCCTCCGACGCCATCTTGAACAGATACCGCTCCAGCGGAACAGGACTCGCCCGCAAATCTCGCAACACATCCACCAATCCCATCTGCACGTCGACCTGCATCAACGCCGCCTGAAATACGTCCGCCGACATCCGCAGCCGGCTCGACGCCCAGGCCGCATCCGCCTGCCCCACCCAGTCTCCAGGCAATTCGATCTTCGCCCCGAGCACAACCCGGTCGTCGATGATCTCCTGCCGGCTCGGTTCGAGATCGAGCGGCACGCGCGCCGTCACCCGCACCGGCACGCCAAACACATTCGTCGGCACCGACGCCGGAATTTCCGCGGTGATCGATCCCGGATTGGCCGCGTTCACCCCGAGATTCCGGCTGTGCGAAATCTCCGCGAACACCTCCACCCGCGGCAGCAAACGGTGCCGCAGCGTCGCATAGCCCGCCGACAACTCCATCTCCACTTCGAGCGGCGAACGCAGCCCGAGATACGGCGCGCGACCGGACGCATCCGGCGCCGGCTCCATGTTGAGTTGGCCCGCGTTCGCTTCAAACGCCCCCCGCCCTCCTCCTCCCGTGTAACCTTCCGGCGCAAAGGTCCGATCCGACGTCCCCGGCCCGAACAACGCCCCCGGTTCCGTGATCGCTTGCCCCGCCACGATCCGCGTCACCGGCGCAGCCACGACGTTCGTCGTCCTGCCCAGCGGCACATTCGCATACGACGGCGCCCCCGTCGCCACCGGATCGTTCGCCCACGCGCGATCGCGGTAGCCGTCGAGCAACTCGCGCCGGTGCCGATACTCGAGCGGTTCGGTTTTCGTGTGGCTGGCCGAGATCATCACATTCGTCCGCCCCGCATTGAACGACCGCCCCGCCGTCAACGATGCCCGATAAATCGGCGCACCGCCGCGATACGGATTCTCGACGCCCGCCTCGATCTCTGCCCCGTGAAAATCCTGCCGCAACACGATGTTCAGCACCCCGCCAATCGCATCGCTCCCATAAACCGCCGAGTTCGACGCCGGCAAAATCTCGATCCGCTCGATCGCCGCCAGCGGAATCCCATTCATGTCCGGCTGCCGCGCCGTGCTCTGCAGACCGCCCTGCGCAAAAGCCGGCAGCCTCCGTCCGTTCACGAGAATCACCGTATGCTCCGAGCCCAGCCCGTTCAGATTGATCGCGCTCTTGTTGTCGGCCACTCCGAGCCCCGTGTTCAGATTCGAGGCGTTGTCGCTCAGCCGAAATTTCGTCGCATCCATCGGCACCCGTCGCTGCATGAACTCCTCCAGCGTCGCCGCGCCCGACCGACCAATCGAAGTTCGGTCGAAAAGATAATACGGCTGCGGATCGTCGACCGTTCGCGGCAAATCGACATTGCCCGTCGCAAACGGCTCCGGTCGCTGCTCCGTGATCTCGTATCTTTCCAGCGCCTCGATCTGCTTCCGCGCACTCACGATCACCGGCTCCATCCGCACCACCTCGCCTTCCCGCGTCGACAACGGCATCTCCTCCGCATCGAGCAGCACGCGCTGTCGCGGACGCACCACGATATCCGTGATGACCAGCATCGAAAAACCGTCACCCGCCGCGACCAGCGTGTAGCTTCCCGGCGGCACGTCTTCGAGCACGTAGCGTCCCGTCGCATCCACCTCCGCCGTCGCCCGCGTCCGCAGCAGCGTCACCGTCACGCCCCGCACCGACCGCTCGCCCTCCGCCGGACCAAGCAACACGCCTTCGATCGCGCCCGGCGCGGACACGTCCCCGTCTTTCAACCCGGAAAGCTGCGCCGCCACCGGCCCCGCCAGCAGCCAGAACGCCGCGAACAGGGCGCGTCGTGCACTCGGTGCCGACGAGGGGCTTCGCGTGAACCGGCGAAAAATCATGCAGCGAGCCGACCTTATGCCCGCCGCCCACCGCCGCAGCAAGATCCGCCACTCGTCGAACGTTCGACCCCGGCCACCGCCGCACGCCACCGTCAGTCCTCAAACCCCGTCACACTCAACGGCCGCCCATTGTCCTTCGGCCCGATCTTCAAAATGAACGGCGCCGCGACCTTCGCCCACGCTTCCGCCTTCGGATAATTCCCCGCTCCCTCCGCCCAGCACGAGCGCAACATGTCCGTGTCGATCACACCCGGATTCAACGCGACCGCCGCCATCCCGTCCGGCAGCTCCTGCGCCAGCGCCGCCGTCAAGCCTTCGATCGCGTATTTCGTCGCGCAATACGGCGCCACCTCCGGCGACGTGCTGCGCCCCCAGCCCGAGCTGAAATTCACGATCACACCCTTCTTTCGCGCCACCATCGCCGGCACGAAATGCCGGATCACGTTCGCCGTGCCGCGCAGGTTCACATCCACGACTTTCGTGAACTCCCGATCCTCGATTTCCCACAACGGTTTCGTGGCGTTCATCACGCCGGCGTTGTTGATCAACAGATCCGGCGGCGTGTCGTTCTCCAGCACCTTCGCCGCCCAGATCGCCACCTTGTTGTCCAGCGCCACGTCGACGACCGAGAAATCGTGCGGCTCCTGATGCGCCATCCGCAGATCGAAGATCGCCTCCCCGTTCCGCCCACACCCAAGCACCGTGTGCCCGCCGCGCAGGAACTCCTCCGCCAGCGCCCGCCCCAACCCGCGCGTCGCCCCCGTGATCACAATCTTCATGCCCGAACAGCTAACGCCCGTTCGGGCCGCCGCCACTCGAAAAGCCTACCTCGACTGCAGACTGAACTTGTTCAGCCCCGTCTTCCGGCACGCATCCATCACGAACGCCAGCTTCTTCAACTGCGTCGTCTCGTCCGCCTTGATCAGCACCGGAATGTCGCGATCCACCGCTTTCACCTCCGCCAGGAGTCCAAGCAGCTGTTCGTCCGTCACCACCTGATCGTTGAACGACACCACGCCCGCCGCATCGATCGAGATCGTCACATTGCCGCGAAACTCGTTTTTTCCCGCCGTCTCCACCTTCGGCAGCGTGATGTTCAACGTCGCCGCCGACTTGAACTGCATCGTCACGAACGCGAAAAAGATCAGCATGACGAGCACGTCGATCAAAGGCACGAGGTTCATCTCGGGCCGCTTCCGTCGTTTTCGATAGAGAGGCATCAACGGCTCCGTTGCAGGATTCGCTCCAGCAGCACGTCGAGCTGCGCCGCGTAATTCTCGATCTTCCGCTGCAAATAACCGCTGCCTACGAGCGCCGGCACCGCGATGCACAAGCCGATCACCGTCGCCGACAACGCCAGCGCCACGCCCGACGTGAACGCCACCGGGTCCGGCAATCCCGTGTCCGGTGAGATCTGCGAAAACACCTTCAGCAGGCCGATCACCGTCCCCGTCAACCCGATCAGCGGCGCCGCCGCATAAATCACGTCGAGATACGGCACGCCGCGCTCCATCCGATTGATCTCCAGCCGCGCAAACGCCTTCACCGCGTCCTCGTCGTTCCGATGCTGCTCCGCGAATTCCACGATCCGCGCCAGCACCGTGTGCCGCCCGCCGACCAGCGGCCGCCCGTTGACCACCGCCTCCACCAGATCCTGCGGCATCACCGCCGCGCGCCGCAGCGCAAACGCGCGCTCGCAAATGATGAACACCGCTGCGATCGAGCACACGCCGAGCGGATAAATCAGGAGGCCGGCGCCTTGGAAGACTTCGATCAACGCGAAGAACATGGGAGGGGAAAGGTGCACGATGTGACGATGGCTCCGAGCAAAAGTTCAGGGAAAATCGCGGCAAGTGCATGGCGTCACGCCCCCTATTGCAAGCGCCCGCTCGCCCGGCAGCGCCGTCACGCCGTCCCGTCACCTTGGTCTTCACCTTGCGGCCCGGCCACCGCCAGCGTGAAAAAAATCGTCGCCCCCACGTCCGGCGCCGCCTCCGCCCACGTGCGTCCGCCGTGCCGCAGCACGATTCTCCGCACATTCGCCAGCCCAATCCCCGTGCCTTCGAATTCGGTGGCGGAATGGAATCGCTGAAACACGCCGAAAAGCTTGTCCGCATACTTCATGTCGAAACCCGCGCCATTGTCCCGCACGTAGAGGACCACGCGCCCGCCCTCCTCGCCTCTCGTGCCGATCTCGATCTCCGCGGGACTCCGTCCGCGCGTGTATTTCACCGCATTGTCCAGCAGGTTCACATAAACCTGCTTCAACAACGCCGCGTCCCCGTTAACCGCCGGCAGGCGATAAACCGTCCAACGGATGTCCCGGTCCCGCACGCCGAGATCCAGCTCGTCCCGCACCTGGTCCACGATCGCGTTCAGGTTTACCGTCCCCATTCGCATGTCCGTGCGACCCATCCGGGAAAACTCCAGCAGGTCGTCGATCAGCGTCGTCATCAGCCGGCTCGATCCCGTGATCGTTCGCAGGTAATGCGCCGCCTTTTCGCTCAACACCCCCTCCGCTTCCCGCGTCAACATTCCCACATAGCCCTCGATGTGCCGCAGCGGCGCCCGCAGGTCATGGGAAACCGAATACGAAAACGCCTCGAGCTCGCGATTCGCCTCCTCCAGCTCTGTCGCCCGTTGCCTCAGCTGCTCATTCAACCGCTTGATCTCCGATTCGGCCCGATTGCGTTCCGTCACGTCCCGCGCGGTCGCATACATCAGCCCGTTTTCCTGCGGCACCGAACGCCACGACAACACCCGCCACGAGCCATCCTTGTGCCGATACCGGTTTTCGAACTGGAAGACTTTCTCCCCCGTCGCGATCTGATGCTCCACTTCGCGCTGCGTCGCCCCCCAATCCTCCGGATGCACGAACTCCATGAAGGGTCGCGCCAGGAACTCCTCCGGCGACCATCCGAGGATGTCCGTCACCGCCGGACTCACCCGTTTGAAATAACCATCGACGCTCGAGATGCAGAGAAAATCGAGCGACAGCGAAAAGAACCGCTCCAGCTCCGCCACCGCCTCCTTGCGCTCCGTGATGTCGACCACGATCGACAAATCCTCCCGGCTCCTGTCCGGCAGATAGTAGCGCTGAAACGACAACATCACCCACGTCGTGCTGCCGTCCGGCTTCACATACCGCTTGTCGATCGAACCCCGATCGATTTCCCCCGCTTCGAGCCGCCCCACCAATTCCGCCTGCCGCGCACGATCGTCCGGATGCGTGCGTTGCACGAAAGCCTCCTGCTCCACCGCCTCTTCGCGCGTCATTCCGCAGATCCGCAGATGCGCGTCGTTGATCAACCGCGTGCTCCGCCCCTCCGGTGTCGTCCGCACAAACGAGATGCCGATCGGCACCGCGTCGAAGATCACCTGCAGGCGCGCCCGTTCGCGCGCCAGCTCCGCTCGCGCCGCCTCCAGCTTGATCGCGTTCGCACGCTCGGCCGTCACATCGCGAAACACGAGCACCACGCCCACCACCCGGCCTTTCCGATCGCGGATCGGCGCCGCGCTGTCCGCAATCCCATGCTCCCCGCCATCCCGCGCGATCAGCACCGTGTGATTCGCGAGCGCCTGCACTTCGCCCGTCGCCAGCACCGCCGCGACCGGGATCGGCGTCGGCGCGCGCGTGGCCTCGTTCACAATCCGAAACACCTCGCCGACCGGCCGGCCAAACGCCTCGTCGTTCGTCCAGCCCGTCAGCTTTTCGGCCACCGGATTCATCCGTATCACCCGCCCGGCGGTGTCCGTCGCCAGCACCGCATCGCCGATCGAAGCCAGCGTCACCGCGAGGCTTTCCTCGCTGCGGCGCAGTGCCTCCTCCGATCGCCTCCGACCCGCAAAATCCCTCCGAATCGCCCCCCACGCCAGGCCCACGCAACCAAACGCCAGCACGCTCCCGCCCACGATCACCGCCCGCATCAGCGCCACGTTTCGCTCCGCCTGCCGGGAACGCTGCGCCAAAATCACCTCCTCCGCCTCCTTCAATTCTCCCGCGAGCGCGCGGACCCGGTCCACCAATCGCCTGCCCTCTCCCGTCGTCACCTTCGCCTGCGCGGCGCCAAAACCCTCGGCGCTGCGCACCGCGTTCACCTCCCGCATCCACCCAAGCTGCGCCTTCACCGCGCGCTCGAGCTCCTCGACCCGGGGCCGCTGCTCGGGGTTGTCAGCGGTCAACTCGAGCAGACGGCCCAAATCGCCCGGGAGCCCGCGCTCCGCCCGCTCCTGCGCCCCGAGATGCGCCGGGTCGCCCGTGACGACGAACCCCCGGTGCGCGTTCCGCGCCTCCAAGCTGTCGATCTGCACGGCGTCGAGATGCCGCATCACTTCGCGCGCGTGCTCCACCCACCGCACCGCCTCGTTCAACCTCCCCAGCGCGAGATAGGCCGCGACACCGATCAAACTCAGGAACCCAAGCGCAATCCCAAACCCCACCTGCACCTTCCGCGCCGATGGATCCTGGCGCGCCGCCCGCGCATCGGCATCGAGCGCACCCGGTCCGTCCGGTTTCGACTTCACGAGGGGTTCCATGGGGTCGCGGCAATCCGCACAGCCGCCCCCCGCCACCCGTGCTCCGGCACGGCCCGGCAAAAAAGCGACCGATACAAGGAGCCAGATTTATCGCCGCGTCACGCGACTTTCGCACAATTCTGGCACCAGCTCCGCCCTCTCCCCCGCTCCTAGAAAAACATCGCTTCGCTCAACGCCACCTCCGGCACCAGCAGGCTCGCCCCCGCCGCCAGTTCCGTCGGCCCGTCTCCGAAATCCGCTTCGAATTTCGCATGCCGCGTTTCGAAATCCCCCGCCCAACGGAAAAACCTCCGCGCCTCCGCGTAGCCGAACTCGATGCCCATGCTGCCCGCTTCCCGTGTCCCGCCGCAGAAGTTCACCTCCTCGACCTTCGCTCCGCACGCCGCCAGCCGCCGCCGCAGCCAGCCCGTCGTCACGCACGCCTCCGCGCCGAGCGCCGCCGCATGGCTCACCTTCACTTCGCGCAACCCGCCCACCAGCATCTCCGGGGCGTAACGCGCGAGGAACTGCCCCACCGTCTGCCGCACCGGCAGCAGCCGCGAATACACCAGATCGCGCAACGCGTCCGGCTGCGGCCACGGATACGTCAGCGTCTCCGGCGGCGAAATCGCACTATCGACCAGCACGCGTTTCGCATGCGTGAGCAGATACGTGTAGTCCGCCAGCCGCGCCGTGTTCGTAAAACGATGCGCCCAGTAAAACAACGGCAGATCCGTCGACAGGCACACCGACACGTGATCCTCCAGCCGCGCCCGCGCCGCCACCGGATAGCTCAACATCACGAACTCCACGCAGCGCGTGTCGCCCTTCGACTTCCCCAAAAAACACTCGCCGTAAACCTTCGCGCGCATCTCCGTCACGCCCTGGTCGCGCTTCAGCGGACACAGCACGACCACCCGGCTCGGATACCGCTGCGAAAACCGCAGCACCGTCTGAAACTGCTCGCGCGCATCCTCCGGCGTCGTGCCAAAGCCAAGATGCAGCACCACGTTCGCTTGCGTCGCCTTCGCATCGTCGATCGCCGGCGCCGCACCCCCGCTCGCCGCCGTCTCCTCCCACAGATGCGCCAGGCTGCGCGCAATCGCCCCCACCGGCACTTCGATCCCAGGCAAAGCATCGAAAATTTCAGGCATCGCGAAAAGCTCCAAAATCCAAGCGCCAAGCTCCAGAGAACCCCCAGGCACCAAGCGCGACGCCCATCCTGAACCGTTGACGTTTTTCCATTGGAATTTCCCTGGTGCTTGGAGCTTGGTCCTTGGATCTTGCCGCGCCTCGGCGCGGTTACGGTTTCCTCCACCGATGTCCATTCGCCGCCAGCAGCGCGTCGCTGTTCGCCGGCCCCCACGAGCCCGCCGGATAGTGATCGATCCCGTCGCGCCCACTCGCCGCCCAATGCTCGAGGATCGGCGTGCACAGCTTCCACGAGGTCTCCGCCTCGTCGCCACGGATGAACAGCGTTCCGTCGCCCACCATCGCATCCAACACCAGCCGCTCGTAGGCTTCCGGCGTGTTCGAGCCAAACGTCGTCGCATACCGAAAATTCATCTTCACCGGCTGCGTGCGCGTCTCGAGCCCCGGCACCTTCGCATTCAACACGAAACTCAATCCTTCGTCCGGCTGGATCTGAAACGACAGCGTGTTGCTCGCCAGGTTGAACTTCTCGCCCTCGGCAAAAAGCGTTCCCGGCGGCCGCTTGAAATTCACCGCGATCTCCGACACCCGCCGCGCCATCCGCTTTCCCGACCGCAGGTAAAACGGCACGCCCTGCCAGCGCCAGTTGTTGATCGAGAGCCGCAGCGCCGCGTAGGTCTCCGTCGACGATTTCGCCGCAATCCCTTCTTCCTCGAGATACCCCTTCACCTGCTTTCCGCCGAGCATCCCCGCCGAATACTGCGCCCGCGCCACATCGCCGTCCGGTCCGAGATTCAACGGCTGGATCGCCTTCAACAGCTTCACCTTCTCGTCGCGGATCGCCTCCGCATCGAGCGACACCGGCGCCTCCATCGCCGTCAACGCCAGCAGCTGCATCGTGTGATTCTGGATCATGTCCCGCAGCGCCCCGCTCTGCTCGTAATAACCGCCGCGCGACCCCACGCCGACTTCCTCCGCCACCGTGATCTGCACGCTGTCGATGAAGTTGCGGTTCCACAACGGCTCGAAAATCGCGTTCGCGAACCGCTGCACCAGCAAATCCTGCACCGTCTCCTTCCCCAGGTAGTGATCGATCCGATACACCTGATGCTCTTCGAACACCCCCCGGATCGTCGCATTCAACGCCCGCGCCGACGTCAGGTCCTTCCCGAACGGTTTCTCGACAATCACCTTCGCATGATGCGGTTCGCCGAGATACTTCGCCGCCAGCCCGCTCGCGCCCAAATTCTGGATGATCGGCGCGAACACCGAAGGCGGCGTCGAAATATAAAACAGCGTCTGCACCGGCCGCCCGAGTTTCTTTTCCAGTCCCGCGATGTGCGCCGCCAGCCGGTCGAACGCCGCCTTCTCGTCGTAGCCGCCCGCCACGTAGCTTGTGTGCGCCGCGATCCGGTCCCACACGTCGTGCGCCAATTCGCGCCGCGAAAATTCCTTGATCGCCTCCGCCGCCAGCCCGCGAAACTCGTCATCCGGAATCGGTTTCCGTCCATAGCCGACCAGGAAAAAATCCGCCGGCAGCAAGCCGTCGACGCCCAGATTGTAGACCGCCGGGATCAGCTTCCGCGCCGTGAGATCGCCCGACGCGCCAAAGATCACGACGACCGTCGGCGGCGCGCCGCGATGCTTGCTGAGCCCGTGCAGAAAGGGATGTCGGTGTGTGTCCGCCATGCGAGCGGCGAAATTCACGTCGCCGCCACGCCGACGCAAGCCGCCACTTCACCTCCAGCGTGTCACATCGTCGACCGTCCGACCCATCTCCAGCGCGACAAGAATGCTGTCATTCTGAGCGAAGCGAAGAATCCAGGGTGACGAACACATCCGGGCTTCTTCGAGAACCGCCGATGTCCTCCGAATAGCAGAAATCCGCTCACCCACCCCGCCGATACCCCTTCGAAAACAAAGGCACATTCTCAAAATGCAGCACCTCCATCTTTTCGTCCCCGCCATCGCCGCCCCCATGCAGGATCTCCACCACATCGAAGCGAAACGTCCGCGGCCGCGTCGCCAGCCGTTTCAAATACGCATCGATCGCCCGCCGCAGCACGCGCTTCTTCCGCTCGTTCACCGCAAAATATCCCGGCACCAACGCGCCCGCCGTCCGCGCCTTCACTTCGACGAACACCAGCACCTCGCCATCCCGACACACCAGATCGATCTCCTCCCTCCGATCGCGCGGCGAACGCCAGTTCCGCGCCACGACCGCAAAGCCCTTTTCCCGTCGCAGCCACTCCGCCGCGCGCGCCTCCCCTCGCGCGCCCGCGTCCACAATCCCGATACGGAAAAAACGTTGCAACCACTGGATCATCGCAGCGCACCGCTCGCGCGGCTCTTTCTCATTGCGGCGCCCCCGACGCATTCTGACAATCCCCGAATCCCCGCTTCGCGCCCATGGCCTCCCCGAACCTTTCCAGCACCCTGCGCCGTTCGCTGCTGATCAAGGTCATCTCGAAGCCCGCCCCGAGCCGCGAGGACGTCAGCTCCGTCATCGAGCTCACCTCGTCGAAAATCGTCGAGGCGCTCCAGGCCCAGTCGATGACGTTCTACCTCGTCGAGGGCAACGACATCACTTTCAAGAACGTCTACTACTCGCCCAC
>JAEZAD010000156.1 GCA_023430565.1 Verrucomicrobiota bacterium
TCCAGATCGGCAACTACGGCCTCACCGACGAAGACGAGGAATCCTCCGGCCCGAAATGCGCCGGCCTCATCGTCCGCGAACTCTCCCCCGTCGTCTCCAACTGGCGCAGCCAGATCTCGCTCCACGATTACCTCCTCAAACACGGCATCCCCGGTCTCAGCGAAATCGATACACGCGCCCTCACGAAAAAACTCCGCGTCGACGGCGCGATGAAATGCTGCCTCTCCACGCTGCCGATCGGCGACGAAGAAGCCGTCAAACGCGCCCGCGCATGGCGCGACATGTCCGGCACCGACTACGTGAAGGACGTCACCTGCGACGCCCCTTACATCTGGCGCGCCGACGACCCCGCCAATTTCAATGCCCCCTACCTCCCCGTCGGCACCACGCTCAACGCCCCCGGCGTGCCCGCGAAAAAATTCCGCGTCGCCGCCTTCGATTACGGGGCGAAACACTCCATTTTCCGCAAGCTCGTCCGCCACGGCTTCGACGTGCAGGTCTTCCCCTCGACCGCCTCCGCCGAACAGGTCCGCGAACACAACCCCGACGCCGTTTTCCTCTCCAACGGCCCCGGCGACCCCGCCGCCCTGGACTACGTCCACAAAACCGTCAGCGGCCTCCTCCCGCATTACCCGACGTTCGGCATCTGCCTCGGACACCAGATGGTCACACACGCCCTCGGCGGCGAAACCTTCAAGCTCAAGTTCGGCCATCGCGGCGGCAATCAGCCGGTGAAAAACCTCGAGACCGGCAAGGTCTCCATCACCGCCCAGAATCACGGCTTCGCCACCGATCCGAAATCGATCGAAGCCGCCGGCGCCAAGGTCACCGAGATCAACCTCAACGACAACACCGTCGAAGGCCTCCGCCACACTTCGCTCCCCGTCTTCAGCGTCCAATACCACCCCGAAGCCGCCCCCGGCCCCAACGACGCCGACCCGCTCTTCCAGGATTTCTACAAAATGGTCGAAGCCCGCAAAGCCGGGAAGATCTAGGCACTCAGCGCAAAGACGCGACGGGCGGGCAAAGCCAGACCGCTCACCGTTCCCCTTCGCGAGTCTTCGCTCCCTTCGCGTCTTCGCGCTTAACGTCCGAGCGATTGCTCGAACTTTTTCGCGTCTTCGAGCGTATCCACCCCGATCGTCGGATCCTCCGTCACCGCGCACGCGATGTCGTAACCGTTCTCCAACACGCGCAGCTGCTCCAGTTTTTCAATCTCCTCATACCGCCCCATCGGCAGCTTCGCGAAATTCTCCAGCAGCTCCGCGCGATACGCATACAGCCCCAGGTGCTTGTAACACGGATTCGCCTGCACCCACGCGTCGTCGATCGTCAGCCCGAGCTCGCGCGAAAACGGCATCCGCGAACGCGAGAAATACAGCGCCCGCCCGTCCCGCCGCAGCACCACTTTGACTTGGTTCGGATTATAAAAATTCACCACCCGCTTGAACGGCGTCACCAGCGTCGCCATCGCCGCTCCACCGTTCAACAACTTCGCCAGCGCCCGAATCTGCGCCCCCGACACCAGCGGCTCGTCCGCCTGCACATTCACGACGAACTCCGCCTTCACCGCCCGATTCGCCTCCGCGATCCGATCCGTCCCGCTCTGGTGCGACGCGGCCGTCAGAATCGCCCGAAAACCCGCGCCCTCCACACAAGCCCGCAACAGCTCATGATCCACCGCGAAATACAGCGGAAACTCCGGCGCCTCGCGCGCGATCCGCTCCGCCACCCACCGCAGCAGCGGTTTTCCGCGGATCTCGTGTAAGAGCTTGCGCGGGAACCGCGTGGACTCCAACCGGCAAGGCACGATTATCGCTGTCTCAGGCATTCACTTGCACACTGCCGCCCGGTTTTTAGGTTGCAAGCCGCGCCCGCATCCGGGAACTACGTCCCCCTTTTTTCCTAACACTCACACCATGAACAAAAGCGATGTCACACCCTCCGCACCCCAGCAGCTCGTCAAGGAGCTCGTCGTGCAGAACAAGATGGGCATCCACGCGCGACCTGCCGCGATGATCGTTCGGGTCACCAACAAGTTCAAATCCGAGGTCTTCGTCGAAAAAGACGAAGAGCAGGTGAACGGCAAAAGCATCATGGGCCTCATGATGCTCGCCGCCGGCAAAGGATCGAAGGTCAAGTTCATCGCCACCGGCGACGACGCCACCCCCATGCTCGCCGAACTCGAAGCCCTCTTCGCCCGCAAATTCGACGAAGCCTGACCGCCCGCGAAACACGCGAACTCACGCTAAACTCCGAGCCGGCTCCCACCGGCTCTTTTTTGTATCCATTTCGCGCCTTTTCGCGTGTTTCGCGGGCGTTGATTCAGATCCCAAAAAACTGCCGCGCATTCTCCGACGTCACCCGCGCGAGTTCCTCGTCGCCCACCCCAAAAACCTCCCGCGCCAAAAACTCCGCTGTATGCCGCACGAACGCCGGCTCGTTCGGCTTCCCGCGATGCGGCATCGGCGTGAGATACGGCGCATCCGTCTCGATCATCAGCCGCCCCAGCCCCTGCAACCTCGCCGCCGCCCGCACATTTTCGGCCGACTTATACGTCGCGATCCCGGTAAACGACCCAAACCCGCCGCGTCCCACCAGCTCGCTCATCTCCGCTTCACCTTCCGTGAAGCAGTGAAACACCACCTTCGTCCAACCGACGCCACTCGCGTCGATCATCTCCACGCACTCGCGAAACGCCCCGCGCGAATGCACCACGACCGGACACCCCAGCCGCTTCGCGATCCCCAACTGCACCGCAAACGCCTCCCGCTGCCACGCGAAAATCCGTTCCGCTTCCCCCTGTTCTTTCGGCAAATGAAACCGATCCAGCCCACACTCCCCCAGCGCCACCGGCTTCACGCGCTCTCCATCCCAAAATCCTTCAATTCCCTCCACCGCCTTCTCCCACCCCGCCTCCACCGAACACGGATGCAGCCCGACCGTATATCGCACAAACCCCTCCGCATTCTCCTCCGCAATCCCGCGATACAATTCCCAATCGTCCGGCGATGTCCCGATCGTAATCATCGCCTCGACCCCCGTCTCCCGCGCCCGCTCCAACGTCTCCCCCAGCACGCCCCGGCGCGCAAACGACTCCAGATGCGTGTGGGTATCGAAAAGTCTCATCCTCGTGCTCGTGATTCGTGCTCTTGCTCGTGATCGAAATCCAAAACGTCGCCCCAGCCGATCACGAGCACGAGCAGGATCACGAGCACGATTTTCTCACCCCACATACAACCCACCATACCGCTCCCGCAAATACCCCACCAACGCCCGCGGCGACAGCTCCTCCCCCGTCACCCGCTTCACCAGCTCCGGCATCTCAAACCGCCGCCCCATCATGTGCACGTTCTCCCGCAGCCACCCGAGCAACCACCCGAACTCCCCGCGCGCAAACTCCTCCTCCACGCCCGGCCGCACCGTCCGCACCTTCTCCCACAACTGCGCCGCCATCATGTTGCCTAAACAATAACTCGGAAAATACCCAAACGCCCCGTCGCTCCAGTGCACGTCCTGCAGCACGCCCGTGCGATCGTCCCGCGGCTCCAATCCCAGCAGTGCTTTCGACTTCTCCCGCCACACCGCCGGCAGATCCTTCACCTTCAGCTCGCCGCTGAACAGCGCCCGCTCGATCTCGAACCGCAGCACGATGTGCAGATTGTAAGTCACCTCGTCCGCATCCACGCGAATCAACGTCGGCTCCACCGCGTTGATCGCCAGATAAAGCTCCTCCGAGCTCACCCCGCGCGTCTGCACCGGAAACAACTCGCGAAACCGCGGCTCGAAAAATCGCCAGAATCCCCGGCTCCGTCCGACCTGATTTTCCCACAACCGGCTCTGCGACTCATGCACGCCCATCCCCGCGTTCATCCCGAGCGCCGTCCCGAGATGCTCCCACGGCAACCCCTGCTCATACAACCCGTGACCCGTCTCGTGAATCGCACTGAACAACGAATCCAGCGGCTCGTCCTCCTTGAACCGCGTCGTCATCCGGATATCCGCCCCCGTCCCCGAACAAAACGGATGCAGCGACACATCGATCCGCCCGCGCCCATAATCAAACCCGATCCGCTCCGTCACCTCGCGTAAAAACGCCCGCTGCCCCTCCACCGGAAATCCGCGCAACAATTCCGCCTTCGCGCGCACCTTTGACGCCGCGATCTCCTGCACCAGCGGCACCAGATCCTTCTTCAACTCCGCAAACAACCGCGCGATCACCTCCGCCGACATCCCCGGATCGAACTTGTCGATCATGTAGTCGTAGTCGCGCCCTTCCCACCCGAGATACGCCGCCTCGCGCTTCGCCAGCTCGAGATTCTTCTCCAGCACCGGCGCATAGCCCGCGAAATCGTTTTCCTTTTTCGCCTTGGCCCACGCGTGATACCCGCGGCTCCCCTGCGCCGCCTTCTCCCGCACAAACTCCACCGGCAACTTCGTCGCGCGATCGAAATCCTTCCGCGCCTGCCGCACCACCGCGCGCCGCTCTTCCGTCCCCTCTGCCTTCTCCAAAACCTCCAACAACTCCCCCACCCTCGGGTCGCTCCCCGCCCTATGCACGATCTCCGCCATCGCCGCATGCTGCTCCGCGCGCTGCTCCGCGCTCCCCGCCGGCAGATTCACCTGCTCGTCCCACCCGAGCAGTTCCCCCACGCTCCCCAAAATCTGGATACGCCGCAACCGCCCCACCAGTTCCGCATACGCTTCCTCGTTCGTCATCCTCCCACCCAAACCCCACGTCCGCCCCTTGTCACGCCCCGTAGGTTGCGCGCTCGCCGCGCAACCCGTTCCGCCGACCGAGACGCCCTCCTACCGCGTCTCGATCACAATATCCCCGCCGCTCGAATGCAGCTTCAACAACGGCCCGCCCCCATTCACCTTCCCCGATAATTTGCTCTTCCCGATCCCGCCGCCGCTGATCGTGATCGTCAGCCCTTCCGCCCGCACGTCGCCGCCGCTCGTCGATGCGTCCAGCGTGAACGCCGCCGATTCGTCCACCGTCGCCTTCACCCGCCCGCCCGACGTATCCAGCACACAATCCCCTTTCAACGCCCCCACGATCCCCGCCGTCACATTTCCGCCGCTCGTCTCCGCCCGCAGCGTTCCTTCCACCGACTTCACCTCGATATCTCCGCCCGACGTATCCAAATCCGTCTCACCCACCGAGCGTTCCACGCGGATGTTCCCGCCCGAAGTCCCCAGTGAAACGCGGCCCACGCCTTCCACCAAACTCACATTTCCGCCCGAGGTGTGCGCGTCCACCGGACCGCTCATCTTGCCCAGCACCACGTTTCCGCCCGACGTCCGCGCCCGCACCTTGCCGTCCAAATCTCCCACGCGCACATCACCTCCCGAGGTCCGCAGGTCGACATCATAACGCGCCGGCACCGTCACCGTGAAATCCACGTTCACCGGATTTCGCCCCCAGCGCATCCGCTCGTATTTGGCCCGCACCGCCACGTCGTTCCCGCTTTGCTCGATCGACATATCCAACCGCTCCAGCAACTCGTCCGCCTCCCGCTCCGAACTCGCGCGAATCGTCTGCCGCGCCACCACCTTCACCGTCGTATCGTCCCCCGTCTCGACCCGCACATTCCCGCCCTCCGTTTCCACCGTCAACGACCCGCCAGGCTTCACGGAAAAGGTCTTCTCGACCACGCGCTCGATTTTCGCGAACGCCGAAACGGGAACCAAGGCCAGCAAGCCGGCCGCCAGAAACAAGGGGTGCATTTTCATAGGAGAGTTTCCTCAAAACCCCGAACCCACCGGAAAGTTACAACCGCCACTAGAAAGCACCAAGCTCCAAGATCCAAGCTCCAGAGAAACCTCAACCTCCAAACACCACACCCGCCCCCCATTGGCCCTTGAGAATTGGATCTTCTCTGGAGCTTGGATCTTGGAACTTGGATCTTCCGCCTCCCTCCGGGAGGCGGTGGCTACACCTTCGCGCTATTATCGCATTTGTAGTGAACCAGCGACCGCCGCGCCGCATGCGCCCGCAACGCCGCGTCCTTCGCCCCATCCCGCCGCTCGATCAAAAACCGCGCGTTCTCCGCCTTCTCCTGCGCCTCCGCCAGCATCCCCACGCACAACAACGCCTCCGCGCCCGCCTCCAGTCTCCGCGCCGGAAAGCCCGCGTTCGTCGCCAGCCATTTCAACGTCCGCTCCAACGGATTCTCCGCGTCCGCACTCATCGTTTCTTCCCTTTCAACACCTCCGCCCAGCGCTCCTCGTCAAAGCCCACCACCGCCACCCCGTTCCCAATCACAAACGGCCGCTTCACCAAACTCCCATTCCCCGCCAGCAGTTTCAGCGCCTCGCCCTCAGTCAAACCCGGCAATTTCTCCGCGAGTTTCTGCGCCCGATACTCGATCCCCGACGTGTTGAACAGCCGCCGCAACTGCCCGTCGTAAGCCACCAGCATCGCCTTCAACTCCTTCAACGTCGGCGGCGTCTCGCGAATCGCCTTCTCCTCGAAGTCCACACCGCGGCCCCGCAACCATTTCGTCGCGTCCTTGCACGTGCTGCACTGCTTCAACGTGTAAACCTTCAACATGAATCCCTCGTTCTCTCCGTTCCCTCCTCCAAAAACAAACCCGTTCTCACAAATCCTCGTGCTCGTGCCTCGTGCTCTTGCTCGCGCTCGAGAAAAACCGCCCGATCACGAGCACGTTTACGATCACGAGCACGACTTCCGGCCTTCGAGATCCACAGCGTGAATTCACCGCACCCACGCCGCATCGTGAATCACAAACTGCCACCGCTCCCGATGCTGCCCGAGTTCCCCATAAAAACGCATCGTCTCCCCTTCCTCATACTCCGCCCGCAGCTTGTCGCGCAGCGTCGCATCGAAACTCCACACGTCGTAAACGTCTCCCAGGAAACTCACCGTCAACCGCTTCCCCGGCCCCACGTTCCCCTCCACCCGCACGATCTTCCCCAGATTTCCCGGCACGCGCAGCTTCGCCCCTTCGCCCAACTGTTCCGCCCGCAACGCCACTTTCTCCACCTCGATCTTGCCATAATCGATCCGCCGCGCCTCCGCCTCGATGCTCCGCTCCGTCGACGCATTCCGCAGCGCCACCCAACGATCCGTCCGTCCGTCCTTCACCATCACGAATTTCGCATAGATCGGGAAGTGGTCCGAAAACCCCGCCCCCGTCTCGCCCAGAAACGTCCACCGCACCGGCAAACCTTTCGCGTCCACGTTCAAACCCGGCACCTTCGCCACCCCAAACGAATTATCCACATACTGCACGCCGCGATAATCGTAGAGCCCCCGCGACACCATCAGCTGCATCAACGTCCCCCACTCGCCCTGATACGTGTCGCTCCCGCGCTCCTCCGCCGGCAGCTCGAACCATAGATTGTAAAGATCCCGCCGCTCCCCGCGCACCGCCAGCTCGTTGCCCTGCGACCCGAGCACGTCGTTGATCCCCGTGTCTCCCATTTTCGGATACCGTCGCTTCTGGTTGTAATGCGAATTGAAGTCGCCGCCCACGATCACGTCCGCATTCCGATCCGCCTTCAAAATCTCCTCCAACCGCCCCCGCAGCGTCCGTGCATTCTCCACCCGCGCCTTCTCCGTCTCCGCGTCGCCCGCGCCCGACTTCCAGTGATTGTTGAACAAATACACCGTCGCGCCCTCCACCTCCACCTGCACCTCCAGAATCGCCCGCGCATCCAGCGTCGGATGCGACCGCGCGTCCTTCACGGGAAACCGCGTAAACGTCACGCACTTCTGACCCAGCGGATTCCGGCTCCCCGCCCCGCGCACATTTTCCGCCGCGATCACCTCGTAACCCGTCAGCCCCCGCTCCTCGAAGGCCTTCAACAACAACGCCTCCGCCGGCCAATCCGCCACCGCCTCGTCGAACTTCGCGCCGAGCATCTCCTCGAGCTTCACGCCCGCATACCTCTTCAACATCGCCTCATACTCCGGCGCCGTCTTTCCCGGCGTCTGATCCGCCTCGATCTCCTGAAACAGGATCACATCCGGTCCGCGCCCGCCTTCGAACTGCGCCACGATCTCCGTCACATTCCGCAGCTTCGTCAGCACGTGCGCCCGCGAATACCGCGCCGGATGATAATCCTCGAACGCCGCCACCCCATCCGCGTCGAAAAGATTCTCCACGTTATACACCAGCACGATAAACGGACGCGCCCCCGCCACCGCCGCCAGCGTTAGAAACATCCACGCCGCCCACACCCGCCGTAGCGGCGAGCACCAGCGAGCCGACGTCATTTCTTCACTCCATTTACGCGTCATAACTCTCCTCCGCCGCATCATCCGCGTCCACCGCCTCCACCACCGCCGCCTTCCTCCGCACATAATACGCCGTCATCGCACCTTGATAAGCCAGCGTCCCCACCGCCACCGCCGCATACGTCATCCGATACGCAAAGCCCAAAAACTCCTCCTCGCTCCGCCCCGTCTCCGCGATCGCCGCCCGCAACTCGCTCGTCATCGCCGCCTGCAACGCCCCCAGATCCGGCGCCGATAACCGCCACGCGCAATACCCCAGCAGCACCGCACACAAATACGGCTGGCTCGCGATCAACCAGTTCATCCCCCGCGCATGTCCCGCCCGCAATAAACCCACGCCGTGAAGTTCGATCGCCCCCGCCCCCGCGACCGCCAATCCGATTCCCGCCCCCAGCCAGTCGCCCCCCGACGCCGCCGCCAACGCCAGCATCCCCGCGATCGCCATTACGCAAATCCCATCCACGTTCGCCACGCGCACCGTCCGATAATACGCCTCCTCCGGCAGCAACGGCGGCGCCTTCATTTCCCACCCTCCCCGTAGCCGCGAGCGCCAGCGAGTGGCTCTCTCGTCCTTCCGTAGCCGCGAGCGCCGGCGAGTGGCTCCCTCATTCTTGCATAGCCACCAGCACCCGCAATCGGCCCCTCCACCGCGCACACATTGACGCCACGTTTCACTTGGTTGTCACTCACAGAGCCGTTCTGGATTCGCCGCTTGGCCCGGAATGACAAACCCAAAGTTCGTGCCGCCTCCTTCCACCAATTCCTTTCCCTTCCGCCTCGAGTTCCCACCCGAACTCCCCATCTCCGCGCGCGCCGAGGAAATCACCGCCGCCCTCCAGGCCCACCCCGTCCTCATCCTCGCCGGCGAAACCGGCTCCGGCAAAACCACCCAAATCCCCAAACTCTGCCTCGCCGCCGGCCGCGGCACCCAAGGCCGCATCGCCTGCACCCAACCTCGCCGCGTCGCCGCCCTCTCTGTCTCCCGCCGCGTCGCCGACGAACTCAACGTCCCCTGGGGCCGCCAGGTCGGCTGCAAGGTCCGCTTCCACGACCACACCTCCCGCGACACCCTCGTTAAATTCCTCACCGACGGCATGCTCCTGGCCGAAGTCCAGGGCGACCCGCTCCTTCGCGAATACGACACCCTCATCATCGACGAGGCCCACGAGCGTTCGCTCAACATCGACTTCCTCCTCGGTCACCTCCGCACGCTCCGCTACAAACGCCCCGAGCTGAAGATCGTCATCACGTCCGCCACGATCGACACCGCCGCCTTCAGCGCCGCCTTCGACGACGCTCCCGTCATCCAGGTCGAGGGCCGCACCTTCCCCGTCGAAGTCATCTACGCCCCTCTCGACCAGCTCGGCCGCGACTACCAGGAAAACGACGAAAATGCCGACGAAGCGGACCCGTCCGCCGAAGCCTCGGCGAAGGCGGAAGCCCTCCACTACATCGACGGCTGCGTCGAAGCCGTCGAACGCATCCTGCACGACAGCTCCTCCGGCGACGTCCTCGTCTTCCTCCCCAGCGAACGCGACATCCGCGAGCTCACCGACCTCCTCGACGGCCGCCGCTTCGGACGCTGCGACGTCGTCCCGCTCTTCGGCCGCCTCTCCAACGCCGAACAACAACGCGTCTTCGCCCCGTCGCAGCACCGGAAAATCATCCTCGCGACCAACATCGCCGAAACCTCCCTCACGATCCCCGGCATCCGCTTCGTCATCGACACCGGCCTCGCCCGCATCAGCCGCTACTCGCCCCAGGCCCGCACCCGCCGCCTCCCCATCGAGCCCATCGCCCAATCCTCCGCCGACCAGCGCAAAGGCCGCGCCGGCCGCGTCGCCGACGGCGTCTGCATCCGCCTGTATTCGGAATCCGATTACCTCGAGCGCCCGCGCTTCACCCAGCCCGAAATCCAGCGCGCCAATCTCGCCGACGTCATCCTCCGCCTGAAGGCCTTCGGTCTCGGCGACATCGAGCGTTTCCCCTTCATCAACATGCCGGCCGCGAAATCCATCCGCGCCGGCTACGCCCTCCTCGAAGAGCTGGGCGCGATCGCGGACGAGAGGCTCGAGACGACAGGCGAGAGGCCCACCCGTCCTGCTCCCCTCGCCCCAAGCCCCCCGCCCCTCGCCCCCCAACTCACGCCCTTGGGGCGTGAGTTGGCCCGCCTCCCCGTCGACCCCACCGTCGGCCGCATGATCCTCCAGGCCCGCACCGAACGCGCCCTCCGCGAGGTCCTCATCATCGCCGCCGGCCTGTCGATCCAAGATCCCCGCGAACGCCCCCTCGACAAACAAGCCCAAGCCGACGCCGCCCACCGCCGCTTCCGCCATCCCGATTCCGATTTCCTCACGCTCCTCAACATCTGGGAAACCTACCACGACGAGTTCGAAAACCTCTCCCAGGCCAGACTCCGCCGCTTCTGCCGCGACCACTTCCTCAGCTACACGCGCATGCGCGAATGGCGCGACATCCACGCCCAACTCCTCGACACCCTTCGCGACCGCGACGACTTCCGCCTCACCTCCGTCTTCGACGGCCAAAACCCGAACTCCGAACTCCGCTCTCCGAACTCCGATCTCGCCTTCAACACCCCCGGCTATCGCGCCATCCACCGCGCCATCCTCGCCGGCCTCCTCGGCAACATCGCGCATTTCGACGAACAATCCGGCCTCTACAAAGCCACGCACGATCGCCGCGTCACCCTCTTCCCCGGCTCCGTCCTCCACCAGCGCGAAGCGCCCCGCAAAAGTCCTCTCAACCCTCAACCCTCAACTCTCAACTCCAACGCGGCGCGTCGCGCGCCGCGTTGGATCATCGCCTCCGAAATCGTCGAAACCTCCCGTCTCTACGCCCGCACCTGCGCCCGCCTCGATCCCGCCTGGGCCCTCGACCTCGGCGCACACATCGTCCGCATTTCTCACAGCGAGCCGTTCTGGAACGTCGATGCCGGCCGCGTCATGGTGAAACAGCGCACGCGCCTCTACGGCCTCGAACTCGAAACCCGCTCCGTCGGCTACGGCAAAATCGACCCCGCCCACGCCACCGAGATCTTCATCCGCGAAGCCCTCGTCGCCGACACCGTCACCTTCCCCCTCGATTTCCTCACCCACAACCGCCAGGTCCGCGAGAACGTCGAAGCCCTCCTCACCCGCACCCGCGACACCGGCTACCTCAACCTCGACGAAGCCCTCTACAATTTCTACGCCCACCACCTCCTCCCGCTCGCCTCTTCCCCATCTCCCATCTCCGATCTCCCAGCTCCGACGAGTTCGGTCGCCGAACTCGTCTCCCTCGTCCGTCGCACCACCGATCCCGACTTCCTCAAACTAAACCCCGAAGATCTCCATAATCCGGATACAGCTGCAACCGACGCCGCCGAATACCCTGCCGAACTCCCGCTCGAAAACCGCGCCATCCCGCTCAACTACGTCTACAAACCCGGCCAGCCCAACGACGGCGTCACGCTCGACATTCCGCTCCGCGACGCCGCCACACTCCGCCAGGCCGACCTCGACTTCGCCGTCCCGGGCCACCTCGAACAGAAAATCGAACACTATCTCCGCGCCCTTCCGAAAGAACTCCGCCGCGCCTTCGTCCCTCTCGCCGAGACTGCCAAATCCCTCACCGCCCAAATCGCCCAGCGCGACCGCCTCACCGCCCGTCGCGAATCGCTCACCGAAGCCCTCGCCTGGAGTATCTCCGAGCGCTTCCGCGTCGCCATCGATCCCGCTGCCTGGGCCTCCAAACCTCTCCCCGAACACCTGCGCGTCCGGGTCCGCGTGACCGACGACCACGGCCGCGAAATCGTCGCCAGCCGCAACCTCCCCGAAATCCGTGCCGCGCTCGACGCGCTCGCCGCCGGCAAGTCCCCCGACGCCTCCGCTCCGCAACCCACCCAAAAGAAATCCGCCCCCGCCGAACCTCCCTTCTGGCGCAACGCTCGCGCGAACCACGAAAAACCTCCGTCCTCCACCTGGGTCTTCGGCGACATCCCCGACCGCCTCGTCATCTCCGAAAACGCCGGCGTCCCCCTCCACGCCTTTCCCGCCCTCACCGTTGAATCCAACGGCATCGCCCTCCGCCTCTTCAAAACCGCCGACGAAGCCGCCGCCCAAACCCCGCCCGCCCTCGCACGCCTCCTCGAGCTCAACCTCAGCCGCGATCTCGCCTGGCTGGAACGCGACCTGCGCGCCCTCCGCGAACTCGGCCCGCTCACCTCCACCCTCGCCCCCCTCGACCAACTCCAATCCCACGCCTTCCAATCCTTCCGCCGCTGGCTCACCGCCCCCTCCCGAATTCGTAGCTACGAGCGTGAGCGAGTGGCCGAACAACGCTCCGCCCCCGCTACCCTCCTCACCACCTCCGCCTTCGAGCACGCGCTCGCCTCCGCCAAATCCGACCTCCGCGGTCTCATCCCCCGCCTCACGGACGTCCTCCGCGAAATCC
Source organism: Verrucomicrobiota bacterium (assembly GCA_023430565.1). Taxonomy (GTDB): domain Bacteria; phylum Verrucomicrobiota; class Verrucomicrobiia; order Opitutales; family Opitutaceae; genus Opitutus. The sequence continues at coordinate 12,719 of JAEZAD010000156.1, forward strand.
TCACGCTCCGCCAGTCGCTCCTCGTCCACCCGCAACCCTATCCCCACCTCGACCGCGACCTCGCCGCGCTTCTCCCTTCCGACTTCCTCCTCCGCATTCCGTATCCACAACTCACGCACGTCCCGCGTTACCTCCGCGCGATGAAACTCCGCGCCGACCGCTGGCGCC